>JARLHO010000073.1 GCA_031292215.1 Syntrophobacteraceae bacterium | reverse complement strand
TCCCTCAGGTCCAAAGTGGATTCCCCCTCCCCGTGCAATGTCTTGGATGTCCTTTATATACACGGGAGAAAAGCTTTTGACCAGATAATTGGATATCATGTCGATATTATTATTGTTTTATTTCAGGACAGAATCACCCTGCGGTGAGGACCTGGAGCCTTTTATCAAAAGATACTAAAGTGTACGCTACCCCAATGTGCTCCCGGCATATCCTATACCGTCTTGTAAACTTAGAATTGTGCATCTTAAATCAGAATTCGCTCGACTTCGTCAAGCGACACCCGGTCGTTTCTGCGGTCATAGGATTTTAAAAAGTCTGCGGTTTCTGGCGTAGAACCCCTTATTGCAATTGCAACGAAGCCTAAGTATAACCAGGATACAGTGAAGCAAAATATTTGGAATAAGGCTAAAATGAAAAGATACTTCCGCATGACACAATCATTTTTGAAAGGACTTATAAACCGTCTTCACAGAGCCTGGCAGCCAGGTAAAAAATTGCAATCGTTCACCATGAAGAACTGCCGTGGCTTTTTAGCCCGCCCTTTCGCACTTTCTTCGTGTGCTTTGTGTGCTTCGTGGTTGACTACTGACCCGCAGGTCTGAACGGGCAGCAGGACTAAGATTCAACCACGAAGGACAGGAAGAGCACGAAGGAAAAATGGGGCTTCGTGGTGAACGCTTACAAAAAATTGAGTGATGACATGCCACACGCCAATCTTTTGTGAGCAACGCGCCCAAGGGCCTACCTTCCGTCATCCCAATTAAGCTAGGCGGCGTCAGGTCCGACATCGCCGACTTGTACCTTGAATACGACGAAGCCGCCCGATCTCTGCGTGTCGTGATTGTCTTAGCAGAGAGTGTAGGCCCCGAACCTGTGAATCCAGGGGCCGCTTTCGACGATCTCGTGTTGGGCCTGGTCGAGCATTTGTCATTCGAGCTGGGCCTCCCCATTGAGTTGCCCGCACTCCTATCATACAATGATCCGCGTGGTTCAGAGACCGTATACATTAAGCCGGCGACTATGGCCCTTCGCGGCGGGGCGGTTTTTGTGCTGAATTCAAATGAGCTGAAGACCAAGTTATCTGCGATGGTTCGGGTCTGCGACCTCCTGCAGGATTTCAACGCTGCAGCGCATATCGACAATCCAGTGCAGCAGTTTATCCATTACTGGGGCGTTCTTACATACGTAGCAGGTAAGGGCACGGTCAAAGCGGTGGAGGGTGTTCTGTGCCCCTTGGGCGTCAGGGTTGAGCCTGGCCCGAAAGGTGATGAAACGAAATACGCGCGGGTCCGCAGTGAAATCGCGCACCCAGCCGATCGAGGTGTTCGGTTGGCAGATCTTCCAGCACGGGTGAACGAGGTCCTCCCGGAGTTTCGGCAGGTTGTGAAGAAAGTGGTGGCCGACCGTGTGGGCCTTCCGTGATGCGAGTGCCCGCCGCGGACACAGCGCGCGGGGATTCTGAGCCTAAACCGCAGAAATTTCCGCAAATGACTCTTATTCTCCAATAGGACGCAATCCACGTTTCCTCGTGATAATGTATCCCATCGTCCACCACCGGGCGATATGCGTAAGGCCCCCCGCCCGTTTTCCTCGCCGCAGGCGGGTCCTTGTCCACCTTTCATCCCTTTTGGGTTTTCATGTGCCGGATAACGTCCAGTATCACACAGGAAACGGTCAATTAAAGAAAAAGCGGAGAAGATTCTAACTCGCGGCAGATTTGGCAAGTTGACTAATTTTATCAATTTGATTAATGAAAAACATGGAGAAACGCACGCCACACTACGAGCTGGCCGAGATACAGAAGACGGTCGCAGACCCTGCGGCCAGGCCGTTCACCGTAACGGCGTTGCACGGGGGGGCTTGCCCCGGGTTTGACGGAACCCGAAATGCGGCAGGTGGTGCTCGCACTCTCCAGGCGTGATTTTTACAAAGCTATGACCACGAAAATGGACCCTCAAGTGTGGCAGGATGTCTACCATGGAACGACCTCGAACGGCATTGTTGTTTATATTAAAGTCACTGGGTTTACCGATGGGCGACCGCCGGTCATTCAGTTTAAGGAAAAGTGAGGTGGAGCGATGAAATGTCCCGCATGCGATCACCCGGAAATGGTGGAGAAAACCCTCGACGAAACTCTGTCCTACGGCGGACGTTCGCTGACCTTGAATGCGATGCGTGGGGAGTTTTGTCCAAGCTGTGGGGAGGGCGTCTGGGACGAAGAAAGCTACGGGCGCTATATTGAGGCCCAGGCGGATCTGTTGCGCACGTCAAAAGGAGACATGAGCGTTGATATTCGGCGCATCAGGAAAAACCTAAAACTCACTCAGGCGGAAGCCGGCAGGGCCTTTGGTATAGGCAAGGTGGCATTCTCCCGCTATGAGCGGGGTAAAACCCGGCCTCCGGCCCCTCTTGTCAAACTTCTCAAACTGGTGCAACGGCATCCCGACTTGCTGAGTGAAATACGAGAAGGAAATGGAGGCCTTTCTCCATTGGTTTAACAGGGAGGATGGTACGGAACTGGCGCTGCGAGCGGGTATCGCTCACCTTTGGTTCGTGACGGTTCATCCTTTTGAGGACGGAAACTGTCGCATCGCGCGGGAATTAGCAGATATGGTGCTTGCGAGGTCGGAAAAAAGCTCGCAAAGATTCTGCAGCATTTCAGCCCAGTTCAGTAAGGAATGCCTTTTGGTAAAAGACCCCGGAGGCGGTCGAAGCACCAGTTATTCCCTCGCCGAGGAAGAAAGAACCGGAAATGACTAAAAAATACGACGTAATAGTAATCGGGGCGGGCCATGCCGGCTGCGAGGCGGCGTTTGCTGCAGCGCGCCTGGGATGCAAAACCCTTTTGATCGCCATCTATTTGGACACGGTGGCGCACATGCCCTGTTCGCCATCTATTGGCGGAATAGGCAAGGGACATCTGGTAAAGGAAATCGACGCGCTGGGAGGAGAGATGGGCAAAATTTCCGACCAGACAGCGATCCAGTTCCGCCTGCTTAACACCAAAAAGGGGCCGGCGGTCCGGGGGACAAGGACCCAAAACGACAAGGCGCGCTACCGGATCGCTATGAAAAACCGGATCGAACTCGAGCCAAATGTCGAACTCAGGCAGTCCACAGTCGAGTCTTTGCTGATAGAGGGCGGAAAAATAACCGGTGCGATCGACCAGTTCGGGACCTGCTTTGAAGCGGGCGCGGTGGTTGTTGCGACCGGGACCTTTTTGCATGGGCTCGTTCATGTTGGAGACAGCACGATTTCTTCGGGAAGAGCCGGAGAATTTGCCTCTATCGGCCTTGCCGACCGGTTGGAGCGGATCGGGTTTTGTTTGGGCAGGATGAAAACGGGCACCCCGGCCCGAATCCATCGCCGAAGCATTGATTTTAGCGCGTTTCGCGAACAGGGCGGAGACCCGGAGCCCAGGCCCTTTTCCCTGTTTACCCAAAATCTGTCCCTGCCCCAGGTCACCTGCCATATCGGCCGCACTACCGAGCGCACCCACGACCTGGTGCGCCGACATATCGCCCTTTCCCCGCTCTACAACGGCACTATCCAGGGGGTTTCGGCAAGGTACTGTCCCTCCCTCGAAGACAAGGTCATGAAGTTTGCCAACAAGGAGTCCCACCAGATAATCCTTGAACCCGAGGGGTTGGATACCGAAGAGATTTACGCCAGCGGAACGGGCAATTCGCTTCCCGTAGAGGTCCAGATCGAGCTGATCCGCACGATCCCCGGGCTTGAATGCGCCGAGATAATGCGGCCGGCCTACGCGATAGAATACGACTACATTAACCCCACGCAGCTCTATCCGACCCTTGAGACAAAGCTTGTCGAGGGCCTTTTTTTGGCCGGGCAGATAAACGGGACTTCGGGCTACGAGGAAGCTGCGGCGCAGGGGATGTGGGCCGGGTTAAACGCTGCCTTAAAGGTCCAGAAAAGGCCGCCGTTTCTCTTGGACAGGTCGCAAGCCTACATGGCCGTCATGATCGACGACCTGGTCACCAAGGGCACAAACGAGCCCTACAGGATTTTTACGTCCCGGTCCGAATACCGACTCCTGCTACGGGAAGACAATGCCGATGCGCGGCTCTTGGAGAAGGGATACGAGCTGGGACTCCATGACCGCTCGGTCTACCTGGAGCTAAAGGAGCGGCGCGAAGCGGTGCGAGCCGAACTGGAACGACTCAGGAAAACCATTGTGCGCCCCGGCGAGGGGGTAAGCGAAATTCTTGCCATAAAGGGATCTAGCCCGATCGATGAGCCGATGTCTCTAGAAAAGCTGCTAAAGCGGCCTGAACTCTCCTACGCGGATTTGGACAGACTTTGCGGGACAGTATCCATGGTTTCCGAAAAGATCGGGGAACAGGTCGAAATCGAGTGCAAGTATGAAGGCTACCTGAGGCGGCAGGAATCGGAGGTGAAAAAGTTCAAGCAGATGGAGGAAATCGCTATTCCCCCCGATTTTCCCTATGACCTGGCGCCGGGGCTCTCTAACGAGGTCAAGCAGAAGCTTGGAGCCGTTAGGCCCGTTTCGGTCGGGCAAGCCTCCCGTATACCGGGGGTTACCCCGGCGGCCATCTCGGTTTTACTGGTTTTTCTTAAGCGCATCGGCGGGTTATCAGCAAAAGGAGAAAGCGCGGCTTAAAAATAGCCATTATTAAGAGAATTGACTTGCTTAAACTACGTTTTGTATGTAGAAAAAGTCGGGGTTTTTTGAGCTTTGCACTGATTGCTGTTCAAAAGACAAGGGGGAAGAGGAGTAATGGAGGGTAAAAAGGAGAAGGATTTCATCGCAACACTTAGGGCTCATGGCCTTCAGGTAACCTATCAGCGGTTGGCTATTTATCAAACGATGTATTTTTCCAGAGAACACCCCAGCGCTGAGACAGTTTACCAACTGGTAAAAAAGAAGTTCGCAATGATTTCACTTGGCACGGTCTATAAGACGCTTGAGAAATTCTACGAAGTCGGACTTATCGATAAAGTAAGCCCGATAACCGAAGTCGCCAGATACGAGGCCAAAACCGGTCCCCACAACCACATGGTATGCCTGCAGTGTCAAAGGATCCTGGATGCCGACTCTACGGTAGAGGATCCGACGATATCTGTCCCGGGGCTTGACGGGTTCCACGTGCTGCGACGGCAGGTCGTTTTGCATGGCTACTGCACGGCGTGTAAACCCAGTCTTGTAAATTCCGGATCGTAAGAGTTTTTTCCCGGGCTTTTTCCCTTGAGCCTGTGTATCCCGCTTTTTTTTGGGAGGCGGAAGAGCGGGGGGGTACGTGCGTTGAAAACGCCTTGACAATCCTGCCCGGGGTGTGTTCTAGCTTTAGCGCGAAAGAGAGCCTTGCAGGTTTTGGACCCGATACCCGGTTGATCTCAACCCCTACGCCCCGCTTCAATCTCCGTGACATGGCTCCTTGGCGCTTCGAGGGCTTCTTATACCGTTATAATGTTAACCTCAAGGGAGGAGCAAAATGAGAAAATCATGGGCGTTTATCGTGTGTCTGGGGATAGTCTTCTGCCTGCGGCCCGCGTCCTGCCCGGCCGCAGAGGCCGCTCCGATAACGATCGGCATCGTGGACACCTATTCCGGCCCAGCCAGCTATTACTCCAACGACGTTCGCGACGCATTCCTTTTGATGGTTGATAAAATCAATGCATCCGGGGGCATCCTCGGACGCAAAGTCCAGGTAGAGACCCGGGACGATAAATTCCGGGTCGATGTGGGTTTAGCCGAAGCAAAAGAACTGATCATGAGAGAACATGTAAATGTTTTGATGGGGACCATCAACAGCTCGCTCGCTCTTGCCCTGGCCGATCTTTGCCGGAAAGAAAAAGTGCCCTTCCTGGCCACGATGGCCAAAAGCGACAGGCTAACGGGCGCGGACGGCAATCGTTATGTCTTCTCGGTAAACGAGAACACGGCAATGATTGGAAAGGCGGCGGCCCTGGGTTTGGCGCCCAGACCCTTTAACCGGTACTGGATAGCCGGAGACGACTACGAATACGGCCACGCCCTGGCCGGGAGCCTGTGGAAAAACATGAAGAAGCTAAAACCCGGAGCGGTTCTTGCCGGGGAGTCATGGTGGAAAGTCGGAGAACCCGATTTTACTCCGTATATAACGGCAATACTTGCCGCTAAACCCGATTGTCTCATCGTTGCAACGGGGGGATCCGACTGCGTCTCGTTTTTAAAAGCCATAAAGGCGAGCGGCCTAAACCATAAACTGCCCATATTCATGCACACGGCCGCAGACAGCGTCAAATCCCTTGGGCTGGACGGCCCCCAGGGCGTACTTTGCACCGGTACCTACTATACCTATTTTCCCAAAACCGCAGCCAACGCCCAATTTGTTGCGGAGTTTGAGAAGCGCTATCATCGCGAACCAAATTCGGGGGCGCTCTACGGGTACCTTGCCGCGGAGTTCATCCAGAAGGCCTGTGAGAAATCCGGCGGGATGGATACCGAAAAATTTATCGATGCGCTCCAGGGCCTTAGCGTGGAAAGCCCTGTAGGCAGCGTGACCATGAGGGCCTTCGATCACCAGGTGGTGCTGCCGATGTTTATGGGGGTAACGAAAAAAGAGCCCGGGTTTAAATACCTGGTAGCAGAGGATAACGTCACCATCCCGGGCGAGCAACTCATGCCATCCATTGCCGAAATCAAGCAAGCCAGGGCAAAGCATTAGAGGGAATAAGAAAAATCGTGCACCCCGCAATTCATTTGACCTTGGTTTCGCTCATCCAGCAGGTGCTGGTGGGGCTCGGAAAGACCACCACCCTGTTTATCGTCTCCTCCGGTTTGACCCTGGTGCTCGGGGTGCTTCGCATACCCAATATTTCTCATGGCGCCCTCTATATGGTGGGGGCCTTTCTGGCTTATTCCATCACCCGAATGTTGGGAGGAGGCGCTGCGGGGTTTTTCGCATCTCTTCTGCTGGCGCCCCTGGCGGTAGCCTTCCTAAGCCTTTTGGCCGAAAGGTTTCTTCTTAGCCGCCTGTATGAGCGCGACCACCTGATGCTTTTGCTTTTTACTTTCGCCCTTGCCCTCATCTTCGATGACCTGGTGAAAATCGTTTGGGGGTCGGGGTATCGCTCTTTGCCCCTTCCCGCGATGTTTCAAGGCTCTTTTTCCTTTCTGGGCCTTGCTCTTCCGCGCTACTCGCTTTTCCTTCTGTGCGTGGGCCCCCTTGTGGCCATCGGGCTGTGGTTTCTTATAAACAGGACAAAAATCGGAAAAATTTCACGAGCTGCCGCCGTGCACCGCGAAATGGTCGGGGCGGTGGGAATCAATGTGGGCTGGGTATTTGCCGCGGTCTTTATGATCGGCTGTTTTCTAGCGGGCCTGGGGGGGGCGCTTGTCGCCCCTACTCAGAGCATCAGCCAGGGGATGGACGCCTCGATTATCATCGAGGCCTTTCTGATCGTAATCATGGGAGGTCTTGGAAATGTCTGGGGCGCTCTTCTGGGGTCTCTTATCTTCGGGTTGACCGATTCCCTGGGCGTTTTGATATTGCCGCAGTTTTCGATCGTATTCCCGTACGCGGCGGTAATTGTCGTTTTACTCCTGCGGCCCTCGGGTCTTCTTAAATCCGCCTGGTAGAGGGATTTTCAGATGGTTGCACCTTCTTTGTCCCTCGCTTATCGCGCCCGATCCCTTCTGCGGCTGGAAACGTTGGCTTTCCCTACCGCCGCGGCCGTTCTTTTTTTGCTCCCGCTGGTGTTGCCCGAGTTCTACGTCTACTTTGCAGCACTTGTCCTGGTGACGGGTCTTTTTGCCACAAGCCTTAACCTCGTTCTCGGCTACGGGGGCATGTACCAGTTTCACCACGCGGTTTTCTACGGCGCGGGCGCCTACGCGTTCGCCCTGATGCTCGCAAAGGCCCATGCCCCCCTTTGGCCGGCCTTTCTTTTCGCACCGCTTGTCTCCGCCATGCTGGGACTGCTGATAGGCGCGATTTGCGTTCGCCTCTCCAAACTCTATTTTGGAATGCTGCAGCTTTCGCTGGGCTCGCTTGTCTGGGCTGTAGTCTTTCGGTGGTACTCGTTTACCGGCGGAGGCGACGGGCTCCATGAAATTCCCCTGCCGGATGCGATCTCCACGACCCGTGGCGCCTATTACCTTACAGCGGTTGTGGTCCTTATCTGCATGGTTCTCCTGTATAGAATCGTCAATTCGCCGTTTGGAAAGATCTTCCAGGCCATCCGCGACAATCCCCAAAGAAGCGAGGCCATAGGCGTAGACATCCGTTTGCACCAGTTGAAAGGGGAGGTGCTCGCGGCTTTTTTCGCAGGAATTGCCGGGGCGCTCTACGTTGTGGTGGAAGGATCGGTCGTGCCGGACATGATGTTTTGGACAGCCTCCATGGAAGTCATGGTAATGTGCCTTCTGGGGGGCTGGTACACTTTCCTCGGGCCTCTTTTCGGGGCAGCGGTCATACTGGGTTTAAGGACTTTTGCCGGCATATACACCGACCACTGGCCGCTCATCCTGGGCATCATCCTTATGGCGGTCATCCTCTTTTTTCCGGAAGGAGTCCTGGGTTTGCTCCTCAGGCGGGCCAACTCCAAAATGGAACTATCAACTGAAACGGAACCCGAATAGATGCTGCGCGTCGAAGGAATCCGTAAATCTTTTGACCGGTTTAACGCCCTTAGCGGCGCAGACCTTCACGTGGGCAGCGGGAAAATAGTGGCCGTAATCGGTCCCAACGGCGCCGGCAAGTCTACGATGTTCAAAATAATTACCGGCCATTTAAAACCCGAGGGGGGCCGCGTCCTATTCGGGGGCGAGCCCATCTCTTCGCTTTCTCCCCATGAGATTTGCAGAAAAGGCATCGGCATGGCCTTTCAGATCGTTAACATCTTTAGTCGCATGAGCGTGTTTGAAAACGTGCAGGCCGCAGTGCTTTCACGCACGAGGCAAGCGGGGAATATTTTTCGCGCCGCTTCGAAGATGGCCGTTGGCGAGACCATGGAAATCCTTGCAAGCGTCGGTCTTCGGGAAAAAGCGGGGAGTATCGCCGGAAAGCTTTCCTACGGCGACCAGAAGGTGCTCGAAATCGCGATCGCCCTCAGCACCAGTCCCCGGCTGCTCATCCTGGACGAGCCGACAGCGGGCATGTCTTCCGAGGAGGCAGCAGTATGCACCGGGCTCATAAGAAGGCTTACCGCCGAACAGGGCCTTACCGTACTTTTCTGCGAACACAATATCGAACTCGTCTTATCGCTTTCCGATGAGATCATGGTGCTCCAGGGCGGAAAGACCATCATTCAGGACTGCCCGGAGGCGGTGTGCAAGAGCCCTGCGGTTCGGGACGCTTACCTGGGCGGGGCCGCGTGATGTTAAAAGTCGATGGGATTGACACCTACTACGGCCTGGGACATATCCTCCATTCAGTATCTCTTACGGTTAAAAGAGGCGAAATCGTATGCCTTCTGGGAAGAAACGGCGCGGGCAAGACAACGACCATGCGAAGCATCATGGGGCTTACCCCGCCCCGGAGAGGAAGCATCCTTTTCAAGGGCGAACCCATCCTGGGTGTGAAGCCTTTTCGGATCTCTCGAAAAGGGATCGGGTTCGTTCCGGACAGCCGCGAGGTCTTCGCCGATTTGAGCATCGAGGAAAACCTGGAGATATCCGAGCGCCGGTTCGAGGGTCGAGTTTTTTGGGACAGGGAGAAGGCCTACGAGCTTTTCCCGGCCCTTAAAAAAATCTGCTCCCGAAAAGCGGGCTGTCTTAGCGGCGGGGAAAGGCAGATGCTAACCATTGCCCGGGCGCTTGCGACTAACCCGGATTTTCTTCTTTTGGACGAGCCGACCGAGGGGCTTGCCCCGCTGGTGGTCGCGATGCTTGTGGAAAAAATCGCTGAGTTAAGATCTTTTGGGCTAACGGTGCTTTTGGCCGAACAGAACCAGAAGGTCGCCCTGGGGCTTAGCGACCGGGCCTACATAATTGATAACGGCGCAATCCGCTGGCATGGCGCAGTAGGTGAACTGCGCGAAAACGAAGCGGTGCGAAAAAAATATTTGCTGGTTTGAGCCAGGGGGCGGGGTCTTTTTTCACCACGAAGAGCACGAAGGACACGAAGAGAAAAATATAGTCGCCATTTACTCCTCGACTTTCATGGAGCCGGTATGGAATTCGACGCGTTATCCAAGCGAGTGATTGGTTGCGCAATAGAGGTGCATCGAAACCTGGGTCCCGGACTGCTTGAGTCAACCTACGAACAGTGCCTGGCCCATGAATTGACCTTGTCCGGAGTCGAGTCCCGGTTGCGATGGCCGATTTCCGTTAGGTATAAAGGTGTAAGGACAGACTGTGGCTATAGGGTGGACCTCCTTGTGGAGGGCGAACTCATCCTTGAATTAAAATCCATTGAGCATGTTACGGGGATTCATGAGGCGCAGCTTTTAACATATATGAAGCTCGCAGGCATAAAGACGGGGTTGCTCCTTAATTTCAACGTCAGAAGGTTAAAAGACGGCATAAGTCGCTTCGTCCTGTGAAACCCCTCAGCAGTTTCTTCGTGCTCATCGTGCTCTTCGTGGTAATAAAATAACCGCAGTGTTTTTTTGTGGAAAATAAGGACACCGGACAATCGTAATATGAAGATATCTCTGCTCCTGACCTGCACCGCCGACCTGTTGTATCCCGCATCGGCCCGCGCCAGTGTTGAGGTTCTCGAAAAACTTGGCGTGGAAGTGAAGTTTCCCCGTCTTCAGACCTGCTGCGGCCAGCCGTGGCTTAACACGGGCAACCTGGAGGGGGCAAGGCGGCTTGCTCTCCATACCCTTGAGGTCTTCGAAGACGCACAAACTGTCGTGGCGATAAGCTCTTCTTGCGCCGACACGGTCAGAAACCACTACGCCGAGCTTTTCCCCGATTCGCCCGCTCTCCGGGATCGGTTCGAAGCGCTGGGACAAAGGACCTACGAATTTTGCCAGTTCCTGCACCTCGTTGTTGGCATTAAGAAGATGCCCCGCCACCCCGATCCGGCCCGCACGACTTATCACTCGAGCTGCCGCACCCTGCGAGGCATAGGGTTGCGGGGGGTGGCCGAAGAGTACCTTGCGCAGATGTTCGTGGAAGATTTTGTCCCCCTCCCCGAACAGGAAACCTGCTGCGGATTCGGGGGAAGTTTTAGCGTAAAGCTTCCCGAAGTCTCCGGTCGGCTCCTGGCGGATAAGCTAAAAAATATAACGACTACGGGGGCCACCCGGGTCGCATCCCTTGATCTGAGCTGCCTTACACACCTTTCCACCGGCGCCCGGCGGCTTGGGCTCGCGGGAATACGGTTCCTTCACCTGGCAGAGCTAATGGCCGGGGCGCTCAAGTGATGTGAAAAAATGATGAAAGCATCCCATAATTTTCGAAAGGCTTCGGCCGCGGCTGTAGCCGATGAGGTCCTGGGCGCCGCGGTCGAAAAGACCGCAACCCTTTTGTTTTCGGGAAGGGCCTCGGCCGCTGCCCGATACCCCGGCTTCGAAGAGCTAAGGGACTGGGGACGCTCTCGCAAAATGGAGGTCTCGGGCGACCTGTGGCGCTTTGCCCGGCGGTTTGCCGACCGGCTGGAAGCTGCGGGAGGCGTCGCCCACTATGCACGCGACGCAAGGGAAGCGGTGGAAATCGTCGAGGGTATAGCCCGAAGGCTTGGCGCCGTCTCGGCGGTAAAATCCAAGTCCATGACCGCTGAAGAGGTCTCTTTAAACGAGGCATTGCTCAAGGCCGGAGTCGCCGTTACCGAAACCGATCTCGGGGAGTTTATCATTCAGCTTGCCGGTGAAAAGCCCTCACACATTGTCGCTCCCGCGATCCACAAGAACCGCGAGCAGGTAGCCGACCTGTTCCATAAGGCTTTGGGAAGCCCCCCCGGACTCGATGTCGGGGGTCTCGTGCAAGTGGCCCGAAAAACGCTCCGGGAGCGTTTCCTTGCGGCGGACATCGGAATTACGGGCGCAAACTTTGCCGTTTCCGAGACCGGTTCGATTGCGATCGTAACCAATGAGGGAAACGGCCGGCTGACCACGGCTCTTCCCCCCGTACAAATCGCCCTGGTGGGAATCGATAAGATTATTCCGAAGTTGTACGACCTTACCGGTATTCTAACGCTTCTTACCCGGTCGGCTACGGGGCAGGTCGTATCGAGCTATGTGACCGTCATTACCGGTCCAAGGCGCGAAGGGGAAGAGGAGGGCCCAAGGGAACTCCACGTCGTGCTGCTCGATAACGGGCGCTCATCTCTTGCCGCCGGGCAGTTTCGGGAGATGCTCCATTGCCTGCACTGCGGCGCCTGCCTAAATTCCTGCCCGGTCTACCGAGCAGTTGGCGGACATGCCTACGAATCGGTATATCCCGGGCCGATGGGAGATGTGCTCTCACCTCTTTTATGGGGACTGGACGCTTACGCCGATCTGCCCGACGCCTGCACCCTGTGCGGGCGCTGCGCGGAAGTGTGCCCGATGAGGATTCCGCTTCCCGAATTTCACCGGAGGCTCCGCGTTCTGCGCACCGATTTGAAGGGCAAAAAGGCTGCCTGGAAGGCGCTGGTCCCGGCGATACTAGCCGGGCATCCGATGCTGTACCGGGCGGGGCTTAAGGGTATGCGCCGGCTGCTGTCATCGGGCCCGGGGCTTTCGGGCCTGCTGAAGGCCGGCCCGGCTAAAGCCTGGTCGCTTTGCCGGGAGGCGCCCCGTCCCGGGGAGGGCCCCGATTTCCGCTCCTGGTGGGAACAAAGACAAAAGGGGCCTAAGGGGGATACCGATGAGCAAGGCTGAAGTTTTGGAACGCTATATCCGCATGGCGCAGGCCGCCGGAACGGTAGTCGAACGAGTCGCCAAAGCCGAGCTGTCCGTCCGCCTGGCCGCGCTCCTTGGCGAAGAGGAGTCTTCGAAAATGGCGGCCCTTTCCGCATCCGGCTGGCCCGAAGGCCTTCGGGAGTCGGTTGAGGCTGTTCTTGCTTCTTGCGGCTTTGAAGTGACAATGGCTCGAAAAGACCAGTCGGGATATTCCTGGGACCGCGTCCGGCTGGGGGCTGCATCGGTTGGGATTGTCTGGTGCGAAAAATATCTTGCGGAAACCGGAAGCCTCGTTCTAACCACGGGGCCGGGCATGGGCGGCTTGGCCAGCCTTCTTCCCGAAATCTCAATAGTTCTAAGTGACGCGGACGGATGCCTTGAAGAGCTGGCCGAGTATCTTCACCTGGCGGGCGCAGCACTTCCGGCCCGCATGACGCTTGTAACCGGCCCCAGCCGCACCGGCGATATAGAGGCCACCATGACAACCGGTGTTCACGGACCGGGAAAAGTTGTGCACTTTATCCTGGACGTTGATTAACATGGTATCCGGGGGGTAAAGTGAGGTGAATTAGCGAGCAGGTCCACATCGCTTTTCTCCCCTGCCTCTCCGCGTGCCACCGATCCGAATACCCGCACGTTGCTTGCTCCGTACCGGGCGGCAACACTGATCCTTCATCCTGCGGCGAGTTGCAGGGCTCTTGGGGTACCCACTAGCTTTCTGAACATCTGTAGGCGACAAAACCCGCCGATTAGGTAGCCGGTAACTTTACGTGCCGGAGACTTGCGTCCTTTTGTCCTTTTCCGATGGTGACATGCTCCCCTGCTCTTGTAAGGGGAAAAAAACAGTTTTAAATTTGTCCTGCGTCCAAGAGAAATTATTCTTGACAATTGTTCTATATAGAACTAATATCCTCCTCTATGAAAACCGACAGAATCATAAGCTTGATCTCAAGGATCAGGGAGTGTGCCAATGAGCTCATAGTGGAACAGCTCGAGCAACGCGGTGTGACCGGGATCGTTGCATCGCACGGCAATATTCTTGTCGAACTCTACCGGCATGGGCCGCTACCGATGAATCGCCTGGCGTCGCTCATCGGCAGGAAAAAGAATACCCTGACGGTTCTGGTCGCCAAGCTGAGAACTGCCGGCTACATTGAGCTGTCCAAATCCCCGACTGACAGCAGGGTGACGTTGGTCGAGCTAACGGAAAATGGCAAGGTTTTCAGACAACAGTTCGAGGACATTTCCCGTATCCTCCTGGAACGGACATGGGGGAATATTCCCCTTTCGGGACGTGAGGCATTGGTTGAGACATTGGAAGAGTTGGAAAAAAACCTCGGAGGGAAGTAATTTTTTTCAGTAAATAGTTCTACATAGAATATTCTACTTACGGCCGAGTGGTTGTGGGTGCGGGCTTCGGGGCGAAAATATGTCTTTAATGCGGTCGACATATTCCGCATATGGGATGGGGAGCTTGCCGAGCACTGGGATGTCGTGGGCATCTACGGGCTGTTCAAACAAATGAGCGCGATTAAATGATAAGATAAGAGAGGAGATCGGCACCATGCAGGAAATAGTCCAGTTCCTTAAAGAAAACATAACCGGGTTTCTGGCGACGGTAGATAATGGCAAGCCCCGGGTTCGCCCTTTCCAGTTCATGATGGAGAAGGATGGAAGGCTCTATTTTTGCACTAATAACACCAAGGACGTATTCAAGCAGTTAAGCGTGAACCCATCGGTTGAGTTCTGCAGTCTGAGTCCCAATTTCCAGTGGATTCGCCTGGCCGGCAACATTCAATTCACAGATGATCCTGCTCTGAAGTCAGAAGTGTTGCAAGCTAGCGAAATGGTCAAGTCGATCTATCAGACGCCGGATAATCCGATTTTCGTGATATTCTACCTTGAACATGGAAAAGCAACCATTGCGGACTTCTCGGGCCGGCCGCCAAAACAGGCGGATTTCTAAAAAAGAAGGCAAAGGGTCTGACGAAATTAGCTTGTCAGGCTCTTTTGAAGGGCACTGCCAGGAAATCATGGCGCAGACGTCAAATTCCACCCCGGGGGTCCGATATGACAATCCCTCTCTCACAATACGGTCGTGAAATCCGCATCGTTGAGCCTTTGGTCCGACCTCGGCCTTTTTCCAGCGTGGGTGAGTACGTATCCAACCTCGAGACCATTTTGTGCGGGTTGCTCGACGGACAGGCAGATGAAAAGGAGTTCCTCGGCGCCTTCACTAACCCTTGTCGTCTGCTGCGCGCCTCGTTGAACGTGAGGTTTCTCGATGAGATTGCCGCCGAGGTGAGCGAGTCCCTGGACATGTTGCTGTGGACAGAGCGCATGGAGCAAGGCATCGTCTTGACCGGGCATGTCCCCTGCATTGAAACCACACTGGGGGTATCCAGCCCACTTGGCAAGACGGTAGCCTTCCGGCAGGGCGACATCACCCGTTTGGCGGCCGACGCCATCGTGAACGCCGCCAACAATAGACTTCTCGATCATCGGTTGCCCGGTGACTAACGAGAACCGCGAAGCTCTGGCCTCCAGTTACCGCAGTTGCCTGGATTGTGGCCGCCGAGGCTGGCTGCATCCGCAGCGTGGCCTTCTGCTGCATTTCGAAACCCTGGACCCGTAAATATGATGAGCTGAATCACTTTCTGCGGGAAGGTTCGACCGGCAAGCTCGCCTTATTGGAGCTTGGCGTTGGGTCCAATGCCGCGGCAATCATCCGCTATCCGTTCAAATCGGCCAATGAACACGGAACAGGAGGCATTTCTGTGGTCCAAGAACACGGTCAACGTATTGCCGTCATCGGAGCCACCGGCCAGGTGGGTATGTCACTTTCCAAAGAGCTAAAAAAACTCGGCCATAAAGTATTGGCGATATCGCGTGGCGTATCGACAAAAAATCGAGACCAACTCGATATTCTTGAATCCCTCGGAATCCAGCTCTACTTTCAACGGGATTTAAAAGACGTCGCCCGGCTGGCCTGCGCTCTTTCCGGCCAAGATGTCGTGGTGGTAGCCCTTCGAGCCAACGTTCGCCTGGTGCTGGAACTTGAGCCGCCAATTCTCAAAGCGGCTGTTTCGGCAAAGGTGCGCCGATTCGTGCCTGACGAATTTGGGACTCATACCAAAGCTCTTGATTATGGTGTAGGAACGCTTTTTGACGCAAAAAAGAACTTTCAGGAGCAGGTCTATGGTTCGGGGCTTGAGTGGACTATGATCTTTCCGGGTGGCATATTCGATTACTTCTTGCCCAATCTGCGGCTGTTTGACAAAATTACCACTTTTGGAGACCTGCGCTGCATGTTTCCCACCCACTCTATCAAGGACATTGGCGCCATCAGTGCCCGCGCTATAACTGATCCGCGTACTGCCAACAAGGCCGTCCAGCTTTATGCCAATGTAGTCAATCAGGAGCAACTGGTGCGAGAGCTCAAACTTTTCTGGCCCGATTACCCATTCGATTTCGAGTACGTTTCCTCTGAGACAATTATTCATTTGAAAAATCATGGCGATCCTGATCGCATCTCTGCTAAAGGAGGCGCAGAGCCTGACCGGGAGCGCCATGGCATCAACTACGCTAATTACGTGCTATGCCGATTGGCCTCTCTTGACGATCCGGACACTCTAAACGCCAATGATTTGTACCCGGATCACGTTTACCAAAAACCAGAGCAAGCCTTGGCTGACCCGAAGTTTGTTTTCGAGAAGACTCAATGAAGAAGCCAACTCTCCAACATACAGGTTTTCCTATTTCAAGACCCTCATGGTTTTCTTTTGCCAAAAGAAATAAATGCCTAATGCTACGAACGCCGCTCCAATAGATTGTATTCTTCGTCGGATACCGGCTCCAGCCAAGTAGCCGGACCTTTTTCGGGGTTGACCTCAACGGCCAGATGGACAAACCGGCTCTCTTTGGCGGCGCCGTGCCAGTGCTCTACATCTGCGGCAATGGTGACAACATCTCCCGCATGAAGCTCACGAGCCGATTTGCCCCATTCCCGATAATACCCTCTTCGGCCTGTCACGAGGAGAATCTGACCACCGGCGTGCTTATGCCAGTTGTTGCGGCATCCCGGCTCAAAGGTCACATTGCCGATGGGGCAGGCCGAACCGAAAGGGGTCAGCATTTTGAGCCAAACTGTTCCGATGAAGTTTGGGTTGTCAAGTTTTTCTCCGACCGGAAAAATCACACTCTTGCTCAGATCGTTTATGCTCATAATTTTATCGTCATCTTCTTGGATTCATGCAATGGGAGCTTTGACGCGGCGGCATCGATATCCCTTAGGTCATTAGGGGTGAGTTCGACTGCCACTGCCCCGAGATTTTCGTCAAAACGATGCAACTTCGCCGATCATCTCCTGCCTGCTTGTCCGCAGGTGGACCGTAGCCATGGCTCATGCCCATACAGCCGAGCCCCAAGGGCCGAGACCTCCAGGCAGCTGTTTCCGAGTTTGCGCTTTTGCATTGCGTACTCCTCAAGCGTATCATGCCGGTTATTCGGATTTTAAAGAAGCCATATCGATGGAGAAGCGGTACTTGACATCGGACTTGACCAGTCTCTCGTAGGCTTCGTTAACCTTCTGGATGGGGATGATTTCCACATCGGCGGTGATGTTGTGTTTCCCGCAAAAGTCGAGCATTTCCTGGGTTTCGGCGATGCCGCCGATAAGCGAACCAGACAGGCTGCGGCGTCCAAACAATAAGGCGAAAGCAG
>JARLHO010000072.1 GCA_031292215.1 Syntrophobacteraceae bacterium | reverse complement strand
TCCCTCAGGTCCAAAGTGGATTCCCCCTCCCCGTGCAATGTCTTGGATGTCCTTTATATACACGGGAGAAAAGCTTTTGACCAGATAATTGGATATCATGTCGATATTATTATTGTTTTATTTCAGGACAGAATCACCCTGGGCGTTAGCCTATCCCAACGACACCGGGATGCGGGATGATAAGACTCACTGCACCAGGCTCACCTTCAGTTCCCTTGAATCCGAGCGGCCGCGGTCGTCTACGGCGCGCAGAACGTAGTCGCCGGGTTTGGCCGTCCAGAAAAAAGGCTCGCCGCTCCCCGACTTACCCACGTAGCTTTCATCCAGGAGCCAGTAGACCTCCCGGACGTCGGCGTCGGTAACCGCCCGAAAGGCGATGGTTCGATTTTCGCCACCCGAGGAGCGCAGCGCGTAAGTAAGATGGTTCACCGGAGAGATGATTTTCGGCGGATTGCCGCTTGCAGCCGTAACATCCACCGCAGAGCCGGGATCGGCCGCAGGCGGAAGGCGCCGGGGAATTCCGGCCTGCTGGAAGATTTTTAGCATGTTCGAGGGCCAAAACTCGAAGACTTCGGTGTGGATCGGCCCATGGAAAGGCGAACGGGCGATAAGACCCGTCTTATCGTCTATCGCCACTCGCCGGTGAATATCGCAAACTTTTATGGGGGACTTTCCCGGAATGAACCAGGTCCATTTCTTATGCGGGCAATCCGGACCGGGAAGCTCGCCGGAAACCGAACAGACTTCCACCCTGCTCACATTTGCGGGCCTGGGACGAGGGGGGGCTGTAAGGTCCCACCCCCTGGCCTTCAACGCATCGACTATCTCAAAAAAAAGAGGTGCTGCAGCCTTCAACCCCACAAAGGCCTGGTTGCCTTCTCCCTTGAAATTTCCAACCCATACGGCCATGACGTAGGGTCCGAAGACTCCAACGGCCCAGGCGTCCCGAAAACCGTCTGAAGTCCCCGTTTTCCAGGATACCGGGGGCATCGATCCGGACGGCCCGCCGCAGCGCATAGCCCTGCCCGGGCGGGGATTATCCTTTAGCATGTCAAGCGTTATGAAGCTTGCCTCGGGGCTAAGAACTCGAACCCCCTCGCCTATCGGATCCGCCCGGCAGTAGCGCAGGGGTTTGAAAACTCCGCGGTTTGCAAGCATGGCGTAGAGCTCGACCAGTTCCGCCATCGTTACTTCGCCTCCCCCCAGGGCCAGCGAAAGCCCGTAGTGTTTTTCCGAACGCAGGCCGGATAGGGAGCAGCTCTTTAGAAACTCGTAAAAGCTCGGATGCGCGAGCCGGGAGGCTATCCACAGGGCCGGAATATTTCTGCTCCTTATAAGAGCATCCTTTGCGCTGATCGGCCCCTCGAAGCGTCCGTCGAAGTTTTCCGGATTATACGAACCGAAAACGAGCGGCGCGTCCTTTAGCATCGTCATCGGGTAAATCAGCCCCTGATCGATTCCCAGCGCATAGATAAAGGGCTTTAGCGTAGAGCCCGGAGAACGCTTTGCCCGGGTCCCGTCGACCTGCCCCTGGATATCTTTTCGGAAAAAATCGGCCGATCCGACCTGAGCTTTCACGTCAACCGTTCGCGAGTCGACAATCATGGCAGCCGCATTGCGAATGGCATCACGGCTCCGGCGCAACACATACGCCCGAATGTTTTGCTCGACTATCCGCTGCATGCGCAAGTCGAGAGTGCCGATAATTTCGGACTTTTCGCCCCGCCGGTGTCTGGCCAATAGAGCGTTCACATAATGGGGCGCAAGGAAGGGCAACTCCGGGGTATCGCGAGCGACCAGGGGGAGATTAACCAGCGCCGCATCCATTTGGCCTCCGGGATGTTTTTTCCTCCATTTTTCGTAGAGGGCTTTGCGGGCGTCCGCAAGGGCTCCCCCGGACAAACGATCCGGAGTGCGGCGAAAGGGGGACTGCGGAATGACAGCGAGGCTTAGGGCTTCCGGAAGCGAGAGCCTATCGGCGGTCTTTCCAAAGTAGATTAAACTCGCAGCCCCCACGCCCTCGATATTTCGGCTGTAAGGGACAAGGTTTAGGTAGGCTTCAAGAATTTCATCCTTTGAATGGCAAAACTCCAGCGCGAGGGCGCAAAAGATCTGGCGCAGCTTTCCCGGCAGCGTGCGGGAATTTATATGGTAGATAAGACGTGCGAGCTGCATGGTTATGGTCGATCCGCCCATCCGCCGCCCGCCGGCGAAATAGGTTTCCCAGCCGGCGCGAACTAAAGACAGCGGATTGATACCGAAATGGCTAGTGAAGTGGCGGTCCTCATGCAGCAAAATCGCCTGGACAAGCAACGGCGAAATATTTTCAAGGGGCGACCACAATCGATACTTTTGGTCCGCGGAAAGGGTTAGCCGCAGCAGATTATGGTTTGCGTCATAGACCGCGACCGAAGAGGAAAATCTACTGGAAAGCGGCGCGCTCGCGATGATGCGCCCGGCCGCGAGGAAAACGAACCACGCGGCAAGAAGGAAGAAAGCGAATGTAAGGCTTCGTTTAAACATTGTTATAGGGTCCCGGGTGCTTCTCTATATCAGGAGACTACCTTGCGAGCGCCATGGGGCCCGCCCCGGTTCGCTCCCCCCGCCGATGGCTCAATTTAGCGAAGACTCGCAAGACGGGATCTCCCCCCTTTTTCCCAAAGACGCGCGGGAGAGGGCCAGGCTCAGTCGCCCCCCTTTGGCAACTTACAATTACCCACACATACGCCCACCTATCTCCTTTTGCAAAGTTGCAAATAAGGGGGGCGAGCGAGCCCAGCCGGTCCATGCGCGTCATTGCAAGCGGCTGGAGAGTAAATCCCCCCAACCCCCCTTTGCAAAAAAGG
>JARLHO010000071.1 GCA_031292215.1 Syntrophobacteraceae bacterium | reverse complement strand
TCTGAGATTTACGTCCGACCAGTTGAGAGACCTGAAGAAGGCCGTTTCCAGGAATTGATGGGTCAGCATCATTACCTGGGGCGGCTTCCCAAGATAAGTGAAACCCTTTGGTACGTTGCATTGTGGCGCGACCAATGGGCGCCGCTTCTGAGCTTTTCCGCTGCCGCCTGGAAGTGTTCGACACGGGACCGCTGGATCGGATGGAGTTCACGTCATGTAAGCGTTCACCACGAAGCCCCATTTTTCCCTTCGCGCTCTTTGTGTTCTTCGTGGTTGAATCCCGGTATTGCTCTCAGTTCAGACCTCCGGGTCCGCCCGGGCTGAAAAGATCGATCATGGCGTTATTCCGGAAAATCCAATCGAGCGGGTATCTTTTCCCGATCTGGAAACCTTTGCCCGCTACTGCACCCCGAAGCGACTCCAACTCTTGCGGGAACTACGCAAGATAGGCTGTGTAAGCATCAGCGCCCTCGCAAGACATCTGCGCCGCCATTATAAGAACGTCTTTAGCGACGTGAAGATCCTGGAAACCGCCGGCCTGGTGGAAAAAACCGATAAGGGACTCTACTGTGTGCCGTGGGACGAATTCACCGCTACGGTGAAGCTGGCGTCGTGACTATCCTGCGACTCTGAACGCAGGAGGGGACATCGTTCATGGGCGGAATATGCGACGATCGGATTTGTCAAAAATATCTCGCCCTTTCAGGGCTTCCTGATGTGG
This sequence comes from Syntrophobacteraceae bacterium, assembly GCA_031292215.1. GTDB lineage: Bacteria > Desulfobacterota > Syntrophobacteria > Syntrophobacterales > Syntrophobacteraceae > SbD1. Next base: position 84,510 of record JARLHO010000071.1, on the reverse strand, counting down.
GCGGCGGCTCCCACAACACCCAAGGCGACGCCTTGGGCTACGATATTTCGCCCCTATGGGGCTGACTAGGACGCAAGGGTACGGAAATCGAGCCTAAGCCAACGTTATTATTGATGGATCATTGCAGAATATTTTACCCCTGCGGTATCAAGCCCGTGAGTAGCAATGGGACGAAAAGAGTGCAACAAGGTCACTGGAACCATGCAAATCGTTGCACCGTCAGTGACGCTTCCTTCACCATTCTCTCAATTACAGGGTGCCGCGTGTGGCCTTCGTGAGGGTTTTTCTCGCGTCATATTAACGAATATGTTAATGTCGATTACCATGAACGAGTGGATGATTGAATACTACAGCGATAAAGTGCAGCAAGAGATCCTGTCTCTGCCTGCCGGGATTCAGGCTCGATACATTCAGTACACCAGACGGATGCTTGTTTTTGGTCCGAACCTCGGCAGGCCACACTCCCGAGCGATGGGAGACGGTCTTTTCGAGCTTCGCCTGAAGGCACAAGAAGGGATCGGACGGGTTTTCTACTGTACGCTTATAGGCAGTAAGATCGTAATGCTTCACACCTTCGTGAAGAAGACTCAGAAAACCCCGGTTATAGAGATTGAAACCGCCAGGCGAAGGATGGCGGAGGTTAAGGCAAGGAAGGTCTAAGAAGATGATGACGCATGAGGAAATGGTAGCGAAAATGCTTGAAGACCCGGAGGTCAAAGCCGCATGCGATGCCCTTGAGCCCGAATTCGAGCTCTTTGACGAGCTTCTAAGGGCTAGGCGGGAAGCGGGGCTGACCCAGGAACAGGTAGCGGAGCGGATGGGCACAAAACCCCCGGCAATCGCGCGCATCGAGGCTGGAGGGGGGAGCAAGGGCCACTCCCCATCCGTGGCCACACTTAGAAAATATGCCGAAGCGGTCGGATGCGAGCTGAGGATAAAGCTGGTTCCGAAGCGTATTTCAAAGAAGCGCCGTGCTAAGAGTGCCCCAAAAGAAGCTACCGCATGAGGGCCTACCTGCGTGTATGCTTTCTTTGGCGTCGGTGGAGTAGCAATGGGACGAAGAGTGCAACAAGGAAGTTTTGCTTTTGGCTGGTACCGCTCGACCTCAGACTGTGAGCCTGTCTTCCCTCGAATGCATCTTCCTCGAACTCCGATACATGATCGAGAGTGCGTAAGGGGCTAGGCCTGCCCTTTACCCGTTAGTTGCGCCGGGGCGGTTTCGGTCGTTTCGGAGTGAAAATCCTTCACACAGGAGCTGAAGGTACCCATAACCATGCAACATCAACTGGTGCCCCGGGGGCGGATCGTTCTTGCGGCCGAGATACCCCCCCATTTGTGCTACCAGGCGCACCGCATCCCCAAGTGGGAGCGGCAGCTTGAGGGCTTTTTTTTAGCGTAGGCATTCAATACTTCGATTTCCAAATCAGAGAAGAGCACTTCCACGGGAAGCTCCGGAGTCTGTCTGCCTAAAAGGGTCATCAGCATTATGCGCCCGGCAATGACCAAATTGATTGCGATGGATCTTTTGAGACGCTCGGCGCTGTTGTGGGCTGCTTCTTCAACGCGGCATCCGGACTTCAATACCCTATGCCAGTCCTCGATGCGCCAACGCAGGCAGTACCAATGCAGGCGCCTTTCGGCATTGTCCACGGACTCGATCTTCATCGTTGTCAGGAGGCGCCATTCGATCCCTTCCTCACCTTCAGGAGGTATGTGCCATGGGTGTCCGATTGCTCACTGAACAATGAACGATTCGGAACTCTTTTTACTTCACGCTCTGCGCCCCCTACTTCTCGCTTCCATCCCGTAACCGAATGCGAACCGACTCGGCGTGGGCGCTCAGCCCTTCGAGTTCGGCGAGCCGTATGATCGATTGGGCGTCTCTTTGGAAGGCGGCGCGCGAATAGGCGATGACGCTGGTTTTTTTGAGGAAATCGTCGACCCCGAGAGCTGAGGCGAACCGGGCGGCGCCGGCAGTCGGCAGCACGTGGTTGGGGCCTGCGAAATAATCGCCTACAGGCTCCGGGGTGTAGTCGCCGATAAAGACCGCTCCGGCGTTTTCGACCTTTCCAAGGAAGAGAAAGGGGTCTTTGAGGTGGAGCTCCAGGTGTTCGGGGGCAAGGCGATTGGAGAGTTTGAAGGCCTCATCCATTTCGGCTACAACAAAAACCGCGCCATAGCGATCGAGGGACTCGGCCGCGGTCTCGGCCCTCGGGAGGGCGGCGAGTTGTCTGGACACCTCCGAGCAGATATCGCCCGCAAGGTGTTCGTCGGTCGTAATGCAAACCGAGCTCGCCATGGCGTCATGTTCGGCCTGGCTTAAGAGATCTGCTGCGATAAAGTCGGCCCGGGCGCTAGAATCTGCGAGGATGAGGATTTCGCTTGGACCCGCTATCATATCTATTCCCACCTCGCCGGAGAGAAGCTTTTTGGCAAGAGCTACATAAATATTTCCGGGACCCGCGATGACATCGACAGGGCCAATCGTTTCGGTGCCGTAGGCCAGGGCCGCAACTCCCCAGGCGCTCCCGGCCCGGTAGATGCGACCGACTCCCACCTCGCGGGCAGCGGCCAGAAGAAACGGATTGATGCTGCCGTCTTTTCTCGGAGGCGTTATCAGCGCGATGTCGCGCACGCCGGCAAGGGCTGCCGGGATGACGTTCATAAGAACCGAGGAGATAAGGGGGGTTTCTCCTCCCCTGCCCCCCGGCGCATAGACGCCCGCGGCCCGGACAGGTCTTACCTGCTGGCCGAGGAACGTGCCGTCGGGGGCGGTCATGAAATGCGAATAGCGCAACTGGTGCTTGTGAAACTCTTCAATGTTGCGGGTGGCCGTGCGGATAATGGACATAAAATCCGAATCCACCTCGCGGCATGCGGCGTCTATTTCCTCATCGGAGACTTTCAGCCGGCCCTCCTCCAATCCGGGCGCGTCGAAGAGGCGCACATATCTTAGCACCGCGGCGTCGCCTTCGGCCTTTACCGCCCGGATTATCTCGAGTACTTTCGCTTCGATCTCCGGGTCTGCCCCCGGCCTTCGCCGCGCGATCTCTGAAATCTTTCGCTCCGCCCTCTCGGACGGGTATCTTATTATGTCTATCATCTCTTTATCGCTCGTCCACAGCAATTACGAAAGCGCCGGGAAAGCCGTCGCCCCTAAACTTTCGGGCCTTGGCCTTCGCAACGACAATATCAGTGTATGCACCAACCTGCACCCTGTACCACAACCCCGGCTTTCCCGGGACACAACCGGTTCTTACCCTTATGTTCCGCCCGCCCATTTTATCCTGGAGACGGTAGGCATTGGACTCGTTTTGGAAAGCGCCTACCTGCACGGCGAATTTGCCGTACCGGAAAGATTTGACCGGCTCGGGTTTCCAGTAGGTGGCTCTTCCAACGACCTGCTCGGTAGCTCCCTGGACCGCCTCGACTTTTACTCTTGCCAGTCCTTTTGTCCAGGACCCCAGGCACTGGGCGCACCTCGCCGACAGATCGATTATCCTTCCGGATACAAAAGGTCCCCGGTCCGTAATCTTTGCGACGACCGTTTTGCCGTTTGCAAGGTTTGTCACCTTGACGTAGGTCCCAAGAGGAAGCGTTTTGTGCGCGGCCGTATACGCCCACATGTCGTAGGTCGTCCCGCACGCGGTCGGCTTTCCGTTAAAACCCGGCCCGTACCAGCTTGCCAGACCCTCTTCCACGTAGCCGCTAGCGGTTGGAAGCGGGTAGTACCAGATGCCGTTTACCCGGTAAGGTCTCTGCGTACTAAGCCCGTGGCGGGGCGCCGGAGCATGAAAGACGTGGGGATGGGGTGCGCACGCCGCCAGGGCAAAAGACAAAAGGAGCAGAAGCGGGAAGCGGGAAGCGGGAAGCGAGAAGAAAAGCGGAAGCGGGAAGCGGGTAGCGGGAAGGGGGGAGAAAAGCGGAAGCAGGGAGCGGGAAGCGGGAAGCGGGAAGAAAAACCGTTCACTACGGGCTTCCGCGCGTTTCGCCATGGGATATACACTGGAGGCGGGATCTAGAAGCAACAAATCCCTGCTCGCTGGCCTTCTCAACGCTCACCTGCTTTCGACTGGCGAATTTGCCTAATAATAAGCAGACAATTGACGGGTTATCACATCCAGGGCCTCGCGCAGAATAACCGTATCCCCATACCCCAAATCCTGGACAAGAATGCAGTAATATCTGCATTCACTCAAGTGAGCTCTCCGCGATGTTCGCAGGGGATGGAACCTGCGGCCCGGCGAAATTGGCTGGGAAGCCCGAAGCGCTCGTGGTCAGGAAAAGTCCCCGTCAATCGATAAACCTCCAATACCCGGGCGCGGGAGTTTTTCCAGACTTCCAATTCGGTGAATGACCGAGCTGCGGTCCGCATTGGCGCCCCCAGTTTTCCTTCGCGCTTCCAGCTTCGCGCTTTCGCCCCTCCATCAATACCCGGGCGCGGGAGTTTTTCCAGACTTCCAATTCGGTGAATGACCGAGCTGCGGTCCGCATTGGCGCCCCCAGTTTTCCTTCACGCTTCCAGCTTCGCGCTTCCAGCTTCGCGCTTCCAGCTTCGCGCTTTCGCCCCTCCATCAACCTTCCCGCTCGCCCTTTTTATCCATCTTTGCAAGGTCTTCGAATCGGATATCTATGCCGAGAATTCCCGCAATCTCGTCGTGGGCATCCCTTATCGGCGCCGAAACCGTTATGCACAGGGCCCCGGTGTAGCGCGAAGTGTAAAAATCGGTTACATGCACCTTGCCGTCCTTCATGGGTTCTATGAACCACGGACGATCGGAGAGGTCCTCTCCGACGACAGCGCTCTGGTACTTGGATTTATCCACTATGTGCGTGATATTGTGGGTTATTTTTTGCCCCTGCCCATTGGTCACGTAAATATACTGTATAAAGGGGTTGAGTTCCAGAAGAGTTTGGAGCAAAGGTTCCTGGCGCTCGGGGACAAAGCTTCGCATCATATCGCTTTCGACCACCTCTTCGACCAGGTGGGCGGCAAGAAGGTATGCGCGCTGCTTTAGCCGGTCGAATTCGGAGATGAAATACTCGGGCAAATACCGCCTGGCCCAGCGCTCCAGTTCTTCGCTCGATATCGAAGTATTTCGTCCCTTTTCGTATTCGTGCATCACCTGTTTGTAAATCCTGAGAAGTCCGGGATGCCTTTTGTCCAAGCGGCGCTCGCCTTCTAGCTTTAACCGGTGGTTCACCCAGTAGGCCACGCCTGCAATGCCCGACTTGTCGGTTATGGTGATGCTGATGGGCCTTTTGAGCAATAGTTTTGTGTCGAAGATGTTGTAGATTTCCTCGTTTTTTACGAGGCCGTCGGCATGAATTCCGGCGCTTGTGGCGTTGAAGTCCTCGCCGGCAAAAGGGTAATTGGCCGGAACGGTGTAGCCGAGTTCGGCTTGAAAGTATTCGACTATATCGGTTACAGCGGTTGTGTCCGCCCCGTTGGGCGTGCCCTTGAGGCCGATGTATTCGAAAATGAGCCCTTCTATCGGCGCATTGCCCGTACGCTCGCCAAAGCCCAGCAGGGTCCCGTTTGCGCCCCCGCATCCGTAGAGCCAGGCAGTGGCGGCGTTAACCAGTACCTTGTGGAAATCGTTGTGGCCGTGCCACTCGAGAAGGCGCCCCGGGACCCCGGCATCGTCTATGAACGCCCGGACAAGCTTTGGAACGCTCCGCGGCAGGGCCGCCCCGGGGTAGGGGATGCCAAAGCCCAGCGTATCGCAGATGCGAATCTTTATGTCTATGCCGCTCTGCTCCCTTAACCGCATGAGTTCCATGGCAAACGGGATGCAGAAGCCGTATACGTCCGCGCGGGTTATGTCTTCGAAATGGCACCTCGGAGCGATGCCCTTATCCAGGGCGGTCCGAACGATTTTTAAGTATTTTTCAAGTACCGCCTTCCGGTTGCTCTGTAGTTTCAGGAAGATATGATAATCGGAAACCGATGTCAGAATGCCGGTTTCTTTTAGACCAAGATTTACCACCAGGTCGAGGTCTTCTTCGACAGCCCGTATCCAGCCGGTTATCTGCGGATACTTGTATCCCTTGGCCTGGCATGCATCCAGGGCCTCACGGTCCTTATCGGTATAGAGGAAAAACTCCGACTGGCGAATGACTCCGTTTGGGCCCGACAGGCGGTGAAGCAGGTCGAATATCGATGCGATTTGCGCGACGGTGTAAGGGGGCCGGGCCTGCTGGCCGTCACGAAAGGTCGTATCGGTTATGAAGAATTCTTCCGCCGGATCGATGGCCAGCAGCTTGTGGTCGAAATCGATCTTTGGCACCTCGGAGTACGGGAAGATATCCCGCATCAGGTTGGGTTCGTCGAGATCTTCGACTCTTCGGCGCAAAAGCTCCGGATTTACATGGTCCAGCACCCGTTTTGCCGGGTTATAGCGAGCCATAAGCGTATTTCCTTTCCTATTTGTTCCGGTCGCATTCGACTTTGAGGCAAAGTTCCAGAAGCTGATTGACGTCGGCCTCCGAGGGCGCGTTGGTCATGAGGCAGGTGGCCTTCTGGGTTTTTGGAAATGCGATCACGTCGCGAATCGATGCGCACCCGCACAGGATCATCACCAGCCGGTCGAGCCCGAAGGCTACCCCGCCGTGAGGAGGAGCGCCGAACTGGAGCGCTTCGAGAAGAAAGCCGAATTTGTCCTTGGCTTCTTCATCATTGATTCCCAGGGCCTGGAAAACCCGCCTCTGAACATCCTGCTGGTGGATACGAATGCTTCCCCCGCCTATCTCTATGCCGTTTAGCACAAGATCGTAGGCGCGGCTTCTGACACTTTCGGGATGAGTCTCCAAAAGGCCCATATCGGATTCGAGAGGTGCGGTAAAGGGATGGTGGACCGAGGTATACCTCTTCTCGGCGCTGTCCCATTCGAGCAGCGGAAAATCGGTTACCCACACAAAATTGAAGGCCTCCGCATCGATTAGTCCCAGTTGCTTGCCAAGGCGGACCCGGAGGTTTCCGAGCGCGTCGTTTACGATCTTTCGCTGATCGGCCACAAAAAGAATGGCATCGCCTGCCTCTATTCCGAGGCGCTCGCTTAGCCCCTGCTGGATGTCGGGGGCCAGGAACTTGGTTATCGGCGACTGCCAGCCGTCGGCCTGAATCTTTATCCAGGCCATGCCCCGGGCGCCAAAGATTTTAACAAATTCGATCAGCTCATCGAGTTCTTTTCTAGACAGATCTTTTCCGCCCGGAACCCGAAGCGCTTTTACCATCCCGCCCCGCTCGATCGCCTGCCGAAAGACCCGGAACTCGGACTGGGCGACGACATCGGTTACTTCGGTCAAAAGGAGCTCGAAGCGGGTGTCTGGCCGGTCTGTGCCGTAGCGGTCCATTGCCTCCCCGTAGGTCATGCGGGCAAAGGGCGGGCGAGGGGAAAACCCCTTTAGCTCCAAAAACAACCGGTCGACCCACCCCTCGATCATGGCGTAAATGTCTTCTTCCCGTATGAAAGACATCTCCAAGTCGAGCTGGGTGAATTCGGGTTGCCTGTCGGCCCGAAGGTCTTCATCGCGGAAGCACTTGACGATCTGGTAGTAGCGTTCGATGCCCGCGACCATGAGAATCTGTTTAAAAAGCTGGGGCGACTGGGGGAGGGCGAAAAATTTTCCGGCGTTTACCCGGCTCGGAACAAGGTAATCCCTTGCGCCCTCAGGCGTGCTGCGGGTAAGGACCGGGGTTTCCACCTCCATAAAGCCAAGGTCGTTAAAGTGGGCGCGCGTTATCTGGGCGACCTTGTGCCTTGCGACCAGGTTCTTTAAAAGCTTCGGACGGCGAAGATCTATGTAGCGGTACTTGAGGCGAATGTTTTCGCTTACCTCCACGTCGTCTTCGACCTGAAAGGGAGGGGTTTTGGAGCTATTTAAAATCCTTAGCTCAACGGCTGCGACTTCGATCTCACCCGTTGGCAGCTTCGTATTGGTCATTCCGTCGGGGCGAAACCGGGTGGTACCCCTCACCGCCAGCACAAACTCGCTCCGGAGCGCTCCCGCCCGCTCATGGCTTTTCTCGCTGATATTGGGGTCGAAGACGACCTGGGTAAGTCCCTCCCGGTCCCTCAGGTCGACAAATATCAGTCCGCCGTGGTCGCGCCGTCTCTGGACCCATCCCATCAATATGACTTCCCGGCCAACGTCTTCGGGCCTTAGACCGTTGCAGTTAACCGTCTTTTGCCAATCGCCAAGCTGGTCCAGGGCGAGCTCTTCTTGAAGGTCTGAGAATTCATCGCCGGGCCGGGGTTCGATAACGTTCACTATTTTTTCTCCGTTTCACGGAATCGGGTTTTGCCGATCCGCTCGCGATAGTCGAGGTCGAAGGGAATCGTTTGTGGCGCTACGGTTACATTATTTTTCCGAATCGACCGCGAGCAGCGTTTCAAAGATATTTTCCAAAGGAACAATTCTTTGGGTCTTGGTAACCATATCACGCAACTGGATTTCACGTCTTGCCAGTTCTTCTTCCCCGAGGATAAGAACATACCTTGCCCCGGATTTGTCGGCGCGGCGCATCTGGCTCTTAAGGCTTCGGCCGTTGTAGTCCATTTCGGTCTCGAGGCCGCGCGCCCGAAACTGCTGGGAAAGCAAAAAACCGCTCACGCGAGCCTGCTCGCCCAAGGAGGCGATAAAGCAACGCGGATAGCGAGAGGGCTTTTCTTTTTCCTGCTCGAGCAAAAGCACCAGCCGTTCCATGCCCATGGCAAACCCCACCGCGGGAACCGCGGGGCCGCCCAGATCGCGGACAAGTCCATCGTAGCGGCCCCCGCCGCCGATGGCGTTCTGGGAACCCAGCCGGTCGGTAATCACCTCAAAGGTCGTTCGCATGTAATAGTCTAGCCCGCGCACTATCCGGGGGTTTACCGCGTAGCGCGTGCCGAGCTTATCGAGAAACTGCCTTACCGCGCCAAAATGGGCCCGGCAATCGTCGCAGATGTAATCGATAAGTTGGGGAGCGGATTCGAGCAGCTCCGCGCAACTTTTCACCTTGCAGTCAAAAACCCGCAGGGGGTTGGTGTCGCGGCGGCGCAAACAGTCCTCGCAAAACCCCTCGGCCCGCTCTGCGAGAAAACTTTTAAGGACTTCCCTGTAACCCTGCCGGCATGTGGGGCATCCAAGCGTATTGATATGTAAACCGACGCCGGAAATCCCCATTCGCTCAACCAAAAGGCTGAGCATGTGCATCATCTCCGCATCGATCATCGGGCCGTCAAGCCCGAAGACCTCGGCGTCTATCTGGTGAAATTGCCGGTAGCGGCCTTTCTGGGGACGCTCATGGCGAAACATCGGGCCGATCTGGTAGAGCTTGCGGCAGCCCGACTCCGCATGCAGCCCATGTTGGACATAGGATCTAACTATTGAGGCGGTGGCCTCGGGGCGAAGGGCCAGCCAGTCGCCGTTTCGGTCCTCGAAGGCGTACATTTCCTTTTCGACTATATCGGTGCTTTGGCCGATACCGCGAGAGAAGAGCTCGAGCTTTTCGGCAACGGGAGTTCTAATTTCGCGGTACCCGAAATTTTCGAGCACCTCGCGCGCCGCGCTCTCGATGCCCTGCCACCAGCCGACCTGCTCGGGCAATATATCATTCATGCCTCTTATGGCTTGAACCGCTTCCATCATTTCCCCGATAATCTATAGAATTTAAGGACAATCGTATATTTTTAAGGAAGCCGTGGGTAAAAGTCAAGGAAAACGCTGGGCCCTGGGGGCTCTCTTAAAGCGTCTCGCCGTTGCGTATCCTGGCCGGCCGTTTCAAAGAACTCCGGCGGTTCGGGCTCCTTTAGCAAAGGTTGCCGCGCTTTGGCGCGGGTCCGGAAAACTCAAGGCGGCCGCATAGCAGGCTGGTAAGCTGAGGAAATATTTACGTACCCTCTTTTCTGTGCGCCTCTCCATGTTCAGTCCACGACCGGACTCTACGGTGGCTATCTCGTTTACAACAAATTTACCGAAATTCATTCCTGCCAATCAGATCGATTGCCGCCTAATTTCCTTCGTCGAATTTCCACGTTTATTTTGGTAGTGAATATATCTGCCCGATTCCTCAGATTATTTCTGTCCTCCAACTATCTTTGAAGGGGGCCTTAATGTGGGATGAAAAAGAATTCCCGATTTGTGCCAAAACTTATCCGGAATACAGCTCTAAGTATGTCGAGACCGTCTGCACGGCGGCGATTCTGAAAGACACCGGAAGGCTCATAAGGCTTTATCCTATTCCTTACCGATACTTGGTGGGTGAGCACCGGTTCAAAAAATATCAATGGGTGCGAGCCAAGATTGAGAGGAACCTAAGAGATGATCGTCCTGAAAGTTACAGTATAATAAGGGACTCCATTAGACTGGGTGATATCGTCCAACCACAAAATAATTGGCTCGCCCGGCGGCAGATAATTTTTTCTTCGCCAGAGAATTCCTTCGGTTCGCTTGAAGCGCTTCAGGAATGCCAGAAGGCGAAGAGAACCTCACTCGGTATTATCAGGCTGAAGGAAATCACCCGTTTTCATGTACGGAAAAAGTCGGAGGCTGAGCTTGCAGAGGAAAACCAAAAGAAGCGCCGAATCGATGGGCAGCTATCTTTTGATATTGAGAAGAAGGAACTGGATATAATACCGTATAGGTTTCAAATATCCTTTGCCTGTGATCATTCGCGATGCAACGGACACAAAATCAGTATTCTTGACTGGGAATTCGGACAGCTTTACCGAAAAGTAATAGAATCCCCAAATTGGGAAGAAAAAATGAGGCAAAAAATGGAGCAGCTTTGCTCTAAGGATAAAGACGTCCATTTCTTCATGGGAAATATGGCAAGCAGACGTATGACTTTTTGTATACTCGGTATATTCTACCCCCCCAAGGGCAAGCTTAGGCAATTGACTATTTTTCCGAGCTGATCGACATGGTCAGATGGAACGGATGCGCAGTCCATTCCCGTCAAGCTCCTTAACCGCCATAGCTACGGCCGATCTGTGACATTTGTCCGGATCTTTTTCAAAACACATGAGAGCAACGTTTTTAGAGCGAACAAGCAAGAGCAGTTCCTCAAGCTCATGGAGCCTGGTCGTTAGAAAGCCGCGGTATTCGTGCATGAATTTTTCGTAATCTCCCGTTTGCATCACAGTTGTTCGCATGTCCCTGGGGGTTCCGAGTTCCCTCAGATGAACGTAACTGATGCCATGGCCTTCAAGTGCTCGGGCAAGAGATTTTTTTGAAAAAAAAGGCTTTCGACTGATGGGATTCAGCCTCACATCGGCAACGATATCTACTTTCCCGAGCAGGAGATTCCGGACAAAACCATCGATGGTCATTCCTTCGTAACCGATTGTAAATAAATCCATTTTTTCTCCATCAGTCAATTCTGCGACCATTTATTGCGAAATTAGACTCGCCGCCGGTTATTGTCAATTTCAAATACCCAAACGGCAGAGGTATTCTCTACAGGCGAGATCCTACTGTGAGGTTGGCGGGCGAAAATTGCGGAGGTCTCTGTCTTCTGATTCCTACACGCCACCGGGTTCGCCGCTGGGCCTTTCCCGCTTTCCTCCAGAGAGCTGAAGTCCGGACCTTTCGGGGCGAGTCGGCAAGGCATTGCCGCGCCCCGGAGGTTTGCCCGGGACGCGGTATTTCGCCGATTGTTTACTTATAGAGTCGGCAATCCTGTTTGTGACAATTAGTATTTCTTCAACACGTCTCGATTTTCCAGGTCGTCTGCCACATAAGCCAAATCCAGCTCCTCCAGCCGCTTGCGGGTGGGGACACCGTCATGATTCCATCCCTTGAACTCATAGTAGGTGGACAGGAGTTTATCTTCGAGTTCCGGGAATCGGTGCTTCCAATGATCTTCGGGCGGCTTTTCATCGGCCCGGGTCATGCCGCGTCTGTTATTGAAGGCCCGGTGCAGGTTCCGGTTCCGGTTGACAAGCTTTTTTAATCCCTCTTCATCGAGTTCCAACCCGGTCGCAGCCGAGATGAATTTGTGATAGTTGTGGATGTGATAGGCGGGTTTTAAGCAAAACGATCCCATGCCTGCGCATAATCCCAGGGCGTCGTCGATATTGTGGAGCATTTCCATCCAATCCACGATTTCAGAGGAGATTTCCGGGGTGGGATAGTAGGGGAAGCTCTTTTCTCCGCGCGGCTCCCAGTCGATGAAGTATTGCTTAAACTTTTCATCGGGAAGCTGCACCCAGTCTTTTACCCATTCTTCGCGGTCCTCCCTGGAAGCAAACGGTGCCTGGGGCCAGTTGCCTTCGATTTGCGTAATGCTCACCTTCTCGTTGGTAGAAAACATCAGGAAGTAGAGAGGATCGAGCATGCCCAGCTTCACATTCATCTGTTCATGCTTTTTAATGGTATTGTGATCGAATTTTTCCGCCCCCTTGCCGATTTTTCGCGCAGCCCAGTACGTGCCTTCGGCCAGAAGGTCCCCGATGCCTTCCCGCTTGGCCACCCGTTCGAGAAGCCAGAAGAACTCGCCTTCCTTATCGGTCGGACAGCCTTCGAAATCCTTGTCGGAAAAGATGCCCGCCTCGTGGAGCTCTATTGCGAAGGCCAGCACCTGTGGCGTCGAAAACGAATCCAGGCCGTATTCGAAGGCGCGCTCGAGGATTTTCCACGTGAAGGCCTGGTCGTCAACGCCCGCCCCGATGAGATAGGAGAGTTTGGAGTAGCATTTGACCATGTACGGCGGAACATCTTCGAAATTAACCAATGCCCCGCACTGCTGCGGACAATTAAAGCAACTTATGAACCGCGTTATGGCGGCCTTTTGGGTCTTGGTCCAACTCTTTTCGATCTCCTCCGTCCAGAAGTTCTTTCTTCGGTACCGGGCATTTCCCCAGGAAAACCCCTCCGTATGCCACTTCTCATTGACATGCTTGATCGCCTGGGGCGACCCGACGCCGGTGTGAATATCCATGATGAGTCTACTGGGCAGGGGATTGGCGTTGCGGTGTCTTACGAAGGCGTCCAGCTCCTTTAAGTGAGCCATGAACTTTTGGCCGTCGGCAAGCTGGACGTCTTTTGTGCCGCGAACGGCTATCGCTTTTATGCCCTTATCGCCCATGACCGCGCCGGCGCCAAGCCGGCTTGCGCTCGACCGGGACTGTTCGATGGAGGCAAAGAAGACGCGATTTTCTCCGGCCAGCCCGATGGCTGAGACCTGTGCCCGGGGCTCGCGCAGTTCCTCTCTTATGAGTTCCTGCGTCTCCAGGGCGCCTTTGCCTTTAAGATGCGAGGCGTCGCGGATCTCCACTTTGTCATTGTGGATCCAGATGTAGACGAGCTTTGGCGACTTGTTGCGAAAAATCACCTTGTCATAGCCGGCGTACTTTAATTCCGCCGACCAGAACCCTCCCATCATCGGGTACGCCATGAGACCCGTTTGGGGGGAAATCGTGGTAACGGTGGTCCTGTTGGCGCTAAAAGCGGGGGTGCCGCACAAAAGTCCGGTGCTAAAGATTAGCAGGTTTTCGGGGTCAAATGCCCCGGTTTCGGGTAAAACCCTGTCCCACATCAGTTTAACGTCGGTACCAAGCCCTCCGAGATGCGTTTCCAGCAATTTAGGGTCGGTTTCCACCCGTTGGATGTCTCCCGTAGCCAAATCGATTTCCAGATTATACCCCGTCTCCGCGTATCTCATCATCTCTACCTGTTATGTGCCGGGTCCCTGATTTGTCGCGGCCACGCGAGCGGCCACGGTTAGGTTATGCTTATGTATTCGCTTAAATATTTTAAAACGCTTTATCTCGTCCGCCTGCCTAAATGGCCGGCGACGCGGTAGCCACGTAAGGCAGTGCGTATTTATTTGCGCGAGGAAACTGGATTTCGCGCCAGTGTAGCTACAATATAGCCGTTACCCTCTCTTTTAGTCAACTCTAAAGATTAAACCAGCCACTGCTCTTTGATTAGGAAATCTCTCCTTGAGAGGTATGTCTTACGGGACGAAGGCAAACCGAGGATGAGGGCAGCTAGCGGGCGAGGGGGCCGCACACTGCGCCAATGGCCTAAATGTATGGACTTTTGGAAGGGAGAAGGTCAACATGACTATATCTTTTACGGTGGAGGCCGAAATGGCTCGAAAGACAATACAATGTATCGGAAGCCAAGAAACATCTGTTGGAACTTCTTGGGCGGGTAGCCTATGGGGGAGAGCAGATCGTTATCACCAAGCGAGGGAAACCCCTGGCCAGGCTGGTTCCGGCTATTGAGGAACCGGGACATCTCGCGGATGCCAAGGGGTGGCTGGACGATGAAGATGATTTCTTCAAAAACATTAGCCAGATCGTTGAGGACCGCGATGAGCATATCCACCGCGCGATCGGAGGGCGGGCGGCGGAGTGAGGTATCTACTAATATACCATCGGGCGAACTCTGCTCCTGGATTTATTGTATTATATCGGCTAACGGTGTAGAATCGCAAGGGATAACTGGCAGGGACGGTTCTTGCGCCTTGCCCGCTATGTCAATAAACCATCAACTCGCGATAACTATGAAATGACGGACATTCTTCTACCGGCTCAGCGATCCCTCGCCATGTCAAAAGTACGCAGCAATGACACGAAGCCTGAATGGATACTCCGATCGGGTTTGCACAGATTGGGAATCCGCTACAGGCTTAGAAACAAACACCTGCCGGGGCGCCCGGATCTGGTGTTTCCGAAATATCGCTGCGTTGTGTTTGTCCATGGGTGTTATTGGCATCGTCACCCCGGATGCAAGGATGCAAGTATTCCGAAGAGCAATACCGACTTCTGGATGCGCAAATTCTTCGAAAATGTGGAACGTGACCGCCGCGCGGTTGAACAGCTCATAGCGGCAGGATGGCGAGTGATGGTGGTATGGGAATGTGAGCTTATCAAGGAAACGATTGCAACCATCCGGAGTGTTTCGCTATGGCTAAGAAATAAAACCGATTCCAGTCTGCAGTTCCATTGCGATGAGTCCTTGATAGATCGAGGTCGGTTGCTTTCGGTCGCGGAAAACAGGGTCAGATATCGCATAACTTCATACGAGAAACCCCATGCGAGCTTGTCGAAGGGGGAGAAAGGCGACGATCAACTTACATGAAGGAGTTTGCGGTAGTCGATCTGTTCTCAGGCGCCGGTGGTATGAGCTACGGGTTCCACATGCATCCGGCTTTCAAAATAGTGGCAGCGGCCGATGCCGAAAAAGGCAAACCCAGCACGGGCGCCGGCAGGCTCCAATGTAACAGTACATATTCGCGGAATATAGGTATAAATCCTGTCCCGCTCGATTTGTCGGCGGTTGCGCCTAAGCATCTGAAGTCAGCCCTTGCGCTCGCGGACGAGATTCCGGTTTCTGTCCTGCTGACTTGTCCGCCGTGCACAGGATTTAGTCGGGCAATCCCGGAAAATCATGTTAGAGACGACCACCGGAACAGTTTGGTACGGCGTTCCGCAGAGTTTGCAGTTGCATTGTCTGTGGACGTTGTGTTTATGGAAAATGCGCGCGAATTGATTCGCGGCAACTTCAAGGATCACTATGAGTGGTTCAGGAAACACTTGGAAGAGCATGGATACAATGTTTTCGGGAAGACATATGTACTTTCCCGATTCGGTCTGCCACAGCTTCGAGAACGGGCAATCGTAGTGGCAGCCAGGCAGCATCTACCGCTGCATACGTTGGATAGCCTGTGGGACGGGTGGCGCCTAAGGGATGAAGCCCTGACTGTCAGAAGAGCTTTCAGCGCGATCCCCCCTGGCGCCGATGGCTCTGGAGCGTTTCCTGATTTTTCATCTGAGTCGGTGCGGCAAAGAATCGCTGCCATTCCCAAGGACGGAGGGTCGTGGATGGAGCTTCTGGATCGGACTGATGCTGAACGGCTTATGACCGATTCGATGAAGCGGATTGCGGCGGCCAAGCGGTTCGGATCCTACCCCGACGTGTATGGACGAATGGCTTGGGACAAACCGGCACAGACAATAAAGCGGGAATGTTCCCATGTCGGAAACGGGCGCTATGCTCACCCCGAACAAGACCGCTTGTGTACTGTGAGAGAGATCGCCGCACTGCAAGGGTTTCCCGACTCTTTCGTTTTTAACGGAGCAGCGCTCTCCAATATGTACCGTCACATGGGCGATGCCGTACCGCCGCTTATTTCTTACCAATTGGCTCATCTTGCACAGTGGATCTTGACTGGAGAGCAGCCGAAAATCGAAGAAGTTCTGCTCCCTGGAACGCACCTGAGCGGCAAAGATCTCGTACGGAAGGGGCAGCGGGAGCTTGCTGCTATTCGGACAGATTGTGTGGCTCAGATGAATTCCGGGTCGATGTTCAACACCGAGAGTTTTGAGAGCGAATTTCGCTCGAAGCTCCTCACCCATCACTGCTTTATGGGTTCGCCGCTTTTCCAGGAGAGTTTCGACTCCGCCTTCATCGCGGCATGCATTTATTCCGGTCATAAAGTGGATTTGGCGCCGGTCGGCCAGCGTTTTTGGGATGTGAAGGTCGATGGGAGGAGAATCAGCCTCAAGTCATCCAAATCCAAGAGCCTCCGAGCGGGGACCCTTCACATCAGCAAGCTCACAGAGGCGGCCTGGATTCAGGACTGCCGGACTGCCGCCAAGAGGTGTGAAGAAGCACATCGACTATTCCGTGAATACTGCGCCGAAGTCGATGCGATTATACAACTTCGTTATTTCCAATTGAAGCGGCTTTACGAGCTTGTTGAAATTCCGGCAATCATTTTCTCCCAGGTCCTCAAGGCAGGTAAAACGCATTTCTCCGCCGATGGCCCGACGATAAACATCCCGATTGGCAAAACACCGTGCGACTTCACCCTGAAACTTGATAGATCGGATGCAAAAATCGCAATCGCAAACATTAACAAGGAACTTTGTATGGTACACGGCACTTGGCAACTCTTCGATTAGCGTAAACCGGTCGACCAAAATATCTCAACCATAACGAGCGCCTCCGGTGGCGCCTGGCAGCTCCGGCGCCGGCTCTGTATGGGTTTGGCGTGTGAGACGCAAATCCTTTCCACACGGAAGCCTCACATCAGTTGCCGGCGGTCAGGAGCATGGCAAGTTTCCCGGGAGAGCCAGTCGGGAACAAGGGGGCTGCGGCGCCATCTCACGCCCGGGAAGAAAACGCACGGACCGGACAGGTCGCGCAGCCCGCGCGGCTAAAGTAACTACCTTGAGCCGGAAATAACGAGCGCTTCTGTTTTTTCCTTCTTGTTAAACTGGTCGGCAAAGGTTATTGCCGCCTCACGGGTCGGGAAGGAGCCAAGGAGTATGCGGCTCCATTTGGCGGCGCCAAACTCGATGGGCTCCAAAAAGGGGGCGTATCCATGGGCTTTTAGCTTATCGGAAAGAATGCGGGCGTCACGCTCTTTTAAGGAGGCGACCAGGAGGGTGTAGCGACCTGAGGGCGGGGCTGCGGGAGCCGGTTTTGGGGGTTGTTGCGCAGGCGGTTGCACGGAGGGGCGTTTGTCTGCAGCGGGTTTGGCGGCTTTTGCGGGCTCCTTTGGAGGAACGGTTACGCCGGGAGATGTTTCTATCTGAGTCATCTGTCCGAGAGGAGAGCGTTTTTGACGGGTCAAATCCTGGTAGTAGTCGAGGGATGCTACCATTTTCTTTGGATCCTCCCAGGTGACCGAGGCCTTGGGCGCGGGGGCCCCCGTTTGCTTTTCGAGCCCGAATATGCGCAGGAACCTGCCCGTAAACGAAAAATCGCCCGGTTTTATCACGGAGACGCCTCTTCCCACGAACACCCCCAGGGTGAACATGAAACAAAGCGATAGCACCAGGCTCAGTCCATAGACGACCACCCGGCCGCGGCTCAGCTCGAAGCGCAATCCATTGCCGTCCCGCATCGCCCTGGACTGTTCGTCCCGGTCATTATTTACGACGACAAGCTTTGGACGAATCATTTGTCCCGTCCCCTCTTTACGAGCTTACAAATTACCCACACGTACGCCCACTTACCCCTTAGCGGAGACTAGGCGAATAAACTTCCGTCCATATTCTTAAGAATATCGAGGTCGGAAAACACGAGTACCGATAACCCTGAATTTGCAAGGACCTTGTCTCCGATCTCATCTATTGCCCGCCGTTAACGCTACAACCAACTTCACGCTCAGACAGTAGAAGCGCAATTCTCTCGCGAATGGTTTGAGGCTACGAAGCATTTAAAAAAATCCCCCCGGGCCAGGGGCGTCTAAATCGACCCTCGCTTTTGACCGGATCCTTGCCCCCGGACCCTCGGGAGAGTAAATCCCCCCGACCCCCCTTTGCAAAAAAGGGGGGCGATCGAGCCAAGCCGTCCATGCGGGTCATTGCAAAAGGGGAGATAAGTGGCGCACATGTGCGGGAAATTGTCAGCTCTACGAGGCGGTGGGACCGCCTGTTTTTATGCCCGAGGCCTTCCGGGCGCGGTTCCGGCCGTCCCTTCGAAAATCCGGCTACATTTTTTCAGGCGCTGTAACCCCCAGGAGCGACAGTGCGTTTGCTATGACTTCTTTTATCGCAAGGGCAAGGCAAAGGCGTGCTTTGGTAAGTTCTGCGTCCTCGCCGAGGATGCGGTTGTCATGGTAGTACCCGTGGAAAAGCGAAACCAGTTGGTGCAGATAGTACGGAATATAGTGAGGTTCAAGCGACCTCACGCACTCGCCGACCACCTCGGGATATTGCCCGAGGAGCTTCATTAGTTCAAATTCCTGCCGAACCTGCAAAAGACCGAGCGTTTCGGGGGTTGTGGCGCGCCAGTCGAATTCGAGTCCCCGCTCGCGCGCGACTTCAAAGATGCTGCAAAGGCGCGCATGGGCGTACTGAACATAGAAGACCGGATTGTCGTTACTGCGGGCCTTGGCCACTTCGAGGTCGAAATCAAGGGGGCTGTCGGTGCGGCGCGTAAGGAAAATGAAGCGTGTTGCGTCCTTTCCCACCTCGTCTACGACCTCGCGAAGGGTCACAAACTCTCCTCCGCGAGTGCTCATGGCAACAGGCTGGCCGCCCCGCAAAAGGTTCACCAGTTGCACCAAAACGATCCGCACCGCATCCCGGCTTTCTCCCATCGCCTCGACGCCTGCAACCATTCTGTTCACGTACCCATGGTGATCGGCGCCCCAGATGTCTATAACCGATTGGAGACCGCGCTCGAATTTATTGCGGTGGTATGCCAGGTCGGCGGCAAAATAGGTGGTGACGCCATTTGCCCGAACCACGACGCGGTCTTTCTCATCCCCGAAAGTGGTGCTCCGAAACCAGAGCGCCCCCTCATGTTCGTAGATAAATCCGCGGTCTCGCAGGTATTCGATCGTTTGGGCCACCAACCCCCGGTCGTGTAATTCCCGCTCGCTAAACCAGGTGTCGAACCGGACGCCGAAAACGTCGAGATCCTCTTTGATTCCTTCGAAGATGCGCCTGCCGGCGTATTCGGTAAAAACCGGAAGACACTCTGTAAGGGGGGAGGCGCGAAAACTCTCGCCCCGGTCTGCGATGAACTCCCGTGCAAGCTCCCGCAGGTAGTCGCCGCGATAGTGGTTATCGGGAAATTCGATATTTTCGCCAATTTCCTGCATGTAGCGATAATAGAGGCTTCGCCCCAGGGTATCCATCTGGTTGCCGGCATCGTTTATGTAGTACTCGCGCTGGACAGTACAGCCGCGGGCCTCCATGAGGTTGGCCAGCACATCTCCTATGGCGGCGCCCCGGCCGTGGCCGATGTGGAGCGGACCGGTGGGGTTGGCGCTCACAAACTCGACCTGCACCATCGGGTGCTCGGCGCCTTTTAGCCTGCCATACTCACGCGGATCGACCAGGATCTCACGAATGATTTCCTGCCAGGCCGAGGGGCAAACGAACAGGTTGATAAAACCGGGCCCCGCTATTTCGACCTTTTCGAGCAGCCCCTCGGAATCACCGAGACCAGCGACAATTTCCGAGGCGATTTCCCGGGGATTTCGCTTCAACCGTTTGGAAACAGCCAGGGCGAAATTGGAAGCATAATCTCCGTGGCCGGCATTCCTCGGTATGTCGAGTTCTATGGTTACCTCCGTCTCCAGGTCCCGATACCCGGCGATAGACTGCGCGGAGCGGGCGAGCATCGACTTAAGACGGTTTCGAACGGTGGCCATTGTCTGTAGAGGTCCTTCCGGCGCCGCGCGGGCTTTCCGGGCGGCGTTTAGATTTATGACTCAATACGGGGTAAAGGGCCGCAGATCAAAAGACATGCGGCATCCCCCGCCAAAGACCTGCCATGGCGCAGCAAGGCTTATTGCTCCCCCGGCCCCACTATTTCCGGACGATCAATCCGGCAGCCTGGTCTCGAGAGCCATGGCGATTTTTTTCTTCAGCTCGGTCAAGTCGAAGCTTTTAACGACGTAAAAATCGGCGGCGATCGACTTCATGTCTTCCTTGAAGGTATCATAGGCGGTCGATAGTATGACCGGCAGGTCATAGAATTGATTTCGGATGTCCTGCAGGATATCCAGACCGTTATAATCAACCATTTTTATGTCCAAAACCACCAGATCCGGTTTTTCTTCTTCTATTTTCTCAAGAAGCTTGTAGCCGCTTTCAGCCGTTATGACCTCATAGCCGGCTTCCTTGAGCTCTTCCGAATACAGGAGCCTGATATGTTCCTCATCATCAACAACAAGGATCTTCGACATCGTTTAGCCCTTTTCTCCCTTGGTCCACGATTTTATAATGTAAGGTTTATTTTCCTCAAACGTCATGCACTCATTTTCAATGTATTCTTCCGCCTGCTGAAGCGACATTCTCCACGCCTTCTTAACGTAGGAAAGGACTTTGCCGACATAAAGAGGAAGTAGACCATCTACCAGCTCCTTTCTCTCGGAAATCGACATCCCGCGGTAGGCGACCATCGTGTCGAAAAGAATAGTCATCCAGGTCTGTGTCGGAAAGGAAAAATGCTGAAGCCCGATAGAGCGTATTTCCTGGAGTTTGCGCGCCACGATGGGGCCATAGACGTGCTCCCATAGCCTGTAGTATTTATCGAAATCTTCAATGAACTTTTCATGCAACCGTTCCGGACTGACGTCTGCGGGCGGAAGTGGCGTTTCCACCTCCTGGAGATCGGTGCCGGACAAGGCCGTTGGTTTGCTCCACTTCACCTGCTGCCAATACGTGTCGTTTACCTGCACCAGGTCGAAAATGGTTCCGACCGCTTCGGCAAAGCGCACCGGCAGATCGGCAAAACGCCCCCGCACCCGGTGCAATTTGGGCGCCCCCATGATTGCCTGAACAATCGGGAGGCGGGAGGCCAGCGCCAAATCGGCCATCCAGATGTCGGCGCCGGAATTATCGACCATCTCGCTTCGAAAGGGCGGGTCGAGATAGATGTCGAGCATTTTGGGGCCGAAAGCATAGTCGCCGGCGTTGCACTGGCGGACGCGCCGGCCATAAAGACACCGAAATAGCGGGTAGATGATCGAGTTGGAAAGAAAGCTTTCATACTTATGGCGTTCATAGATCGGGCAAACAAAGCCTGCGCCCTTGAGGACGGGCGTCACAAGGTTTCGGAGCCACACCGGGGAGATGTTCCGGATGTCGGCTTCAATTATCACCATGGCTTTGGGATTTAGCCGGCGGGCTTTTTCGAAGAAGTTGCGAACGTTTCTTCCTTTCCCGCCGCTCCCCGGTTCCGTGGAGATATAGAGCTTGGAAGCCTTGCCCGGCGCCGAGAAGAAAGCTTCCCGCGTGCCGTCGGAGGAGTGATTGTCGCAATTTATGATGGCGCGCCGCATGTCCGGGAAGTACTCGCTTAGGCCTTCGTCCACCCGAGCGGCAGTCAGAGCAATGTTTCCAGCCTCATTTGCCGTAGGTATGCCCACTACAATGTCGGCTTGGGCAATTTGCCCCGGATTTTCTTCATAAAAGGCCATGGCTTACCTCGTGGTCAAGTTCTTTGCGGATGGCTGCTTCCCCGCGCCCTTTAGATATTTGAAAACGTCCGAGTCCGTACTGAGCAAAAACGAACTGTTCTTATTGAAATCACCATATAAATTAAGAGTCTTGTACAGAGAGAAAAACTCCGGGTCCTGGCTGTAGGCGTAGGCGAAAATCTTGGTCGCCTGGGCGTCGGCCTTCCCCCGTATTTCCTGCGAGTTCTTGTACGCCTGGGACCGAAGCTTTGCCAGTTGCAACTCCATCTGGCCAAGGATCGCTGCCTTTTCCCCCAGTCCCTCGGAGCGGTACTGGGCGGCGATCCGCTTTCGTTCGGAAATCATGCGCTGGTAGACCGAATTGCGCACCGATTCGACATAGTTGATGCGTGTTATGCGAATGTCTAAGAGTTTCATGCCGAATTCGGAAATGAGCTTGGATGCTCCGGCCACCATATCGCGGGTGATTTTCTCTCGGCCTTTTAAAAGATGATAGTTGTCGGAGGGTTTCTCATAGCCCATCGTGGGCCCGGGAACGCCCGATTGCAGGAACTGCGCCTTTGCCTTCTCCCATCCCTTGCTGCGAACAATTTCGACCAGGTCGTTATCCGAGATATTGTCGCGGACAACCGAGTCTATTATTCCGTCCAAACGGCTCTGGGCCGTCTGGAAGCTTCCCACCCGCTCCATAAAGAGCAGCGGGTTCGATATCTGCCACCGAGCCGTCGTATCCACCCAGATATACTTTTTGTCGCTGGTCGCGATCTGGTCGGGACGGCCGTCCCATGCCATTATGCGCTTGTCGAAATAGTTGGCCGTCTCAATGAACGGAAGCTTGAAATGGAGTCCGGCCGCGGTGATCGGATTTCCGACGGGGCGGCCAAACTCGGTTACGACCACCTGTTCTGTTTCGGTAACCACGAACAGACAGGACCAGGCAACAACCACCAAAACGACCAGCGCCGCAGCGGCCAGCTTTACCCAACGTGGAATCAAAGTATTTCCCATTCCGTATTCCTTTGGCGCGTGTTTGCGCGCCTATTTTTGGCCGGACGCCCCGGGAATTTGAGACCCGTGCTGCCCGCCGAGCTTTCCAAAATCGAGTAGCGGCAAAATATTTTTCTGCGCGCTGTCAACAATGTAAATATGGCCGGCCTTCGCCATAATGGCCGCAAAAGAGTCCAGATACATTCTTCTGCGGGTGATGTCGGGGGCCTTTTGATATTGGGCGAGAATGTCGATGAAGCGTTGCGCCTTTCCCTCTGCCCGGTTCACCTGCTCGGTGGCGTAGGCCTGCGCCTGGGCAACGGTCTGCTTGGCCTGTCCGGAGGCTTCCGGGATCTTCTCGTTGTAGGTCTGCTCGGCCTCGTTAATCGTGCGCGACCTGTCCTGCTTGGCTTCGTTTACCTCGTTGAAGGCCGGCTGGACCGGCGCCGGGGGATTTACATCCTGGAGCTTTACCGCGACTATCTGAAGGCCGGTCCCGTAGGTGTCCATGATCTTTTGGATTTGCTGCTGACACTCGTTGGCCAGGGCGGCCCGGCCCGTGGTCAAAATGTCGTCGGCGTAGTGATTTCCAACGATCTGGCGCATCACGGCCTGCGAGATATCGTCAAGGGTTGCTTCCACCCCGGAGACGTGGAAAAGATATTTTACGGGGTTCCTTATCATGTACTGAACGGTCCAGTGGACTTCCACAACGTCCAGATCTCCGCTTAGCATGAGTGATTCGGCTTCATAGCCCTTGGCCTGGAACTCGGAGCGCACGCCGGGCCGCGTCGTGCGGTATCCGTATTCGCGCTGAAGCACCTGCCCGGTCACCACCTTGGTGACCGTATCGACTCCGAAGGGAATCATGAAATGAAGCCCCGAACCGGCTGTTCCGATGAACTTGCCAAATCTTTGGATGACGGCCGTTTCCTGGGGTTGAACGGTGTAGTAGGAATTAAAAACAATGAAAAGAACAAGGACGATCCCGACTATCGCGAAAATACGGCCCATAAAGGAGCCTGGCGACTTTTTGAAGCGCTCCGCAAGCCATCTCAAGACCTCTTCGAAGTCCTGCGGCGGACCGCTTCCTCCCGGCGCCCTTTTTTCAGGCGGTCTTTCCCATTCCATAATTACATCCTTCCCGCAAATGGAGCTGTATGTGCAATTAATTGTCCCACCGGTAGCTTAGACCCCGCTCCGGGTTAAGATATCAGAGTTTTTCAAGCTTAACTTGGGAAATTTAGTTTGGTTACCCGGTAAAGTCAAGAATTTCGCTGGACCTCGGCTTGGCTATTCTGCGTGGTTGAGCTTTGGGGCGGTTTTCGAAGAATTGTTCGCAGCGGGAATCAATCATTTTTAATGGTCATGAAGTGTGCTATTAGATAATTACTTACCGGGTCTGGTTCCGTTTCGATATTTCTTTGAGTCGAAGGGTGCGGTCTTGCCCCCTGGCAGGCCGCTCCAGTGGAGGTTAGAGGCGAGTGTCGGATTTGCAGCAATCTCTCGACTACCTTTATGGACTTCAGAAGTTTGGGATAAAGTTCGGTTTGAACTGCACCGAGAATCTTCTTGCGCGGGTTGGCAACCCGCACCGAAAACTGCGTTTCATCCATATCGCGGGGACAAACGGCAAGGGATCGACGGCGGCAATTCTTTCCCGAATTCTTGTAAAGCATGGGATAAAGGCCGGCCTGTATACCTCTCCTCACCTCGTACGCTTTACCGAACGGTTCCGCATAAATGATGAAGAAGTCTCTGCGGAGAGAATCCTGGGGGTTTTCGAAAAAATCCGGGCAATCGTGGATGAAAGCCAGCCTCCGACTTTTTTCGAAATGGTTACCGCGATGGCCTTTCTCTATTTTGCGGAAGAACAGGTTGAATTGGCGATCGTTGAAACCGGCATGGGCGGCCGACTCGATGCGACAAACGTAATCACCCCCGAAGTATGTCTCATTACCAATGTCGGCTTTGACCACCAGGAGTATCTCGGGGCCACCCTGTCTTCGATCGCCAGGGAAAAAGCGGGAATTATAAAGGAGTCCGTTCCCTTGGTAACCGGAGCTTTGCAGCCCGTGGCGCAGGGTATAATGAAGACTGTGTGCATGAATAAATCCGCGCCCCTCTACCGCTTTAAGTCCGATTTTCGGGTGAGGCGAAATTCCAATGGCGCCTTTCACTATAAGGGGCTCGAACTAGATTTGCCGTCTTTACGGCTCAACCTGATGGGGCGCCACCAGTTGGGAAACGCCGCGCTGGCGTTGGCGGGCCTTGAGGTGCTCCAACAAAAACATCTCCTGTCTCTCCAGCCGCAGTTCATCGCCGAGGCTCTGCCGCAGGTCCGGTGGCCGGCGCGCCTGGAGGTGCTGAGTACCAATCCGATGGTCCTGCTTGACGGGGCGCACAATCCACAGGGCGCAGAGTCGCTTCGAGAGGCCCTGAAGGGAGTTTTCTCCTACAAAAACCTCCATCTTGTCATCGGCATAATGGCGGATAAGGATATACCGGGAATCTTGCGGCGGTTGCTCCCCTTGGCGGAGACAGCCATTTTCACCAAGCCCGAATACGCCAGGGCCGCAAGTCCCGATGAAATACGCAAGATGGCCAGGCCTTATATACAGAAGTGCTACGTCATCGCCGATCCGGCTTCCGCCATTGAGGAGGCAAGACACCTGGCCGGCCCCGACGATCTCATATGCATTACCGGCTCGCTATATTTTGCCGGCGAGGTTAAACAGCTTTTCGGAGAGCCTGCCCTGTGAGAAACGTCTTAGGAAAGCGCATTTTTTTGAAGCCGGCCATCGTTTTTTGCGCTATCGCCTTACTGGTCTTACTCTGCGGAAACGCCCCCGCCGCCGAACCTTCCTCGCCGCTTGGCGCAGTCTCGGTCATTGCCAAGACACGGGTCCCCTGGACAATCCATGCGGACAAACTGGAGTATAATTCCGAAAAGCACCTTTACGTAGCCCGGGGACACGTTCTGCTCAGCGCCCCGAGCAGAACGATAGAGGCCGACCGGGCCACTATGAACAATCAGACGCGCCAAGCCGATCTTCGCGGGAACGTTACGATCCGGTACGGCAGAAACTGGCTAAAAGGCGAACACATCGTCTGGAACCTCGACACGGAAACCGGAACGATGGATAGCGGTGTCATGTATTTTGCGGAAAACAATTTCTTCGTTCAGGGTTCTTCGATATCCAAAACCGGCCCCACCCAGTTTGTACTGGGGCAGGGATTTATCACCAGTTGCAATCCGGGCGACCCCGCGTGGAAAGTCCAGTTTAAAAAGATGGAGATTACCGTCGGGGGAACCGCCTGGACAACGGACACCTCCTTTTGGGCGGGCAATCATCCGATCGCTTATTGGCCCAGTGCCGTCATGCCCGTTGAGACGGAGCGTCAGTCCGGCTTTCTTCTTCCGTTTGTCGGAGATTCCACCCTCAACGGTTTTCATTTTGAGCTCCCCTACTACTGGGCCATTCGAGAGGACATGGACGCCACCTTATACACCCAGTACCTGCAAAATCGCGGGGTCATGGAAGGTGCGGAGTACCGCGTAAATAACAATCAACTGGGCAAGGGCGTCTGGATGTTCAACTACCTCGACGATCAGGCGAGCAAATCCCTTTTGTCCGAGCAGGGCTATCCCTATCAGACCACAGACAGGTATTGGGTGCGAGGTAAACAGAACATCGATCTGCCCTTGGGCTGGGAGGCTAAGATCGACCTGGACTACGTCTCCGACCGGAATTTTCTCCAGGAATTTGCAAGCGGATCGAGCGCCTTGGCCAACACCAACCGTGATTTCATCGATTATTTCAACCGGGGGCTTTTGTACGACCAAACCTCGCTGGTGCGCGAATCCGACCTCTATCTGGAAAAAAGAGGCGAATCCGACGTTTTCAGCATGGACACGCGCTACTGGGAAAACCTGGAGCCCACGGTAAAAAGCTTAACGACCCAGAAACTGCCCTCTTTTGACTATACAGTGATTCCCACGGGGATAAACGGCACGCCCCTCTATTACTCCGTTGACAGTTCGGCGGTAAACTACTGGAGCCGGCAAGGCGACGGCGAACAGCGCCTAGACCTCTATCCGCAACTTTTCTACCCGCTCCACTGGAATAACTACCTCAACATCGAACCTTCGGTGGGTTTGCGAGGCGATGCCTACTCGATCCAGTGGCAAGAGCCCAATTCGGGGGCTAACTATGCGGGACGCGCAGTCCCTGACGTCGATGTCGAAATGAGCTCGCGCCTAAATAAGGTTTACCCCGTCAACTTTTGGGGCCTGACCGCCGTTCAGCACACCATCGAACCCGAAATCTCCTACGAATATGCGACTCAGACCCTTGGCAGCCAACTCCCGCAACTCGACCGACTGGATCTCGATCAGTCCAGAAACGGCGTTCGCTACGGTTTTACGACCTTTCTTACCGGAAAGCAGATAGCTCCAGGCGACTCCGGAACTCCTGCGGTAACCTACGCCGAAATTGCTCGACTGCGCGTTTTTCAGTTCTTTAATATCGAGCCGCCCGCTCAACCCGATTCGCTCTTCGATGCGGACACTCTCATGCCCGAGGGATTTTCGCCCCTGGGCGTAAGGCTCGACATCATGCCCATTCATTTGTGGACTCTTTCCTACGATCTGGACTGGCAATTCCGGTCGGGCAGCCAGGTGCAGGCCCAGGATCTTAGCGCCAGCTACAATAACGGCCGGGGAAACGCTCTAATAGTGGACTACGAACAGATTCCCGATCTCAATGTAAATGAAATTTCCCTCACGACGTACTTTAAAGTCTACGACAACATTTACCTCAACACCTACCACGATTTTTCCTTTCAAACCGGTCTGTGGTTCACGCAGGGCTACGGGATCAGGTATGTGCAGGGGTGCTGGGGAATCGGCGCCGGATACGAACGGGTGGGTAACGACAATCGATTTCTTTTCACGGTGGATCTGATGGGAA
Organism: Syntrophobacteraceae bacterium; assembly: GCA_031292215.1. Classification (GTDB taxonomy): domain Bacteria; phylum Desulfobacterota; class Syntrophobacteria; order Syntrophobacterales; family Syntrophobacteraceae; genus SbD1. The sequence goes on along the minus strand of JARLHO010000071.1, from coordinate 56,667 downwards.
TCGGCAGCTTGGGCAACCAGGTATCCTTTTTCGGAAGGCCTCAGTTCGGGGAGTCCCTCCCCGGCTATCAGCACCCCGAGACCTGGCTTCTCAGCAGGTAGCCCCACCTGCTGCCCCGCGCGGGGCGCAGTGCGCGGACTCCCGCCGCCCGGCAGGGATCTTTTACCGGCGACCCGGCGGTATTGCCTCAAAGGCCGCAGGGAAATAACAGGTGAAACACCGTACCTTTGTTTTGTCCTTTCTCCACCCAGATTTTGCCTCTATGGAGTTCGACTATTTCTTTTACAATAGCCAGCCCCAGTCCCGTACCTTCGGTCTTGCTCGACGTAGCCTGGCGCTGGAACAAATTAAAGATGCTCTCGTCGGGCTCCATGCCCACCCCATCGTCTTTTACCGCGAAGCGATGGAAATCTTCCGATTTCTCATAGTCTGCTTCAATCCTGGTGAGTCCTTCGCCTCCATACTTTAGGGCGTTATCGATCAAATTTCTAAAGAGGCGCAAGAGGCAAATTTTATCGGCTCGCACAAGCGGAGCGCCCTCGGGCGCGAGCAATTGCACCCGCCTGGCGCTAAGCCTTGCGGAAAACTCGTCGCGCAACATGCAAAAGATCTGGTCCATGGCGATCTCTTCGATTTTGAGCGGAGTTTCCTTTGTGGAGATATACAGGTTAATCGCATCGACTAAGGAGGCCACATGTTCGGAGGCCTTCATTATCTGCTCGCAAAAGGCGGCTGCTTTATCGCCTGGAAATCCCTGGAGGTTTTTCATTAACAATCTGGCAAGCCCATGGATTCCAACAGAGGGACTTTTTAGATCGTGTGCGATGGAGTAGGCGAATATCTTTAGTTTTTCGGAGCTTATCCGGAGTTCTTCGGCGATTCTGGAACGCTTGCCCACTTCTTTTTCGAGGTTGAGGTTGGCCTCCGCCAAGGCCGCGGTCCGTTCCTCCACTCGTTTTTCGAGTTCGTCGTGCGCCTTTTGCAGCGCCTCTTCGGCCCGCTTTCGCTCGGTTATGTCCAGGGTAACGCCCACCAGGCCGCAGACTTCGCCTACGGAGTCCGTAAAGATCCCCTTGGTTATGATTGTGTCGCGAGTGCGACCATCGGCGTAGGTGAGAGGTGTCTCGTAAGTCATTTCGCGGGGCTGATCGAAGAGTTCGGCATCATGCTGCTCATAGCTTGCGGCAATCTCTTGGGCAAAAAGGTCGGAGGCCGATTTCCCTATGATATCGCCCCTGTTTAAACCTATGCGCCGCTCGAACGCCTTATTGCATCCCAGGTACTTTCCGGCCTTATTTTTAAAAAAAATCGGGTTGGGAATGGTGTCGATCAATATCTGCAGAAAGCTAAGCTGGTCTCGTAGGGTTTTTTCCATTTCCTGGCGGTCACGGGCCTTTGACTCGAGTTCCAAAACCCTTAGACGCAACTGCTTTAGTTCGATTTCCAGTTCCACTTTTCGATTGTCGCTTCCCATTGTTGGCCTCAACCCTGTTGGGTTCCGATCGCAGGAGTAAAAGAAAGGTCGTCGCTTTTGAAAAGCCGCATCCGCGCGCCATTCGATGCATGAATGTTAACCGGAATAATGCACGACTTCACCGCCGTTTCATCCCCACGGCATTTCCCCGCCGCAAACTCGCCTGAAAAACTTCAATTGCACTCCTTAAGATCTTAAAAAGTTTACAATCTTCGTTTGGAATAGGCAAATTATTCGTCGTGGGGCGGGTTTTTACGTTTATAAAATATTTCCCCCCCGAGAGTTGGAATCAACATGGTCTATGGCTGTCCGGTTGCAAGCAAATTGCGGCGAAGGATTATCGCTACAGTGCTGTAGGGTTTAGCAGACATAAAGTATCGAAAGAGATCCGCAAAATGTTCATCAGACTTTTGCCCCCTCCAAATAATCTAATTATAACGCCCCAATACCGATTAGCCTCACTTTAGGGAAAATTAGCTGCGCATGGCATAAGTTATGCTCGAAACCTGCCCGATCGGCTAAGCCGGGGAGGGTTTGCGCAGTCTAATCCCTTATCGTTTTCCACACTGCGGGATGTGTACCTGTGAATTGGTAATCAACTCATGTACCAGGAGATGACTTGAAAATGAGAAATAGAATTATCACAGCGTGCATCGCGGCCGCTGCCCTGTTTGTGGTTGCGATGATTCCAATGCGTACGGCAAATGCGCAAGGTTGCTATTACTGCAACCCCCTTTGGTACCCCTTTGCGGTTGTTGGAACCGTAGTTAACGGCGCCGTAGTTATTGGAACCGCTCCTTTCCAGCCCTTCTACTACGAGCGCCACCATAGGGTATGGGTTCCAGGCCATGTCACCGTTTACGGTCATTGGGCGCATGGCCACTGGAGGTACTACCGGTAAGATTGAATATTAGGTTGCGTTAAAGATTAACTTGTTGGGTTTCGCTTTGCTCAACCCAACCTACATTTGCAGCTTACCAATGAATCACGTCGAACGAAAGGCCGTGGCGAGGGCGGCAATGACATTTCCGCCCGATGTCTTTTGTCCTTATACAGGCGGCATCGATTCATAAAGGGGGAGGAATTTTTTGATGAGGCAAAAGTTGATTATAGCCTGGGCGGTGATTGCTGTGGCCGCAGTCTTTATGGTCCCCTGGCGGGCCTTTGGGCAGCAGGGGCCGCCACCACCTGTTGTGGCGACATTTAGCCAGGAGCAATTGGACCAGATGCTTGCCCCGATAGCGCTCTATCCCGATTCGTTGCTTGCTCAGATTCTTTTGGCGGCGACTTATCCGCAGCAGGTAATGGAGGCGGACCACTGGCTAAGAGAGCAAGAGGGGATAAGAGGAAGGGCGCTAAATGAGGCACTGGACAGGATGGAGTGGGAGCTAAGCGTCAAGGCGCTTGCCCCTTTTCCACAGGTTATGGATATGATGGCGCAGGAACCCGAATGGACTCAAAAGCTGGGGGAAGCGTTTCTGGCTCAGCAGATCGAGGTTATGGACTCCATTCAGAGGTTGCGGCGAAGAGCGCACGAAGCAGGACATCTTAGAACGACAGCCGAGCAACGGGTTGTGGTCCGGCGGGAGTGTATCGAGATCCGGGCTGCAAACCCTCAAATTGTGTATGTTCCACGCTACAATCCGGTGGTGGTTTACGGAACGTGGTGGTGGCCGGCATACCCGCCGTTTGCCTACTATCCGGTTTGGCCCGGCGTGGTCGTATCGCCGGTTGTCGGGGTATTCGGGTTTTGGGGCTCGGTGACCGTTGGACCGGTCTGGGGCTGGGGCTGGGGTTCGTGGGGATGGCGCGATCATCAAGTTTATCTCAATATAAACCGCACGGTAAATATTAATACGGTGAACGTAGGAAGTTTTCGGAGCAGTTTCCAAACGACTGGCTTGCGCCAGGCCGTTGTAAGCGGACGGTTCGGCGCCGGGAGCTCGACCTGGGGTGCTGCCAGGTCGGCGGTTGCCAGGAGTGGAGGCGCCGAGAGGGGAGCGCATGGAGTGGGCGCCGGTGGACGATTTGGCCGCGCCTACGGCCACCGTGGACATTTTCGAGCGTACGGTCGATCGGGTTTTAGCGGATCCGGGGTCCGTTTCCACCCCCGCAGCGCTGGCTTCCATGGACGCGGACCGGGCGCAAGACGTTTTGAAGGTGCGGTGAGACGGGCTTTTAAGGGGGGAAGACGCGGCGGACCATTTCGCGGCCGCGCCTCGCGCGCCGGTTGGCATCGGGCAGGCCCATCCGGGTTTTCAGGCCGGCGTGGAAGCCATGGCCGGAACCCTTCTTTTAGAAGGGCTGCAGGCTCGCGCTCTTACGACGGAAGAAAACAGTCGTTTAGGAGAGGCGGCCGATCCTTTGGCGGGGGAGGACGCTCGTTTGGAGGCGGACGGGGCCGATCCGGCGCAGGTTTTAGCCGCGGGGCGGGGCGTTTATCCGGAGTTCGGAGCTCCTCATTTGGCGGAGGTAGAGGCGGCGCCTTTGGCGCAGGGTTTAAGCGTGGCGGAGGCTCAATGAGAACCGCCGCTCGCGCGGGAGGTGGCGGACCAAAGGGTGGCCGGCGCAGGTAAACCTGCGCAGGTGTTACTTAGAGACACGGCTTCCAGTCTTGAAATTGATATTCCGAGGGGGGGCGGCAGGCTGCCGCTACCTCCTTTTTTTGGGGGTGCGCCCTGCCCCAAGAGTACGGATTTGGGGGCAAGCCATGTAGCTTACCATTAAAGGACGTGATCTCTAATCTCTGAGTCGTTTCCGCCCAAATGTGGGCCTGAGAGCCCGTTTTGCATCGGTCATCCTCTTGCCCGATTCTCTCGCGAATGGTTTGAGGCTGCTGCTAAAGGGAAACATTTAAAAAATCCTCCCAACCCCCCTTTGCAAAAAAGGGGGGCGATCAGGCCAAGCCCCTTTCTTGGGAGTCTCCGCTAAGGGGTAAGTGGGCGCATGTGTGGGTAATTGTCAGCTTTGCAAAAAAAAGGGGGCGATCGAGCCAAGCCCCTCCATGCGCGTCATTGCAAAAGAGGGAGGTGAGTGCCCCGGTCAGAGGGCTCTCATGTAATACCCCAGGACTTTTGTCGTATAGGAACTGGTCGGGGGAGTATCATATTTTCCGGGATCTCCTGTCATCCACCAGGAGGCGGCGCGACACACAGCCACATATATGTCGTTGCTTATCGCATACTCCCGGCGGAGTATTTTACCCATTTCGAAGGTAACTACCTCACGAGCTTTTGGGGGATTAGCCGCAAATTCGGCCGGGTCCATTTCCCTTCCCATGCATTGCTTCGACCAGCGAAGAATATTTCCGGCTTTTACCTTCCAGTCGCTGTAGAGCCCGTCGTTGGGATTTCCGGTGTGTGGCGCCGCCTGGCGAAGAGCTTCAACGAATGCGGCGACCTGTTTATCGGTTATCGGAGACTGGGAGGGAACCGTTTGGCTTGGAAGCGGTTTTTCCTGCTCCGCCGGGTTGGGAGTAACTTTAGTCTGCGAGACGTCGGCCGGTTTTGCCGTTTCCTGCACGGGCTTTTCACTATTGGGATTATTTCCGGCAGGGACGATGTCGGAGAGTATGGCTCGATTGTCCCGGGAGGGGTTTGCGGGCGAGTAGTAGGTGATAAGAGCCCTTTTATTTCGCAACCGATTGGCTGCTCTTCTTAGGGACTCAATTTTTTTTTTGTCCCCGTTCGTATCAAAATAGAAGACCCGATCGGGCACATAAACGGCCCATTGATCGACGTTTATAACCACAGCCTCCACCTGGGCCGGCTCGGCCTCATCGGCAAGGCAAAGGGTCTGGCGGCAGGAAAATCCGACCAGGAAAAAGAGCGCCGCGCAGATCGATATTTTTATCATCAGGTTTGACTTGGGATCCATCCTCGCCCTTTGCAATTTTTCACACCACAGCACCTTGCAACTTCCCCTTTTGCGGGATTGCCGTTCCAAAAATCTGCTGAAAAAATAATACACCTCTTAGGCGGTGATGATCAAGGCCGTACCCGAAATCTCGCGAGTGGTAATTAGCGTGGAGACGCGCAGCGCGCCTAAGGGCTTGTCCGTAAATAGACCTTTTAGGGATTGCGCTGGATTTTGAGACTGATTTGGTCGCGACGATTGAGCAAAACCGCAGGCGTAGCAGAGCTACGTCGAGGATTTTGCGATTGAGGAGCGGCCAAAGCAGGCCAAAAGCCGGATGCAAGCACAAAGGTTTTATTTACGGACAAGCCCTAAATATCGGGCCAAAGTCTGGGGAGATTTAACGGATAGCTCATCAAAAGGGCTGCCAAATCATAATTGGAGATACGGGTGGGGAAGTCGTGGGAATCGGGGGGCGCGAAAAACCGCAGGGGCCATTCGGCGGAAAAATTATAGCCAAACTCGCTAAGGAAAACCCGCTCGATTAGTCCCGCATCACCCCCGAGGTCTGCGGCAACGCCTTCGACCATGTGCAGAGCCCGTCTAAAAAGCATCGGATCGGCTCCCAAACGCAGGCCGGCGCAACGGACCACATCGTCTAGGAGTTCCTTTAGCCAGGAAAAGCCGGGCAACCGGCTGTTTTTTATCTGCACTAGACTTCTATCGACGGCGTCCCGCAGGGCCGGCGGGTCGCCGGGCGCAGCGGTCAGGAGCCGTGAGAGCGCATCGGTTATTCTTTCCGGACTACAAGCCAGGCCCCCCAGAATGATTTGCATCAGCGACACGCGTTCGGTTTCGGTTATCCGGCCGACCAGGCTCCAATCCAGGACGGCGAGACGGCCGTCTTTTAGATGGAGAAGGTTTCCCGCGTGCGGGTCTGCGTGAAAGGGCGCCCCGGGTTCCTTTACAAAGATCGGCTGGACGAGGAGGGTATCAATTATTAGCCTTGCCATTTCTTTTTTCTGGAAGTCCGCGCCCCATTCGGTCACCTTCTTTCCTGTTAGCCGTTCCATGGCCGTGACCTTTGGCGTGCAAAAATCGAAGAGCTCGGGGATCGCGACCCGGGGGTTCCCGCTATAGAGGCGGCGGGCCAAAGAGAGATTTTCCTGTTCCCTGTCGAGCCGAACTTCATTGATGAGTTTTTCCCGAACGCGGTTAAACGAATCGCGGTAATCGAGTTTGGGAATCCGCAGCTTTTCACATCTTTTGTCAAGACATGAGCCCACCCGCTCCAAAAGGGCCAACTCACCTTCCATGCGTTCCTCAATGGAGGGCTTTAGCACCTTGAAGACCCCGCTGCGGGGCGATTTCCCACGGAAAAATTGGAAGGGGACTACCACGGCGACGCTTGCTTCGGCCAGGGCGGGGTGCAGAAGCGTTATCCCGAGGCGATCCAGCGGGCCCAGTTCCTGCTCGAGCACCTGCTTTACGGCCTCCATGGGGATCAAGGGGGCTAAAGACTCGAGCCTTTGCAGTCCCAGTCGCAATTCGGCGGGCAGGTTTCGGTCTCTTGCCAGGGTTTGTCCGATTTTGTGCAGAACCGGGCAACAGCGCAGAAGGCGGACCAGTCGGTCCAAGGCGCTCGCCTCGGAAGGCAGCCGAGCCTGATCGGCGGCGATGTCTTTTATGCGGTTGGCCGGCAGTTCTTTTAGAAACAAAGCAAGAGCCGAGAGCACAGGCCCGCGGTAGCGGGCGTAACTATCGGGAAGCAGCCATCCGAGAATGTTTTCGGCTATCAGGGACTCCCAGTTCATATCCTCTCCACCCAAGGTATTTATTCTCAAAAACTTCCAACCCGCTTGTCAAAAGGCTCAACCTATGTTAGCTAGAGCGTCCTCATTGCTAAAATACCGGTTATTCCAACGCACGTTGCGGAAAGGACATTCGAAGCTAATGGCTGCAATCGCCCCCTTTAGAGGTTTTTGCTACAACCTGGAAGAAGTCCACGATCTCGCTCGGGTAACCATCCCCCCCTACGATGTCATATCTTCGGATGAGCAGCGGGCTTTCCACGACGGTAACCCTTATAACTTCATACGGCTCGAGCTGGGATTGACCACGCCGGAAGACTCTGCTCAAAACAATCCCCATACCAGGGCGGCGGCATGGATCAAACAATGGACGCAGCAAGGCATTCTCGTTCGGAGCCCGCAGCCGTCCATTTACAGGTACGAACTGGACTATAAGACGGAGAGCGAACCGGTCAAGACGCGCAGGGGCTTTATCTGCGCATTGAGGCTGGAGGATTTTTCCTCGGGCAGGGTTCGCCCTCACGAGAAAACATTTCAGGCCGCAAAAGACGAACGGTTGGGCCTCATGGTCGCCTGCAATGCAAACCTTAGCCCGGTTTTCGCGCTCTATCCGGATTCGGGCGAACAGGTCTATGGCGCGCTTAGCGGCGAAGCACCGGTGGCGCCGCCGGTTTCATTTACAGACAAAACGGGTATGGCCCACAGGTTCTGGCCCGTAACAGAGCGGCTCATCCTCGACCGGGTACGGGAACTCATGGGGGATAAGCCCATTTTTATAGCCGATGGCCACCATCGCTACGAAACGGCGCTAAATTATAGAAATCAACTTCGCAAGCGGTATGGCGGGGGCAACGCCAACGCTTCCTACGAATTCATAATGGTCTACCTTACCGATATGAACGAGCCGGGCCTAACCATTTTGCCCACCCACCGGCTCCTTGGAAATCTCGGCGACCGGGACTGCGAGCAGGTTATGGAAAAGGCCAAAGACCTTTTCCATGTCGAACGCTTCCAAGTGCAAAGCGGGGACCGGGCGGTGGAATGGAAAAAAGCCATCGGGGCCGGCGGCTTGCGAAAGGAGATCACCCTCGGGGTGTATTGCAGGAAGGCTGCATGTGCCTATGTGCTGACGGCAAAAAAAGAGGAGGTTTCCTCGCTTCTCGCCCGGAAAGACATTGCCCCCGCGCTTAGGACGCTCGATGTCGTCGTGCTCGACCAGGTGCTCCTGCGTGAGATTTTCGGCCTCTCGGAGCAGTTCCTGGCAGATGAGCGCAACATCAGTTTCATGCACGATTTTTCCGGGGCCGTCGAAGCGGCAATGTCGGATCGGTTCGATGCCGGTTTTTTTATAAATCAAACGCGAATCGAGCAGGTCCGAGAGGTTGCCGATGCCGGGCTGATAATGCCTCACAAGTCCACCTACTTTTATCCGAAGGTGACCTCGGGGCTTGTGATAAATCCCCTTTATCCCAACGAGGAAATCGTCTGAGAGAACAACGGCTTTTAACCAGCGATGCCATGTTTGGCGGAAAACTCATCGTTTGCCAGGAGCAGAAAGGGTATCGCTTTTCGCTCGATGCCGTTTTGCTGGCAGGGCTTACGCGCATCGACAAAAACGACCGGGTTCTGGAGCTGGGGACGGGTTGCGGCATCATTTCCCTGATCCTGGCTTACCGGGCAAAGACCGAGCGTAAGATCGCGGCAGTGGAGATTCAGCCCGAACTTGCCGAACTTGCCCGAAAAAACGTCGAGCAAAATCATTTCGGGGATACTATCGAGGTCCACAGGCTCGATTTCCGTGAGGGGGCGGGGGTGTTGGCGGCCGGAAGCTTCGATCTGGTCCTTAGCAACCCGCCATACAGAAAACCCGGCGCCGGACGCGTAAACCCCGACAGGCAGAAGGCGCTCGCCCGTCACGAACTAACGGCTACGGTTACAGACGTTTTTGAAGCCGCAAGGCGGCTTGTCCCAACGGGTGGCCGGGTAGCGGTCGTCTATCCGGCGACAAGGCTTGGCCATCTGTTTTGCACGGCTTTTGACCAGGGATTTACTCCCAAGCGGCTTACGGTTATCCATTCCTTTCCGGGGGAGCCTGGCAGGCTCGTTCACCTCGAATGCCGCAAGGGCGGGGGAGAAGAGCTTAGGATCGAAAAACCTTTCTCTATCTACGACGCACCGGATCGCTACTCGGAGGCCATGCGGGAACTCTACGGCGAAGGCGGTTGACGGTCCTTGTTTGCTCTCTTCCCGCTTGCTATATTTAGCCAACCGGCCACACAGGAGGCGTGATGCGGCGAGCGGGCGTATTGGAAACCTGTATCGGGGTCTTCCTACTGACTCTATTGGCAGTAATAGCGGGCGGGGTGTATTGGTATGGCGCAAATCCCCCAAAATCCGCATCCGGGAGAGGCCCCGGTGTCTCGGGGGTTCCGTTGGGTGTTGCGGCAAACCTTCCAGCCGATCTTGCCCCCTTTGGCCGCGAGGAGACTTTCGATCCCGGGACCCTGTCCGATAAGATCGACGGCAAAGCCGATCTCTATCTTTCGACCGGATTCGTAGAACTCACCGTCAGGCGGTTTGCCAAAAAAACCGATGCGAAAAGCTGGATCGAACTAAGCGTCTACCAGATGCGGGATTCGGCCGGCGCCTTTTCGGTCTACAGCCTCCAAAAGCGAAAAGATTCCAAGCCGCTAAACCTTGCGTCGAGCGGTGGGGGCGACTCCGCCTACCGCACAGCCGATGCGATCTTTTTTGCAGCAGGACCAAAATATTTCGAAATCACCTCGTCTGCCCCGGGCCTTATGGGCGACATGAAGATTTTGGCGATAAACCTCGTAAAAGGTCAACCCCGCTCCGGGGGACTTACGATCGAGTCTTTTTTTCCGCATAAATTTCTGGACCGCTCGACCATTTCGCTCCACATGAAGGATGTTTTCTCCATGAGCGGCCTGGATCGGGTTTATACCGCCGTATACACCGATCGGGGCTGCCAGGTCACCGCCTTTATTTCCCGGCGAAAGAGCCCGAAGGAAGCAGAAGATATTGCCGCAGCCTACGGGAAGTTTCTCCTGGAAAACGGAGGAGTGGCGGCCGGTGAAATGATTGACGCCCCCGGCGCCAAAATATACAAGGTGTTCGATACCTATGAAGTGGTCATGCACAGGGGGGCTTTTTTTGCCGGCGCCCACGAAGTCGATAAGCTTGAAAGCGCAAAAGATGTCGCCTTGCGGGTCTACCGCAAGATATCCGAGGTGGTGCGATGAAAAAGATGGGAAAAGAGCGGCCCGGACAACCCGGGATGGACAGGCGCGATTTTTTGATCCGGCTGGCAAAAGCCGGGGCGACCGTAGGAGTTGCCGCCGGGGTTGGCTATTTTCTGCACGACCCTTTTGGCCCTCGCGCTTCGGCGGAAAAGCCCCCGGGGGTCCTGCCCGATTTTATCGTGCCGGGTGTTGGAAAAAAGATTGCGATAGCCACGGGGGGCGGCAGAATTAAGGCCATTGACGGCGCGATAGAGGCGCTGGGCGGCATGGGTAGTTTCATAAAAAAGGGAGACCGGGTCCTCATGAAGGTCAACTGCGCATTCGCTTCCCCGCCCTCCCTGTGTGCTACGACAAGTCCGGAGTTGGTAGCCGAGGTGACGCGGTTGTGCTTTCGCGCCGGCGCCGCATCGGTAGCCGTAACCGATAACCCGATAAACGACCCGGAGAGCTGTTTTTCGCTTAGCGGAATCGGGGAGGCGGCGCGGAGCTCGGGGGCCGAGTTGATTTTGCCCCGGGAATCGTTATTTACGGAGTTTACGGCCCCGGGTTCGAGCCTTATCCGGGACTGGCCGGTTTTTACCGGCGCATTTACGGGGGTCACAAAGCTTATCGGGATCTGCCCTGTAAAGGATCACCACCGGAGCGGCGCTTCGATGGCCATGAAGAACTGGTACGGATTTATCGGCGGCAGGCGAAACATCTTCCACCAGAATATACACACTTTCATAAAAGATCTGGCTCTCATGATAAAGCCCACTTTAGTCATCCTGGACGGCACATTCACCATGGTGTCCAACGGGCCGACCGGCGGGTCCCTATCCGATCTCAAAAAGACCGAGACGATGATAGCAAGCACAGACCAGGTCGCAGCAGATTCCGCGGGCGCGCGCCTTTTGGGGAAAACGGCCAAGGATTTGCCATTTATAATGCAGGCCGAACGGGCGGGGGTCGGGACAGCGGATTTCGAATCGCTAAAACCATACCGCGTATCCATAGGGTGAAAATCAGATGAGGATTACAATCGTCCGACGAATAAACCAGGCCTTTTTCCTTGCCCTGTTCTTGTGGTTTTGCCTTTGCGCGACCCTTGGGGAGTCGTTTTGGCGGTTGCGGGGCTGGCCGGTAAACTGGTTTCTCCAGCTTGACCCGCTCGTTGCGCTGGGCTCGATCGCTACGACCCGTACCCTTTATGCCGGGCTGCTCTGGGCCGTTGTAACAGTGGCGATCACCGCGCTTCTTGGAAGGTTTTTCTGCGGCTGGGTCTGCCCGTTTGGCGCGCTCCATCACCTCGTTGGCTGGATCGGTTCCCGGGCGAGGAGCGTGCGGGAAAGAATCGAGGTGAACCGTTACCGGGGCGCCCAGAGAAGTAAATATTATGTGCTCCTGTTTTTGCTGGTCGCAGCGGTTGGGGGATACTTTTTTAAACTCGACAGCGTAGCTTCCTCATCGCTTCTTACCGGTTTTTTGGATCCAATCCCTCTTGTGTACCGCTCGGTAAATTTGTTGCTCCTGCCCCTGGCAGACTCATCGCTTCGCATGGTGAGCGCTTCCCAAAGACATTACGACGGGGCCTGGCTAAGTGGCGCCCTATTTTTGGGAGCGCTTCTTCTAAACCTTGCGATTCCCCGGTTTTACTGCCGGTTCGTATGCCCTCTTGGCGCCCTGTTCGGCCTTTTGGGCAGATATGCCCTGTGGCGGCCCGGGAAAAAGAGCGGGAAATGCAGCCAGTGCGGCCTTTGCAACAGCCGGTGCGAAGGCGCCTGCGACCCGGCGGGGGCCATAAGGATTTCCGAGTGCGTGCTGTGCATGAACTGCCTTGACACCTGCTGCGACAACCTCATGGGCTACAACCCGTTTCGATCGCTTTGCGGGGAGACCCTCGCACCGGATCTGTCCAAGCGGGAATTTGTGACGACCGCCATCTGCGCAATGGCTGCCGTCCCCATGCTAAGGCTCGACGGAAGACTTGGCAAAAACTACGATCCGGCTCTCATTCGCCCGCCGGGGGCGCTTTCCGAACCCGATTTTCTTGACCGTTGCATCCGGTGCGGCCAATGCGCGCGAGTCTGCCCCACCAACGTCATACAACCCGCTACGATAAAAGAGGGGATCGAGGGGCTGTGGACCCCGGCCTTGAACATGCGGGCGGGAACGAGCGGCTGCCAGAAGGAGTGCACCGCCTGCGGTAAACTATGCCCGACCGCGGCCATAAGACCGTTGTCGCTCGATGAAAAGCTGGGACTGGGGTCTTTTCGGGGGGACGGCCCTCTTCGGATCGGCACAGCTTTTGTCGATCGAGGCCGCTGTCTTCCCTGGGCAATGGATAAGCCGTGCATCGTCTGCCAGGAAAACTGCCCGGTTAGCCCCAAGGCGATATTTGTAAAGGAGAGTTTTCCCGAGGTGCGAGACGGAAGGCTCGCGGTCGCAAGTCTTTCGGGAACCACTGCTTGCCTTTCCGCGCCCGTAAAGGCTCACCGCCTGGATACGGGGGACTTTTTTATCGCGCTCCAAGCGGGAGGCGTGGCGGATAGAAGGCGGATCGTTTCCAACTCGGGCGACTCGATAACATTTGAATCGGGGTTTTCGCCCGAGCTAAGAGCCTCCGCAGGCCAAAAGTTTACGGTGCAAATCCGGCTCCAGGCCCCGGTGGTGGACCCCAAGAGGTGCACCGGCTGCGGTGTCTGCGAACACGAATGCCCGGTAAGCGGCCGCAGGGCCATCCGGGTGAGCGCCGAAGGGGAATCGAGAAGCAGAAAACATTCACTTTTGCTTAGGGCTTGAGCGTAGAGGAAACCTTTGCGGTTGCATTCGGCTCGGACAAGCCCGTAAACAATCTTTGGTTCCAGCCCGTTCGAAAAGGAGAGATGCGATGTCGGATAACGAAGGCTGTTCCCGTCGAAATTTTTTCAAGATTGCAGGCGCGCTGGGCGCAGGCTCGGTTTTTCTTCCCGGACTCGAGGCCGCCGAGGCTCAAGGCGAAACGAATAGTTCCACGGCTGTTCCGATCCCGGTAAGGACCTTTGGCAAAACGGGTGTGAAGGTTTCCTGCCTTGGGCTGGGCGGAATGTTTGATATCCGGACCAATCATCTGCTTTTGAAACAGGCCCTGCGGTGGGGCGTAACCTACTGGGACACGGCCGAAACCTACGAAGGGGGAAACTCCGAGATAGGGATCGGACAGTTTCTGCAAAAATATCCGAAAATCCGAAAGGACATCTTTCTGGTCACCAAATCGACAAAGTATGACCCTGACGGCCTTTCGCAATACCTTGACCAGTCGCTCCAAAGAACCAACGCCAAATACATCGATTTGTATTTTTTGCACGGAATAAACACCCCGAGCCTGCTCGGAAAAGATATCCGGGCCTGGGCGGAAAAAGCCAAATCCCGGGGGAAGATCAAGTTCATCGGCTTTAGCGCCCACAACAATATGGAGGATATGCTTCTTGCCGCCTCAAAGCTTGGCTGGATAGACGGGATCATGCTCCGCTACGACTTCCGGTTGATGCGCACCGATAAAATGCGCCGGGCGGTGGATGCGTGCGCCAAGGCGGGCATAGGGCTAACGGCAATGAAGACCCAGGGCAAGGGGTCGGTCGCAGTCGATTCGGAAGCGGAACTGGAACTTGCCTCCCGATTTATAAAACGGGGGTTCACCGACGCCCAGGCCAAACTAAAAGCGGTATGGGAGGAACCAAACATTGCCTCCATCTGCTCACAGATGCCCAATATGACGATTCTGATGTCCAATGTGGCCGCAGCAATGGACAAAACCAGGCTTACGTCCGCAGAGCGGGCTCTCATGGACGTTTTCGCCCTGGAGACCTCCGCGGGCTACTGCGCGGGGTGCACGAGCATCTGCGAGCGGGAGATCGGGCAGGCCGCGCCGGTTGGTGACATAATGCGCTTTTTGATGTACTATAACAGCTATGGCGAGGTTGACTACGCAAGGGCCTGCTTTGCCGCGATTCCCGGCGAGGTGCGCGAAAAGCTCGAAACGATCGATTTTTCCGGCGCCGAGCGGCTGTGCCCCCAAAAGATCCAAATCGCCAAACTGGTCGGGCAGGCTGTTAAGACGCTCGGATGATCGCGATTTGGCGGCCGAATAGGTGCGAGAATGGGATTGCATTTGCGCTCTATTCGGGTTATGAAGAAAAACTGCGATCATTAATTTTAGCTTCGTACCCCTTCGTTTGTGAAAAAACTTCCCGCGTCAAGGAAAGAGCTGTTCCCCGCGCAGGGGGCATGGATTGGAGACAGGAGAAGAATAATGGATCCGTTGGTATTGTCAAAGCGTGAAAAGCATAAGCTCGCGACCCAGTTCGCAGATCTGTGTCTGACCTGCGGAACTTGCGCCGGCGGGTGCCCGGTCACGGGCGTCGACGACATGGATGTGCGCAAAGCTGTGCGAATGGTCGTGCTCGGACTCGAACAGGAACTGGTCGATTCGAGATTTCCATGGGTATGTACATTGTGCGGACGGTGCGAGTATGCCTGCCCGATGGGCGTCGATATCCTCGCGATGCTTCGGTCTGCTCGCGGCAAGCGGGCCAGGGACAAAGTGCCCGGTGTTTTGCACAAGGGTGTTGCGATGTGCCTCAAGACCGGAAACAACGTCGGTATCCCCAAGGATGACTTCCTGTTCCTCCTAGAGGACCTGGCGGCCGAACTTTCCGAGGAACTCCCCGGCTTCACCGTACCGGTTGACAAAAAAGGCGCCAAAATCCTTATTACGGTCAATTCCAAAGAGCCCTTCGGCGAACCCGACGACATGAAGTACTGGTGGAAGATTCTCTACGCTGCCAATGAATCCTGGACCACGACTTCCGAGAACTGGGAAGGGGTCAACTGGGGTCTTTTTACCGGCGACGACGAATCGATGAAGGAAATTGTCGGCAGGATCGTCGAGAACTACAAAAAACTCGAATGCGAGTATCTACTGCTACCCGAATGAGGTCACGCCTACTATGCGACCAGGCTTGGTCTGCAAAAGTGGTTTGCCGGTGAAAACATCAAGTTCCTCTCGGTGCACGACCTTCTGAAGCAATATATTGAAGAGGGGCGCATTAAGCTCGATAAATCGGTGCATACGCATCTGACCACCTACCATGACCCGTGTAATTACGCCCGCAAGGGTGAGCGCACCTTCGGCCATGGATACTACGAGGAACCCAGGTGGATTACGCAGCAGTGTTGCGAAGATTTTGTCGACATGTACCCCAACCGGGCCAACAATTTCTGCTGCGGCGCGGGCGGTGGAGCATGGGCTTCTCCCTATTCCGAGGAGCGTATCTTCTATGGTCGGGTCAAGGCCAAACAGATTAAGGATACCGGGGCGAAGATGCTTATCGCTCCCTGTCACAACTGTCGCGACCAGATCATGAAGAGCCTGCGAAAAGAATACGACATGATGTATCTTGAGGTAAAGTATCTCTGGGAGCTTGTAGCCGACTCTTTGATCATTGAGCCGCGCGAGGTGGAACCCGAAGACGAATAAATAGAGTTTCCAACTCCGTTCGAAAGCCCCAGAATCACTCTTACCTGCGTGTGAATGGGGCTTTTTTTATTTCAGCGGCCTTAGGGGAAGCTCCCCGGTGTTACAATCCCGGCCGGAGCGGACGGATTTTTAATTCCGCTTTGCGCCATCCGACAGTCGAGGAAATATGAGCAAGAAGCAAGCAGCAACCAAGAAAGGGAAAGATCAACCCCTGCTCACCCTGGAAGAAACCGGCGAGTTGGAAATGATTTTCGACCGTCTGGCCGTTCAGGACCCTGAAGGCGAGAGTTTCGAGGGGTACCTCAAATCCCTTTGCAAATCTGTTGGCGATCGGCTGGGCCTTGCCGCAGCCCTTGTCGACCGGTTGAGCCGCAATCCGAACCCGATCGGCTTTAGGACCTTCGAGGCCCTGGAAAAGATTTTGGAGGCATCTCCTTACAGAAAAAACGCCAAACAGGCGGGATATCGCTTTTCGCAAAAGGGCTTTACATCCGAGAAGGGCGCCTCCTCGCCGGAAAAGGTCGTTCTCATCCGGGGCGAGCATAGAAAAGCCATCGCTCATCTCTTCCAGGTCCAGGGGGCCATGTGGATCGTCTCGGCCCTGGTTCCGGAGGCCTCCAGCGGGAACACTGCGCTTGTAACCGCATTTTTTGAAGACGATTTTTCGGGCTTTAACGTGCGGGTCGCCGAATCGGCCACGCAAAAGCTCTACAAAGACTACCTGCAGCAAGTCTCGGGGCTTGGGCCCCGAAGAGGCGTCGAGGTTCCGATCCGGCACGCCGCGAGGCTCTTTTTCGAAATGGTCGATTTTTGGACCGGCAAGGGGTCCTACGGCCAACTCGAGCGCGGACGCGCGATTTTTGCGAGATATCATGAACCGGATGTAAGACCGTATGTCTACGAGCTGATGGAGGAAATAGAGCATCCGGAGCAATTATTTACCCAAATCGATATCTCGCGATTGCTCGAGGATATGGACCTTTCCTGGCTAAGATTTGGCAAAGACGAACTGGCGCCCTTCCACGAGAAGCTAAAGGGGCTTGGCAGCCCTTTTCTGGTGGTGCCCCGGGAGGTCCAGGCGGAGCGGCGGCTGGAGGTGATCGAAAATGCGGGTGAGGTTTTGTGCGCGGGAGCCAAGCGGCGCCTTTTCACAAGATTTTTCGAAGAGCAGGCGATGGCCTTAAAGCTCATGGGGGAGGAAGTCCGGGCGCGCTGGGCATGGGGAATTGCAACAGACCTCGGCGGGGAGTCCTCTTCCGGAAAAAATCCGGTCGTCTCCCGCCTTATAATGGATTCGATGAATTTTTACTGGCAGGAGGATTTCCAGGAAACCCAAAAGGCTGCGGAGCCCGAGCATCGGACGGAATCGGGGATCATCCTGCCCTGAACGGAAAAAGGGATGAAGACTTTCCAGATAAAGACTGCGGCCCACTGCTGCGCGGTTGACATAACCGAGCGCATAGCCGCCGCATTGAAAGAGATATCGGCTCTAAACGGCGTCTGCCTGATCTACGTCTCTCACACCACCGCCGCCGTAACGATTAATGAAGGGGCCGATAAGAGTGTCATGGACGATCTTTTGGAAACGCTCGACACATTGGTTCCCTGGCAGGGCGGCTACAAGCACGCGGAGGGAAATTCGGCGGCCCACATCAAGGCGGTCCTGGCCGGAGAGAGCGCGCAGGCGATCGTCGATTCGGGAGAACTGGTCCTTGGGACCTGGCAGAGGGTATTTCTTTTGGAGTTCGACGGCCCAAGGACGCGCACGATCCGCGTCCAATTTACGGGCGAGCGGGGCGCCTGACGGGATTTGAAAAGAGAAAAGCCAGGTGGGAGGGACCTGGCTTTCCAAGAGAGAAACATGAGATGGTATAGCTAAGCTGCTTAAATATAGCCAGGGCCGGGAAAAAGTGAATAAGGGAAAATATGTATTTTGCGACTTCATAGACAGTATGTTTTTAACTAGGGTGGAAATTATCTCGTCTACTGCTTCGGCTTGGCTCGATCGCCCCCCTTCAAGGGCTTCAAGGGGGGTGGGGGGATTTACTCTTTTTCCGCCGGCAAAATGACCCGCATGGAAAAACAGGATCGCGTAAGATGCTCTTTAACGTGCCGGTGATCCCAGATCAAAGTATGGTCGAAATCCTTAACCGGGACGCCGGCTCCTTTTACGCCTGCCATTTCAGCCTCTATGCCCCCGATATCGACGACTGCCGCCACAGACTTTCGTTTGTTGAAACCACCCGGTGGATTGAACTTCTTTCATCGGTGCGGATTCCTAAGAAATTTCTGCTCGTAAACGGTCGAGCCCACGCGCACCGGGCCTATTTTGACGCGGGTCATTTGCGGAAGGTGGTTAAAATCCTTCGGTCGATGCTGCAAGCCGCAGTGATTGACGGTGTAGTATTTGCCGATGCCTACTACCTTCAGGCCCTCTCGGACGCGGGAGGAGAAGAGGCGAGCGAGCTGGAAGCTATTCCCAGCGCAAACTGCGCTCTGGACAGCTACGACCGAATCGATGCCCTTCTCGACTTCATCGCCTCCACCCGGTTTCGCCTCCCGGAAACACTCCTTTTGGACCGGTCGCTAAATCGCCGCCTGGATGCTCTACGGGAGGTCTCGGCTCGTTGCCGGACATCTAGGCCAAATGTCAAGCTTGAACTTCTGGCCAATGAAGGGTGTCTCTATCATTGTCCCTACAAGCTGACCCACGATTGCCATATCTCCATGGTAAACGGGGGGCAATCCCTGGATACTTTCCGGATAAACCGGGAACTCGGTTGCATGCGGGCGATTTCCGGCGAGCCTTCCCGGTTGTTTAAGTCCCCCTTTATCCGGCCCGAAGACGTCGACGCCTACAAACCGTATGTCGATGTGTTAAAGCTCTGCGGAAGAACTCTGGGCGTTTCTTTCCTCCAACGGGTTGTGGAGGCCTACCTGAACAGGAAATATTCGGGAAACCTTTTGGACTTACTAGACGCCATGGCTGGAACGGCGCAGTGGCTGCATGTCTCTAATGAGCTCTTGCCCGGCGATCTGCTCAAGCAGTTACTCTCCTGCTCCCGCCAATGTTCGCGATGCTCTTTTTGTAAGGAACTCATCGAGCAGTTTGCGGAACAAAAGGCTTTGAGCCTGCCAAGACTCCAAAAATTAGCACTCAACCGATTTAATTGCTAGTAAAAGGCTTGTTGCCCCCGCCCTACATGCTTATCTTAGGGGTGCTTCGGGTCGAGACGACCGAAGATTTTTTTACCAGGGAGGGGTACGCAATGGCTAAAGCAGTGGGAATAGATCTGGGCACTACCAACTCGGTGGTGGCAATATGGGAGGAAGGCAAATCCACTGTCATCCCCAACGCCGAAGGCGCCCGGCTAACGCCCTCGGTTGTGGCTTACACCGCGGATGGGCAACGGCTGGTCGGTCAGGTTGCAAGGAGGCAGGCAATACTAAATCCTACGGCTACCATTTACTCGGCCAAAAGGTTCATAGGCAGAAAATGGGGTGAAGTGGACGAAGAGTCCAAGATAGTGTCCTATAAAGTGATCAAAGGACAAAGCGATGCGGTCCGCTTTGAGGTTTCCGGCAAACAGGTTTCCCCGGAGGAGGTCTGCGCCCTGGTGCTGCGAAAACTTGCCGATGACGCTTCGAAATATCTCGGAGAGAAGGTAAAGGAGGTCGTAATCACCTGCCCGGCCTACTTTAACGACGCGCAGCGCCAGGCTACGAAAAACGCCGGAGAGATCGCCGGGCTAAAGGTGCTGCGGGTCATAAACGAACCGACGGCGGCCGCTCTGGCATACGGGATCGAGAAGAAAAAAAACGAGACCGTCATGGTCTTCGACCTTGGGGGAGGCACCTTCGACGTGTCGATCCTCGACATCGGGGACGGAGTGGCCGAGGTCCGGGCGACCTCGGGGGATACGCACCTTGGCGGAGACGACTTCGATAAAAGGGTCGTAGACTATATTGCCGAGGAGTTTCGAAGGGACAACGGCGTAGAGTTAAGAGAGGACCGGCAGGCTCTCCAGAGGCTCTATGAGGCGGCGGAAAAAGCCAAGATCGAGCTCACGAGCGCCTTGGAGACGCAGATCGATTTGCCGTTTATAACCGCCGGGGCGGGCGGGCCCAAACACCTGGTGCTAAAGCTTACGCGGGCAAAATTTGAGGAGCTGACCCGCGAGCTCGTAGAGCGGTGCATGGGGCCGGTGCAGCAGGCATTGTCGGATGCGCGCCTTGGCGCCGGGGATATAGACGAAGTGATACTGGTGGGTGGATCGACCCGCATCCCCGCGGTGCAGGAGCTGGTAAGGAGGCTCGCGGGCGAAAAAGCGCCCAACATGAGCGTTAATCCCGACGAGGTCGTCGCGGTTGGCGCATCGATCCAGGCCGCAGTGCTAAAGGGCGAGGTCGAAGACGTGGTGTTGCTCGATGTCACGCCGCTCTCGCTTGGGGTGGAAACTCTGGGTGGAGTGATGACCCGGCTGATCGAGAGGAACACGACCATACCCGCAAGGCGTGAGGAAATCTTTTCCACCGCCGAGGACGACCAGGATGCGGTCGATGTCGTGGTGCTCCAGGGAGAGCGCGAGATGGCCGGGGATAACCGCGTTCTTGGCCGGTTTCGCCTCGAGGGAATCCGCAAAGCGCCCCGGGGCATGCCGCAGATCAAGGTGACCTTCGATATCGACGCCAACGGAATATTGAGCGTTACGGCGCGCGATCAGGAAACGGGTAGAGAGCAGGCCGTAACGATTTCGGAATCCACCAATCTATCCAGGGAAGAGGTGGGCAAGATGGTTGGCGACTCCGAGGCCCACGCGGCCGAGGACAAATCCCGCCGCGAGACAATCGAGGCGCGAAATAGCACCGACACCCTGGCCTACCAGCTCGAGCGCACCCTGCGCGAGGCGGGCGACAGGGTCGCGGTAAATGAGCTGGCGAGGTCGCAGGCGCTTATCGAAGAGGCGAGGAAGGCGGTAAGTGAGGAGGGTACGACCATCGAGCGGTTAAGGCAGCTTGCAAGCGATCTCCAGCAGGCCTCTCAAATGATCCCTTCCACGGCCTATAACCAGCCCGAGGCCAAAGACTCCGGGCGAGAAGAGCGGGCGGGAGGCAGGGATTATGGGCAGGCAGGATATGGACCGCGTCCGGGAGGTGGGGGCGAGGATGTAATCGACGCCGAATTTACCGAGCATTGACAGGGGGACTCGCTCCACAGTAAAGGTAAGGAAAGGAAAAAATGGCGCCGGTTGGCGCTGAGCGGATAGTACGGGTCTTGTTTCTTGTGGGCCTCTTTCGGCTTTGGTTTTTTCATACGCAGGCGTAAGGGGTCCGTTTTTTTACCGGATTTTGCGCTGCAACTAATTACAAGGGACGTGTGGTTGCATTATGGCTGTTAAATACAGAGACTACTACGAATTGCTTGGAGTAAAGAGGGCGGCCAGCCAGGCTGAGATCCAGCGGGGCTACAGAAAGCTTGCGCGCAAATACCATCCGGACGTCAGCAAGGCCTCCAACGCCGAAGACAAATTCAAGGAAATAAACGAGGCCTACGAGGTACTAAAAGACCCCGAGAAGAGAAAAATGTACGATCAGTTGGGGTCCAACTGGAGGTCCGGCCAGGAGTTCAGGCCCCCTCCGGGATGGCAGGCCAGTGATTTCGGCCGGGGCGGCGGCTACCAGGAAGAATTCCACTTTGACTCCGCCGGTGGGGGGTTTAGCGATTTTTTCGAATCCCTTTTTGGCGGAGCGGGCGGTTTCAGGCAGGCGCGGGGCGGAGCGGGGCCGGGATTTGGCCGGGGAGCGGTTCACCGCCAGGCGGGGGCAGACCATGAGACCTCCATCCGGATCTCTTTAGAGGAGGCGTTTCACGGCGGGGCGAAGCCCATCCTTTTGCAAAGCCGCTCGGTTAGCCCCGAGGGGCAATTGGAGGTCAGTGAAAAACGCTATGACGTAAAAATTCCGCCCGGCGTTTTGCCCAACCAGAAGATTCGCCTGACGGGGCAGGGGGCGGAGGGGGCGGGGGGCGGTCCGCGGGGCCACCTCTATTTGAAGGTGGAAATCGAGCCCCACCCGGTCTTTACCCTCAGCGGGCGAGACATTGCGATGGAACTTCCCCTTGCGCCCTGGGAAGCGGTATTGGGTGCCGAGGTGCGGGTGAGCGCCCTTTCGGGGTCAATAGATCTAAGAATTCCGCCCGGCACTCAGGGGGGCCAGAAACTCCGGCTGCGGGGCAAGGGAATGCCCAACCCGAAAGGCGCGGCCGGAGATTTGTACATAACGATAGCGCTAAAAGTTCCAACGAACCCTTCCCCGGAGGAACAGGAACTCTACGAGCAATTGAAGAAGAGCTCCAGTTTCGATCCGAGAGCTTCTTAGCCCAAGCGGAGTAATAACCGGAATGTCCACGAGACGTTTTTTCATGCTTCAGGTGAAAAGGGGCGGGGAGGTTTTCGCCGGCTACACCACAACGGAGGTGGCGGCCCGCGCCGGAGTGCACCCCGATTTGATTGACAGGTTCGTGCGCCTTGGTCTTCTCGAGTTTAGCGAAGGCGCGATTGCCGGGGAGTGTACCTTCGACCCGGAGGTGGTTCCGCTCATCGGACGAATCCTGAGGCTTCGAAACGAGCTGGGAGTAAATTACGCCGGCGTGGGGGTGATCCTTGAGCTTATCGCCCGGATCGAGGCGCTTGAAAGCCGGGTGAGGGAGCTTGAAGGCTCCGGGGTGCGTGAATCGCAGGTGAGCGTTTCATAAAAATTAGAGGGGCAAAGGGGGGTAATCCTTTTGGTCGCCTTTGCCTTTTAAGGATCTATATGGATATCAACAAGTTTACGAACAAGTCTCAGGAGGCTTTGCAGGCCGCGGAAACCAAGGCGATCCGCTTTGGCCATATGGAAGTTGACGGCGAGCATCTTTTGCTGGCCCTTTTGGAACAGCCCGAAGGGCTTACGACGCGGCTTTTGCGCAAGATGGACATCCCAGTGGACAGGGTGCGGGAGCGGCTCGAAGATGAACTAAACAGGAAGCCGCGCGTTAGCGGCCCTGGTATCGAGCCCGGTAAAATCTACATCGCCAACCGTTTGAACCGGCTGCTCATCGAAGCGCAAGACCAGGCCAAAAGGCTTAAGGACGAATACGTATCGGTTGAACACATCCTTTTGGCATTCCTGCAGGAGGGGACCAGCACCCCGGCGGGCCAGGTGCTCCAACATTTCGGAGTAACGAGGGACTCTCTTCTTGGCACCCTCACCTCCATTCGCGGAAGCCAGCGGGTAACGAGCGCAACGCCCGAATCGGCCTACGAGGCCCTGCAAAAATACGGGCGCGACCTTGTCGACGAGGCCCGGAGCCAAAAGCTCGATCCGGTCATCGGCCGGGACTCCGAAATTCGGCGCGTTATCCGGATTCTAAGCCGAAAGACCAAAAACAACCCGGTTTTGATCGGCGAGCCGGGAGTCGGTAAAACGGCCATAGTCGAGGGTCTGGCCCATCGCATTGTGAGGGGGGACGTTCCCGAGGGGCTAAAGGATAAGACCATCTTTGCCCTGGATATGGGCTCTTTGGTTGCCGGGGCGAAGTTTCGGGGCGAGTTCGAAGAGAGGCTAAAAGCGGTTTTAAACGAGATAAAGGATGCCCAGGGCCGGATCTTGCTCTTTATCGACGAGCTCCACACAATCGTTGGGGCCGGGAAGGCCGAAGGGTCGATGGATGCCGGCAACATGCTAAAACCCATGCTTGCAAGGGGGGAGTTGCATTGCATCGGAGCTACGACTCTTGACGAATACCGCAAGCACATCGAAAAAGACCCCGCCCTTGAGCGTCGTTTTCAGCCAGTGGTAGTCGATCAGCCTTCGGTAGAGGACACGGTCTCGATACTGCGCGGCCTCAAGGAACGCTTCGAGGTCCATCACGGCGTAAAAATCCAGGACAGCTCCCTGGTTGCAGCCGCAGTGCTCTCCAACCGCTACATCTCCGACCGGTTTTTGCCCGATAAGGCAATCGACCTGGTCGATGAAGCCTGCGCGATGATCAGAACGGAAATCGATTCGATGCCCTCCGAAATCGACGAAGTGGAAAGACGGGCGCGCCAGTTGGAAATAGAAGAGGTAGCCCTTGCCAAGGAGCAGGACAAGGCCAGCCGGGAAAGGCTCCAGGCGCTTCGAAAGGAACTGGCCGAACTGCGGGCGAGGGCCGATTCCATGAAAGCCCAGTGGGAGGCCGAAAAAGAGTCGATTAAAAAAGTTCAGGCGCACAGGGGGGAGATCGAAAAGATACGGCATGAAATCGAGGGCTCCGAGCGCGAATTCAACCTCCAAAGAACTGCCGAATTAAAGTACGGCGTGCTTCCCGAGCTCGAAAAAAAGCTCCGGGAGGAGGAAGAAAGGCTTTCGAACAGGCAGGGGGGCTCGCGGCTTCTTCGCGAGATGGTGACCGAGGACGAAATTGCAGACATCGTGTCGCGCTGGACGGGCATACCGGTAACGAGGCTGGTCGAAGGAGAAAGGGAAAAGCTCTTAAGGCTTGACGAAGTGCTGCACGAGCGGGTCATCGGACAAGATGAGGCCGTTCAGCTCGTTGCAAACGCGGTCATACGCGCCCGGTCGGGAATAAAGGACCCGAGGCGCCCTATTGGCTCATTTATCTTTCTTGGGCCTACGGGCGTCGGGAAAACCGAGCTGGGGAAAACCCTGGCCGAGGCACTTTTCGATACCGAGGAAAACCTGGTGCGAATCGATATGAGCGAGTACCAGGAACGCCACACGGTCTCCCGGCTGATCGGGGCCCCTCCCGGCTACATTGGATACGAGGAAGGGGGGCAGCTAACGGAAGCCGTTCGCCGCAAGCCTTACTGCGTCATCTTGTTTGACGAAATCGAAAAGGCCCACCGGGACGTCTTCAATACGCTTCTCCAGATACTCGACGATGGCAGGTTAACCGATGCGCAGGGGCGAACGGTCGATTTCAAGAACACCGTGATAATTATGACCAGCAATATCGGCTCGGAATACCTGCTCCAGGGGGTCGCAAGGGAGGGGGAAATCCGGGAAGGCGCAAGGACAAGCGTAATGGAGGCGCTAAGGCGCCATTTCATGCCCGAATTTCTAAACCGGGTAGATGAAATCATAATGTTTAAACCCCTCACGTTGGGGGAGATAGAAAAAATCGTCGACCTGCTGGTCGAAAACTTAAACGAGCGGCTAAAGAGCAGGCGCCTCACTTTGCACCTTAGCGAAAAGGCCCGCGAGTTCGTGGCCAATGCCGGCTACGATCCGGTCTACGGGGCAAGGCCTCTTAAGCGGTACATGCAGCGGGAGATGGAAACCCGGATCGGCCGGGCCATAATATCGGGGGCGATCATGGATGGCTCAAAGATTACTGTCGACGTAAAGGACGGGGAACTCGTGGTGACTCATGTCTTGGAGCCCGAGACCGTTGAGGCGGGATAAGGGGGCGGAGTGGCCGCAGTTATCGGCGAGGAGGGGAATCCCGAAGTAACTGTTTCGAATGTCAAGTACTTTACGCCATCTTCGGGTTCCATGATGTCGCGTTTGTGATCATGGCGTTAAGTATGGTCAAGAGCTTTCGCATGCAGG
Organism: Syntrophobacteraceae bacterium; assembly: GCA_031292215.1. Classification (GTDB taxonomy): domain Bacteria; phylum Desulfobacterota; class Syntrophobacteria; order Syntrophobacterales; family Syntrophobacteraceae; genus SbD1. The sequence continues at coordinate 31,173 of JARLHO010000071.1, read as the reverse complement.
CTGCAATGGCAACCTTTGGTTTCTTTCCGGCTGTAAGGAGCCGTTGATAGAACACCACAGTATCCATGTCGCCGAAGGGGGCTTGGCTCATTCGCCCCCCTTTTTTTTCCTGACAATTACCCGCACATGCGCCCACTTACCCCTTAGCGGAGACTCCCAAGAAAGGGGCTTGGCCTGATCGCCCCCCTTTTTTGCAAAGGGGGGTTGGGGGGATTTCAAGTCTTTTCGTACATTAATCATGAACGCAACTCGGTATGAGAAGGAATTGATCCCGAAGGGAACGGATTCCCCTGCCGTGGTGGGTTATTCCCAGTGCCCCGTTGGGTCCGTCCCGGCGACCTGAAAAGGGCTGCGCAAAACTCGCAAGTCTACGAGCTTAATCCCGTGGCCATCTGAGGCATGCGGGCAGGGAGTTTGCCCCTCATGAGCGGTTTTGCGCATGAGGCGGCTGCGATTTACTCCTCGCGGGCGATGCCGCGCTGGCCGGTGCGGCGTGAATATACCCACCTTTAGCGGCGACAAACCTTGCCGCCTACCAGACGACACGCACCGGATATTGGCGGATCGAGGAGTCCGGAGTAAGCAGGGACAAACCGTGACTCGCTTGCAAGTTCAGCCGCTCCGAGCTCCGATTCCTTGAATCGTCCGATCGGTTTTCTTTGAACAATCGTCAAAAACTTGGCTCTTATCCAGTTACGTTCAAAAATTACTCTGTTGGGTTTCGCTTCACTCAACCCAACCTACTTTTGGGGCTACATTTGCAGCTTCCATCCATAAACGGTCCGTTTTTTGCTTGCGGCAAGGTTGTCAGCAAACAGGCTCGCAAAAAGGGGTGCGTTTTTTATGGACTCGGCGGCAAGTGAAAATACCAATGAATCTCGGATGAAAGAGTTTGATCCGTCTCTTTTCGCTCTGCACACCGGTTCCCGCTACCGGACGCCAATCGATCTGCAGGTAACTCCGGACTCGGGGCTGCGATTTCTGGTCGTGGGCGGCTGCCTTGCCCAGCCGTTCCAGGAAGTCGCCGCGATGATAAACAGCGATTTCAAAAGCGATTTTCTCCTGCTAAACAATTTCGACTCGTTTCCGGAAATATCTGCCGAGCGGGCCTCCCGGTACGACTTTCAGATCATACACATTCCTTTGCGCTCCATTTTTGGCAGCAGTTATTTTCGGCTCCCCGACGACGAGAAAAGCCACGAAGACTTCCTGGGTGAGACGCAGGATTATCTGGCCCACTACCTGGCCGGAGTTGTCAAATTAAATATCGAACACAAATTGCTGACATTTGTCCTCGGGTTCATGGTACCGCAACAAAATCAGATGGGGCGCCTTCAGCCGCGCTACGACCTGCGAAACGTGATGTACTTTATCGAGCGCTTAAACATGTTTCTGGCAGCCGAGGTGTCAAAACTCCAGAACGCATACTTTGTCGACATCGACCAGGTTAGCGCCGGCATCGGGAAAAAATCCTGCCAGGACGACGGGGTGTGGTCTTTTACCCACGGGACCACCCTAAGCGATGGCGATCGCGACCACGACAGGAATCGGATCGAGCCCCCGCGGCCCATGACGCAGCATTACAGCGCGCGGTGGCTTGAATTCTTCGAGGCCCTCCTGCATGAAATCTTTGCAATGCATCGAACGATCTCGCAGCGCGACATCGTCAAATTAGTGGCGGTTGACCTCGATGACACGCTTTGGCGCGGAGTTGCGGCGGAAGGAACCCTGGGGGTGCTCGAAGGCTGGCCCATGGGATTTATCGAAACGCTTCTCATTTTAAAAAAACGGGGCATCCTGCTCGCCATTGTCAGCAAGAATAACGAAGAATTCATCCGGTCTAACTGGGACCATCTGGTCCAGGGACGGATCGCGCTTGAAGACTTCGCCGTGCATAAGATCAACTTCAAAAGCAAGATCGAAAACCTCGCGGAAGTGCTCCAGGAAATCAATCTCAGGCCGCAAAACACCGTAATGATAGACGATAACCCGACCGAGCGCGCATCGATCGAGGCAGGACTACCCGGCGTAAGGGTGCTGGGCAGCCATCCTTATTATCTGAAGCGTATCTTGCTCTGGTCGGCGGAAGCGCAGCGGTGCGCTATAACCGAGGAATCGGTGCGAAAAACCGAAATGGTGCATGCTCAATTGCAGCGCGAATCCGTTCGAAAGACCCTTTCCCACGAGGAATTCCTAAAGACCCTCGGGCTTTGCGTATCGCTTTCGACGCTGCGGGAAATAGTGGATTTGCGCATGGCGAGGACACTTGAACTTTTCAACAAGACCAACCAGTTTAACACCACCGGCGAGCGCTATACGCTTGAGGAATGCCACCGCAATTTCGCTGCGGGCCGAGAGGTTTACGCAATAGAGGCCAAAGACAGGTTTACTCAATACGGTCTAATAGGGGCGGCGTGGGTATGGCAAAACTGCGTCGTTCATCTGGTCATGAGTTGCCGCGCGCTCGGGCTGGGGATTGAAGACGCTTTCCTGGCCCATCTCGCAAACCGGCTGATCCGGCGAAATACTACGGTGATGTTTGCTCAGTTGCGGCCAACAGAGGTGAACATGGCATGCCGCCCGGTTTTTAGCCGGAACGGTTTCACTCTATTGACGGAAAAGTCCTTTCTCTGGTCAAGGTCTTTGGCGGCGCCCTTTGTTGCTCCCCCCCACGTTTTGCTGACGGTATCGGGCGGCGTGTCGCCGCAGACGGGTTGCCAAGCCCCGACCTGCCCGGCTGGCTGCGCCGGCGGCAGCTCGGACGGCAGTCCGCACCGCCTGCCGGGTGATGTATTCACCGAAGTTTCATCTCGTTCAAACCGAGTCCGAGGACTGGGCGGCGTGGCTTGAACGCAACTTCGTAGGGCCTTGTAACGGGGAATGCCCCCGGGTTTTTTTAGGGCGCTCGTGACCGGGGAGCGGTTTTGTGCTAAAATGCCGCCAAAGGCGATGTTTATGTCTTTACGCGTTATTTGGCGCTCTGTAATTACCGGCCGGGGGCGACCCGGAAGACCTAATGGACAGGATGGATGGCTGATATAAAGAGCACTCTCGAACTGGTACTGGAGAGGACGCGCCACCTTCATATGAGTGAAGAAGACAGGCGACGGGAAGCTGAGGAGAAATTCCGGGAGGCGTTTTGCCGGCTCGTCTCCAAACGGCTGGATGGGCTGATCGGCCTTGAGGGCTGCAAGGAAGAATTGATGCGGCTCCTTGACGGGGACGCCGGACGCAAAGTGGTTGCAGCCGCCGAGATTTCCAAAAAGATCGATCCGGTCGCAGACAACGCCCCGTTATTGGACTTTATGAAACACTGCCTGGGTCTTGGCATTTCCACCATCGAAGCGGCTTTGGAACAATTTGGCGAGCGACTCCACGGGGAAGAAAACCGGGTGGTCGAACGCTTAAGGGCGGGTCTTCTGCAAAGAGGAGTCTTTGGCGAGGCGGTGATTCCCAATGCCGAAGCCGACCAGGAGTGGCAAAAAAAGCGAAGGGAAATGATCGAAACCGCACGGGAGATGCTGGGCGCAGAGGGTGCGCGACTGAGCGGTTAAAAAAATCGCCTCCTCACACGCCGGAGAAAAGATGCGAGTACATGTCCGGTTTGCAACGACATTTAGCCTGAGCATATTCGGCCTCCTGCTGCTGGTTGCAGGGACCGCTTCGGCAGCTCCTGCCATTGGATGGAAAGAAGCCGATAAGGGGTTGCATGTCGCTGAAGTCCAAACGGTTCTTAACGGCGACCGCTACGCGATCACCCTGGTAAAGATCGATCCGGGGGCTTATTCGTTCCAACTTCTGTGCGCAACCGAACACGGCAAAGAGCCCCTTTCGGTCAAAGAGTGGGCCATAAAGCACCACCTGGTCGCTGCCGTCAATGCTTCGATGTTTCAGGCAGATGGCTTGACGAGTATAGATTTTATGAAAAATTTCGGCCATGTGAATAACCCCAGGCTCAGCCGGGACAATACCATCCTGGCATTTAATCCCGTGGACAAAAATCTGCCGCAGGTACAACTTATCGATCGTGAATGCCAGGACTTTAGCGACCTGCGGTCCAAATACCGCTCCTTCGTACAGGGTATACGGATGATTTCGTGCAACGGACGCAATGTCTGGAGCAGGCAGGATGCGAAGTGGAGCATGCTGGCGATGGGAATGGACGCCCGGGGAAATATCCTGTTTCTTTTCTGTAGAACCCCCGGTTCGGTTCACGATTTTATCGAGATTCTTCTGTCTCTTCCGCTCTCGCTAAAGAGCGCCATGTACCTCGAAGGCGGACCACAGGCATCCCTTTATCTATCCACCCCGAAAATCACCCTGGAAAAATATTGCACACTGGGGGGGCTCGAAAGTGATTCGATTAAATTTGCACTGCCCATCCCCAACGTGATCGGAATAGCCAAAAAAAATCGCTAATGGGCGTGTCCCGGCCCCGTGGTCATACGGAAAATCTGCTCGCTGGTCTTGTCAACCATTCGGTTTAATGCCTTGGCATCCTTTGGGGTGAGTGAGCCTTCGGTTTGAAGCCGGTCATACTCTTTCTTTATTTGCTCGAGCTTGTCGCGTATGGGTTTTGCCTGAGCAGGAGTTATTGCCTTGGCTGCTATGTCCTGGTCGAGCCATTTCTTCTGGTCGGCGATTCTTTGAGCTATGGGAACTACCCCGGGCTTTAGCAGGGGTTTTACTTCGGGTATGGGGGAAACGCAGGCCGCACAGGCCATCACCAATAAAGCGAAAACGAGGAAGTTGATTTTTCGCACATCTGTTTCCTTTATGAAATGAGAGAGAATCATTATCATATGCAAGACCTCATACTATAATTTATATAGGAGGAAAGGACATGAAAAAAGAGCTATCCGAAGATATTCTCGGGTGCTGCGCATGTGAGGACAACACGGAGGAAACCTTCTCCGGGCTTACCTGTGCGGACAAGAAGAGAATTTTTACGATACGGGAGCAGGAAGTCCTGGCCAGGATAAGGGAGGCTTCCCTTCGCGCGGGGGTTCTCAGAAAGGAAATAAACGGGCAGGAGGGGCACGGGCGCCAGGGCGCGCGGCTCGAACTGGAGAATTTGAGGCTTATGCGGGCTGAACTCGAAAAGGAACGTGTCGCCGCGCGCGATGAGCGCATGCGCATGTTGGGACATTTGTAGGATAAGGAAAGGCAGCCCCGGGAAAAGGAATGGAAAGAGCCAAGAGGATACTGACCGGCGACCGTCCCACCGGGCGGTTGCATCTCGGCCACTGGGTGGGAAGCCTGTCGGCCCGGGTAAGACTCCAATACGAATACGATACCATCCTCATAGTGGCCGATCTGCACATGCTGACCACGAAAAGGAGCCGGGGGGATATAGGAAATCTTCTTCCAAACGTGCGGGGCCTTGTGCTCGACTACCTGGCCTCAGGGATGGAGCCCGAGAGGAGTTGCATATACCTTCAGTCGGCAGTGGCCGAGACCCATGAGCTGCATACCTATCTGGAAAATTTTGCGAAGGTGGACCGTCTGCTGCGCCTGCCAAGCCTAAAGCAGATGGCCCGGGACGCCAAGGCATCGGAGCAATCTCTTCCCTTCGGTCTTTTGGGCTATCCCGTCCTCCAGGCGGCAGACATTTTGCTTGCCCGCGCCAACCTGGCGCCCGTAGGCAGGGACAACCTCGCCCACATTGAGATTTCGCGCGAACTGGCGCGGCAATTTAACGCCACTTACGGCCGGGTGTTTCCTGAACCCGAACCGCTTTTGACCGATATACCCGCCCTGGTCGGAACAGACAACCGCGGGAAAATGTCCAAATCGGCAGGCAATGCTATTTTTTTAAGCGATGACGAGCAGACTGTGGTCGCGAAAGTCCGGGGGATGTTCACCGACCCCAAACGGATCCGCGCCGACATACCGGGGAGCGTCGAGGGTAACCCGGTGTTTGTTTACCACCGAATATTCAACGAGAATCGCGCGGAGGTGGAAGAGCTCGAAAAACGGTATCGAACCGGGAAAGTGGGCGATACGGAGGTGAAGGAAAAACTCGCCAGGGCTTTAAACCTCTTTTTGCGTCCCTTTCGAGAGCGTTTTGCCTTTTATGGAGATAAACCCCGTCTAATCGACCAGATACTTTTGAACGGAACGACCAGGGTTCGCCGGATCGCCGCTGAAACGATGGGGGAGGTAAGAGAGAGGATGGGGATCAAACGAGTTTGGAAGACTTTAAAGATAGAATAACGGGTGAATGGGTAAATGGGGGAATCAACTCAAATATTTGATTTTTACGCCATGGTCGCGCCTTTTTACGACCTGATGACCGCGCAGTTTCTTAAATCTGCGCGTACAACCATTGTGCGGGCAGCGAAGGGGCAAAATTGCAGGCGGATTCTCGATGTCGCCTGCGGGACGGGGGAACTGGCGGTAATGCTCGCCAAGGCCGGCATGGAGGTCACCGGGCTGGATCTCTCGCCCGCGATGCTTTCTGTGGCTCATCGAAAAAGCCTTCCCACGATTTCATATTTTCGCGGAAACGGCGAAAATATGCCTTTTAAATCCGCCGGCTTCGATTGTGTGACCATCAGCCTGGCGCTCCATGAGATGCCACATAAAGTGAGCCTCGGAGTAGCGGGTGATATCCTCAGGGTCTTAGCCCCTGGAGGAAAACTGATTGTTTTCGATTACGCAGCTCTTGCCAACAGGGGCTCTGCTTTGGGGCTGACGCTGATGGGGCTTGTGGAAAAACTTGCGGGCGCAGAGCACTTCCAAAACTTCGTCCGTTTTACCAGAAACGGAGGAATCCAAAAGCTGCTCGAATCCTTTCCACTAAAGACGGTCGAGAGCCGGCTCTCTTTTCTGGGCGCCTTGCAGGTCGTCACAATGATTAAATCAAATGCCGGTGAGTCGGTGAGTCGGTGAATTGAATTGGTGAGTGGGAGCCTTTTTTTTTCTATTCACCCATTCGCCGGGTTTATTTTCACCGGCACTGATTCATTATAGCTCTTACCGGCAAATGGTCGGAGGCCATTCGGCTTAGCGGCGTCCGGTGTGTGGAAAGGCTTACGAGGGCTTCTACGGGCCTTACCCAAATTCTATCGAGCGGCAAAACGGGCATGAACGAAGGAAAAGTCCTGAGGGAGGGAGATTTTCCAAAAAAATTATGTACATGATGGAGGTTTACCGCCGGGACCCACTCGTTGAAATCACCCAGCATTATTTCCATCCTGTCGCTCTGGGCGCAGAAGATCTCGAGCAATCGGCCGATCTGCCTGCGGCGTTCTCCGACACCAAGTCCAAGGTGTGCCACGATCACCCTGATGGTTTCGCCTTTTGAGAGCAAATCTACATCCAGCGCGGCCCTTGGCGACCTGCCGGATACACTCAAATCGATATGCCTCACATCCTTTACCTGGTAGGAAGTTACGAGGGCGTTTCCAAATTTTGCACGCTTTCGCCTGGTAGGTCCGAATACCACCTCCATGCCCGCCTTTTCCGAAAGCAGGCCGGCGTAGTTTTTCATTTGAAAAACCCGGGAATCGATTTCCTGCAATCCAAGGATTTCCGCTTTTAGCTCCTTTATCACACGGGCTACGCGTTCGGGATCGAATACACCGTCGATCCCTCTGTATTTGTGAATATTATAGCTGGCGACGGAAAAATCGCCATTTTCAACCGAAATTTTTACTTTTTTCATCTTTGATTCTCACTGAACGGATACAGGAACAAGCAGCGAGAGAGTAAAGCTCACTCCGGAAGAATAATTTTACTATTTTACCCGATGGTAAGACAAGCAGCGTCTTTTAGGCGGATTTGCAACGGCTCACCTGGCGGTCTGCCCGTCGCCCGCCTGCGGGAGGGCGCCCGGAGACATTGTCAGATGTCCCTTGAGTTCATCGGTTTCCATTGTCCATTGGTAGCCGACCCTTGCGACGACGTTAAAAAGAAGTGGGCTTTTTACGTGGAAATGTATGGCTTTCTTTTCCCGATCAAACGAGACTATATTTAATATAACCAAATCTTCGTATCGCTCAAGACCGATCAATTTTTTCTTCGCATCCGGCGCCGAGTAGACCAGCCCCAGAAAGTCGGGGGGGCAAACCACGAAGGCCACGCCGGGTTCCTCCACCGACTGGAGCCACTGGAAAGGACCGTTTTTATACTCGAGCAGGACAAAGCTCTTGAGATTTTCGAAGCCTGGAATCCCCCATGGAAAAGTGATAAGTTCTTTATCCGCTATTTCTATTGTTCCAAAACGGGTGGTGTTAACCTGCATGGAAACTCCTCGACATAATAAGCTCTCCGCCGGTCCGGTTAGCCGCCCTGCCGCACGCCGGTGTAGGCGTCGAGCAGATTTTCGAATTCCTCTTTACCGATAAGCGCTGCGGCCCTGTTCTCTTTCTGGATTCTTCTGTATAGTTCTTCCCTGTAAATAGGGACGTGCACAGGGCTTTTGATCCCCACCCGCACTTTGTTCTGATCGATCGAGGTTATCGTTACCTCTATATCGTCGCCGATCAGAATCGACTCACCCGTTTTTCTGGTCAGTATGAGCATAAGGTTTTCCGCCTTCATCCTTTATATCGGCCAAATGGAGCGTTTGGTTGAACCTTTTCGGGGCCGTATCGTCTCGACAACAGAACTATTTGGATTATACAGGGTATGCATCAAATGGTATATAGTTGTTTTTACAATCGGAAATACGACGACTGAATGCGGATGGCAATAAAGAGCCGCGGTTACGGGCGAGAACCCTTTTTCGAGAAAATACTTTGGGTTTCGCTTTGTTTGCAGGACGAATAAGGGAATGGGGACCACAGTTGACCATGGCGCCCGAAGTCGAAAAAAACGAGGATTATAGAGCCCTTGGGCTTGAACCGGGGGCTGGGGCCTCCGAGGTCAAACATGCCTATCGCAGGCTTGTAAAGAAGTGGCATCCCGACCGCCATCACATGGAGTCCTACGAAGCCCGGGCACTAGCGGAAGAAAAGTTCAGGGAAATCGACGAAGCGTACCGGCGCATTGCCAAGACCCTGGGGGAAGGTTCGCAACCGGGGCGCCCCGAAGGCGGGGGGGAGAGCGGTTCAAGGCCTGCCGCTAAACGGCCGGAGAGGGCCTATGCGTTAAAGCGCCGGCGGGGGTCCTTCGCCCGTTTTTTTTCCCGACCATGGCCGGTCCGGCCCGCCACGCTTTCCATGGCTGCGGCGGTATTTATCCTGGCCCTTTTCTTGGGGCTCCTCACCAACATCGGCTCTGACCGGCCAACGCGAGAGCTCAGGAAGGCAAAGCGTCCTACACCGAGCGAAGAGACTAAACGAGCGGCGCAAACGAAAACGGCGCTCTCCCCGCGCCTTGCCCCCCCCGCCCGGTCTTTGCCCGAGCCAAGGTTGTCGGGGGACTATTTTACCCTGGGATCGAGCGATTCCCGGGTGGTGAAAGTGCAGGGGAGGCCGACTCGAATCCAGGGCGACACCTGGGTCTACGGCGTCTCGGAGGTAAATTTTAGAAACGGACGGGTCTGCGGGTACAACAATTTCGACGGGTCGCTGCGGGTGAAAATCGAGCCATGGGCTCACGGGGGGCGCTACACAGACCACATTACTATCGGATCGAGTAAAAACCAGGTGCTGCTGGTCCAGGGGACCCCCGGGCGCATCGAGGGAAACCGCTGGTACTACGGTTTTGCCGAGCTTACCTTCCAAGACGGGCTTGTGGCGGGATACGATAACTACTTCGGGACCCTAAAGATACGCCTGGAGCCTTCCACTCTGTCCGGTCGCGGGGGGAGCGATGGTTTTTTCACCCAGGGTTCTACTCCCGGCGAGGTGCTGGCAGTGCAGGGGACTCCCACGGCGGTACACGGGAAACGCTGGTCCTATAATTTTGACTACGTGTTTTTTCGGGACGGCAGGGTGAGCGGAGTAATCGATGCCGATGGGGCGCTCCACTTCACCAACGTCACAAAACCCGGCGCCACGCAAGGACCGTGAGGCGCCGAAATCTTGCTGCTCTATACTGTTTACCGGGACCTAAAAAGGCGTCCGGGTCTATTGGAGCTGACAATTGCCCACACATACGCCCACTTACCCCTTGGCGGAGACTCCCGGGAAAGGGGCTTGGCCTGATCGCCCCCCCTTTTTGCGGGGTTGGGGGGATTTGCTTTCCAGCCGCTTGCAATAACGCGCATGGACCGGCTGGGCTCGCTCGCCCCCCTTATTTGCAACTTTGCAAAAGGAGATAGGTGGGCGCATGTGTGGGTAATTGTAAGCTATTGGAGGGGTGCGCTATGATTATGGAAAAAATTTACAGGGGCGAGTTTGACCCCGACCTTATCCGGGTCGGTTCTCCCGCCATTGACGAAGCAAGGGTTGGCGTGATTGTCGAACGGTACCGGGAGCTTTTGAAAGACTACCCGCCCGCAAGGCTTGAAACCGGGGGCGCCCTGCCTGCCGAACTGCTGCGCAAAATGGGCGAAAGCGGTTTTTTCGGCTTGACCATCGATACCGTATACGGGGGGCTGGGTTTTAGCCTGTGCGAATATTTGAAGGTCGTAGAAGAAATCGCAAGGCTCGATATTCCGGTCGCCTTCACGTTCCTCGCCCACCTGTCCATAGGCATAAAAGCGATCCAGCTTTTCGGAAACGAGGGGCAGAAACACTATTATCTCAGCCGGGCAGCATCGGGGGAGATGATTTTCGCCTACGCCCTTACCGAACCGCGCATCGGCTCCGATGCGCAACATATCGAAACGACAGCGGTGCTTAGCGAAGATGAAACCCACTACGTGCTAAACGGCAGGAAAACCTATATTACTAACGCCAACTACGCAGGCGCCATGACCGTTTTCGCACAGATGCACCCCGAGGAACCCGGGTTTATCGGGGCATTTATTGTCGAAACCGGTTGGGAGGGGGTGCAGGTGGGAAAAGACATGCCCAAGATGGGCCTGACATCTAGTTCTACGGCCTCTATCCAGTTCAGGAACGTGCCCATTCCGAAGGAAAATCTCATCGGGACGCCCGGCGAGGGTTTTAAAATCGCCATGACCGTTCTCAATTACGGCAGGCTGGGCCTTGGCGCCTCTTCGGCGTCTCTCATGCGCCTTTCGGCCCGGGAAATGCTCTCCCGAGCTTCTTCGCGGATCCAGTTCCAGGTCCCGATCAGCAATTTTGAGTTGATCCAGGAAAAGATCGTGCGAGCCAGGGTGGGCGAGGCGGTCAGTTCGGCCATGAACAACCTGGCTGCCGTGATGCTCCAGGAACGGCCGCTTCTTAGCACGCCCGTCGAGACTTCTCACTGCAAGCTGTTTGGGACCACACGCGCCTGGGATGCGGCCTATGACGCTTTGCAAACAGCAGGGGGCGCCGGTTACCTCAAAACCCTGCCCTATGAGAAACGGATGCGCGACATGCGGGTCACCACGGTCTTTGAAGGCACGACCGAAGTCCATTCGATCTATCCCGCCCTCTGGGGCCTGCGGTTGATCGCAAGATCGCTAAAAGAAGCCGGGCGCTCACCCCTGTCGCTTGTAGCCGATCTTCTAAAGCTCCTGGTAAAGGGGCGGAAATGGCCCATTTTCTTTGAAAACGGCATAATGCAAAAAGCGCTTCGCGAGGCGAAAAAATGCGCAAAAGGCGTAAGGGGCCTTCTTCTTGGCGCAACACTCGTCTATGGCCGCAAAATTGCCGCCGGTCAGACAGCGAACAGGGAATTTCTGCTTCGCCGCATCACCACTCTTTCTCTTTATACCTTCGGGCTCCTGGCCCTTTTGCGCGAAACGGATATTTTGCACAAGGCCGGTGCTATCGAGGCCGAGGATCTGCGCATACTGCAATACTTCACTGCCGAGGCTAAGCAGGCGCGAAAAGACAACAACAGGCTGTTTGATTCCAAGAAGGAAAGGGTAAATTCCGCGCTGTTTAAAGAATTTTCAAGATTGCAGACTCAAGGCGGAGCAGAAACAGATGGCGAAACTCGCTCGGAGGCGGGCGATAAATGATGGGGAACGGCCCCCGCTTGGGGTCCGGTAAGGGAATCGGCCGCAGGTAACCCCTTGGATAAGGTTTCGCGGCGGCGCGTGAAAATATTGCAGTTTCCACCGCGATTGAGGTTTCACGCGAAGACGCAACAGGTGCGCAGAGCGACTCCTGTCACATTTATTCGCGCCGTTTACCGGGCACCGGCATAGCACAGCACGCTTTTTTCATTTTCTTCGCGTCTTCGCGTGAAACATGCCTTTGGTTTCAGGCCCGGATGAGAGCGAGCGCGACCTTATTCGAACCTGGCAAAATTTTGGGGTCTTTCCATCTCGGCCGGAAAATCCATGAAAGGAAACGGTTTGGTGTTATCGTTTAGCGTAATGTAGCGTACGAGCCGATATACATAGGCCGCGGCCTTGTTGGAAAAGGAACGCAGCGGTTCGCTGTAGCTTTTGGTGAGCAGTAATATCACAAATTGCACCAGGGCTATCAGTTGAATCATGAAATTCATCAGGCTGAGGATTACCACGAATAGAAGCGTATACATGAGCCTCACGCCGATTTTTCCTCTTGGAATGCCGCTTTGCACCATTAAGTCCATTTTTTCTCCTGATTTGTAAGACGCATACCGCCGTGTTCCTCCGCCCGAGTTACAGGCGGGTTCCAACTTTTGATCATGGCGAAGCATGAACGCAAAGATAACGGTTGTCAACGCTCATTGGGCGATAAAGTAACGGGTCGTGTCATAGGATCGAGCAATTCCGAGCAGGAGAGCCTCCCGCCGTTTGTTTGCGGCCGGTGCTGCCTGGCGCCGCTTGAAGTGCCGTTTTTTTAAGCCTTTGTAGCCTCGCACTCCAGAGGGGCATCTGATGCGGCCCATCGGAAACTACTCCGATACGACCTCGGCTTTTACTTCCTCCACCAGGTCCCCGAGGGTTTCGGACGCTTCGGACGCAAGTTCTGTCGCCTTCTGGTAGAGCACCATGGCAGATTTTATCCCGGCTTTTACAAGAGGCCTTACGGCCGATGAGACTGCGGGAATTATTATCGGAGCAAGGACAATCGCCCCCACTCCCAGCGCAATGGAGCCGCCCAATTTCAGAAAACCATTTTCTAATAAAGCCATGATGGGCCTCCTATAGTATGAACTGAGCTGTTGGGATGCGTCCCTGTCGCGGGACCCGTGGGGGTGCGGGGGCACGGCTCCCCGCGCTTTCTGTCCTTTGCCTCTACCGGGGCGGCCAGTTATGATACAGTCTCTTTTATGGAGCAGGGCGAGCTAAAAAAATTACGCTTAAGCTCCCCTCACCTGGCTTCGAGAATCGCCGCCTTGTCTGTCTTTTCCCAGGGGAGATCGAGGTCCGTTCGGCCGACGTGTCCATAAACGGCGAGTTTTCTGTAGAAGTCTCCTTTCATCCTGCCGGGCAGCCTCCTTAAGTCGAACTCCCTGACGATGGCCGCCAGCCGGAAATCGAAGTGCTTCTTGATTAAGTCCGCTATTTCCGTTTCGGAGATCTTACCGGTATCGAAGGTGTCTACCTGGACGCTCACCGGATGAGAAGATCCGATGGAGTAGGTCAGTTGGACTTCGCATTCATCGGCGAGATGGGCGGCCACAACGTTTTTGGCCGCATATCGGGCCGCATAGACCCCGACCCGATCGATCCTCATCGGATCTTTTCCGCTCAATGCCGAGCCGCTGTAGCGCGAGTACTCGCCGTAGGTGTCGACGGCGTTTTTCCTTCCCGTAAGGCCCGAGTGTACCGAAGGCCCCCCCAGCATGGTGACTCCCTCGGGATTTATAAAGATCTTCGTTTCCTTATCGGGTCGTACGGGCTCATCTTTAAAAACGGGCTCGATCACCGCCTGCCGAATATCTTCGGCAATTTGGCGCTGAGACTGGAGGGGTCCGGCAAGCTGGGTCACCGCGATCCCCAGGCTGTAGATCCCGGCAGGCTTTCGATCCCGATACTCGATTCCCACCTGGGTCTTAGCGTCGGGGGCCAGATAGGGAATAAGCTTTTGCACCCTTACGGAATCGATTTGCATGGCGAGCTTATGGGCAAGCGTTATGGGCAGGGGCATGAGTGAAGGCGTCTGGCCGCACGCGTAGCCGAAAAACGTTCCCTGCTGCTTTACATGTATTCGGTCGATCTCTTCGTCTGATAGATCCCTTTCGTCGGCGGCCGGCGCATCGCTTCGGGGCAGCTCCTTTAAGCTGGTAAGGATGCTGCACGTGGTACTGTTGAAATCTTCATGCTCATAGCCCGCCTTCCTGATGACCTTGCGGGCAACGCGGGCCACATCCACCTTCGCACTGGATGCAAACCGTGCGGCCAGAAACAGAACCGCTGTGGAAACAGCGCATTCCGCCCGCACCTTCGCCAGGGGATCCTGGTCGAGAAAGCGGTCGACGATCGCATCGCTTATCTGGTCGCAGAGTTTGTCGGGATGTCCGCCCGTTGCCGATTCGGAGGCGAAGATGAAATTCGTTTTCATCGGGAGTTATCCTTTATCTGAGTTCTACTGCTACGTCTGTCACCTGAGGCACATCGCACTTCACCGACGGTTGGTCCCCGGTCAAACTCTTGGTCGCCTCGTTTATCAGAAGCGGCAGCGCGGCGGTTCCCGCTATGACCGCGCCGTCCAGCAGACCGATCGGGGCAAGGCCCAAGAGGCTTCGTAGTCCGGGCACGAAAATGGTGAGCATCTGCAGAGCAAACGAGCCGCCCAGGGCCATCGTGAGGTACCGGTTGGGCGGGAGCTTTTCCCCACTGAAGATGGTGTGCTTTTCGGATCTACAGCTTATGGAATGGAGGAGCTGCCCCATTGTGAGGCTCTGGAAGGTAAGCGTTCCGGCCCGGGCCCCCAGCCCGTAGCGGGCGATCCCGTAGGCGTAGGCCCCCATGGCGCCCGCGGTGAGAGTGCCGGCTTCAAATGTCAGCCTTTTGAAATCGGAGGACTTTACAATGGGTTCCTCCGGGGGGCGGGGCGGCCGGTCGAGGACATCGGGTTCGGGCGCTTCCATGGCCAGGGCGAGGCCGGGGAAGATATCCGAGATGAGATTGATCCACAGAAGCTGCATGGCGCCAAGGGGCGCAGGCAGCCCGGCAGCAACCGTTACAAACATCACCATGATTTCGCTGAAGTTTGTGGCGAGAAGGAATCGCAGGGCTTTGCGGATATTGTTGTAGATGGTGCGGCCGTCTCTTACGGCTATGATCACCGTCTCGAGGTTATCTCCTTCCAGGACGACATCGGCTACCTCACGGGCAATATCGGTTCCCCCCAACCCCATGGCGATACCGATATCTGCGGCTTTTAGAGCCGGCCCATCGTTTATTCCGTCTCCGGTCATCGCGATGACCCTGCCTTTGCTCTGAAGGGCGCGAACGATATCGAGCTTGAAGGAGGGACTAACCCTTGCAAAAACGTGGACCTTGTCCGAAATCGCGGTGAGCGCCTCGGAATCCATCTGGGTGATCTCTGAGGAATCGAGGATCTCGATTTGTTTTCCGCAAGCGAGATCGAGTTCCTTGCCAATGGCGTATGCCGTAAGACTCTGGTCACCGGTGATCATAACGGTGTCGATCCCTGCGTGGTGAAACTCGCGCATGAGCCCCGAGACCCCCGGGCGCACGGGATCGGCCATGCCGATAAGACCCAGCCATACGAAACCGTTCGTTTTTCCGAATCGATCTTCGGTGTCCGAAATGGTGTAGGCAACCCCCAGGACTCTTAGAGCATCGGCGGACATCAGCTCGTTTTCGCGCTCGATAAGGGAGCGGTCGTCTTCGGTGAGAATAAGTTCTTCGCCGCCCAGGATATGGGAGTCGCACATCGCCAGGACCTCGACCGGGCTCCCCTTCATGGCTATTAGGAAACGGCTGCGCCCCTCCTCTTCGAATGTATGAAGAGATCCCATGAAAAGGCGGCTCTCCGAGCGATAGTTCATCTTGAGAAGCGGGTGCTCCTCTTTTAGGCGGTGCGCATCGATCCCTGCCTGGAAAGCGAGATTTACAAGGGATATCTCCGTAGGTGAGCCGTGCAAAACGTACTGGCCCGGTTCCCCCACGATTTCCGTTTCATTGCACAGAACGGATTTTTCGATGAGGTTCGTTATCTCTTTGGAGTCGAGTGGATCGACTGTGGATTCACCCGAGAAGAACCTGCCGTTGGAGACGTTCACCGCCTGCATTCCCGAGAAGAGGCGTACGACAGACATCCTGTTTTGAGTGATCGTGCCCGTTTTGTCGAAGCATATCGTCTGGATGCACCCCAGGGTTTCAACGGCGTTGAGGTGGCGAATCAGCACGTTGTGTTTTTTCATGTTTCTAAGACCCAGGGCAAGCGTGGTCGTTGCGACTGCGGGCAGCCCTTCGGGTACCGCGGCCACGGCGAGCGCTATCGATGTCTTTAGCATCGTTAAAAAGCCGTATCCGCGAAGAAGGCCGATTCCGAAAACCAGGCCGCAGGCAACGCCCGAGATGAGCACGAGCTGGTCTCCGAGTCTATTTAGCTGCTTTTCCATGGGCGTATCGGGCGAGGAGGCCTCCCCTACCAGGGCCTGGAGCTTCCCCACCTCGGTATAACCGCCCGTGGCAATCGCCACGGCAAATCCCTGCCCACCCGTTACCAGGGTCCCCATGTAGACCATGTTGAGTCTATCGGCTAACGGGATGTCCGGGCGCGAAAGAGGGTCGATGGTCTTTGCAACCGGCATGCTCTCGCCGGTAAGAGCGGATTCGTCGACACTTAAGTGATTTGCGTCGAGCAGCCTGGCATCGGCTGCGACGTAGGCGCCGGGGCGCAGCACGAGGATGTCTCCGGGTACGACCAGGTCCGCGGAAACGGTCTTAACCAAACCGTCCCTCAGAACATCGGCGGTAGGCTTTACGAGGTCTTTAAGGGAGTTGATGGTCTTTTCGGCCTCGCTCTCCGTCTTAAAACCAATTGCGCCGTTTATCGCCACGACCCCTAAAATGACTACCGCATCGACCAGCCCGCCCGTTAAAACCGAGATCCCCGCGGCAACTCCGAGCAGGACAACGGGAAGGGATTTAAACTGATCGGCGAAGATGCCCCACCCAGACCTGGCGGAGGTTTGGGGCAGAGCGTTCGGTCCATAGAGATCAAGGCGCTCGAGTGCTTCGGTATTGCACAGCCCGCACGCCGCCGGACTCTTAAAAGCCTCAAGAGCTGCGCCGGCATGGAGCGTGTGCCACGGTTCCAGAACTTGTTCCTGGTGTTGCGCCTGGCCAAATAATGCGCTTCGCGCCTTGCCCAGCGCCCCGGGGGATTTGACCGCAACCGCCGTGGACGGCATGTCCGGGGCGCGGGCGCCCTTATCCTCCCGGATGGCCTTGGAGGCAATTTCCAGATCATGGTAATCCCGAACCAATGATTCGATGACTTCGGCAATGGACCGGAAGTCGTTGCCCGAATTAAAGGTCACTAAAACGTTGCCGGTCGTTGTGCTCGAAGAGACTCCACTAATTGCCTTGTGCCTCCAGAGCCCGGCTTCAATATGGTCCCGCAGCGCTTTTGAGCCGCACAGCCCATCGATCTTAAACCTGGCTCTTCCCTTGAGAGCGGTGTGGACTGGCCGTACCATCGCTTTCTCCCGCTTTGAAAAAATGAACCGGTGAGTGTGAGGTTGCAATCACCGGTTCGTCTGTTCGCCCTGCCCTGCCCGACATAAGGCAGTAGAAACGCCTATCTGTTTATCGGTATGTTCGGTTCCATATAATGATTCGCGCAATCTAAGGATGTTCAGCCGGTCTCGGCAGCGCTGCGTTAAGGACATCCTTTACGCCTCCAACAGTACCTACGAAAACATTTTTCGCGGCTCCGACAACTCCCATTGCAAGGGAACCCGCAGTGTCTACGGCCCCTCCAATGGCGTCCTTTGAGGTTGCCGTGGCGTTGGCGGCGATGTCTCTGGTCGCGTTGATCCCGCCGTGAATCGCCCTTTGGGCCACCGAGGCAACCTCCGCTCCAAGGTCTGAGACTCCGAGCACCGTTGCCGACATGGCTCTTCGGGAGGTGGTGAGCAGTTCGCCGCCGACTTCCGAAACCCCCCTGACGGTCCCAAGAGCGGCCCTTTGAGCGATCGTGAGCACCTCGCCTCCGACTTGCGAGACACCTCTTGCGGCGCCGCAAACAGCGTCGCAAGCAATGGTAAAGCTCTCCCCGCCAACCTCGGAGACCCCGCCGACAAGGCCTTTGGCCACGTTAACGGTGCTTCCAACAAGGCTCAGGCTCACATCCTCGGCTGCGCCAACCGTTCCTTTGACCATGTTTTGCACCACGTTCACGGCATCCATGGCAACCGCGCCCGTTGCCTTCAGAGTGTCGCCAATAGCGTTTCGAGCCGAGCCAATGAATTGCGTGGAAAACCCTTCGGCGGACCTAAGGGCTCCAGAGGCGCCCTGCATGCTTTCACGGTCGGTGGTCTCCGGGGTGGTCTCCGGCTCGCAGATGCTTTTTCCCTCTTCAAATGCCATGGTATTCTCCTTCCCAGAGTCTGTTCGGGTATCCTCTGCCGTTTTCTTCCTTTTTTTTACCCCTTTTGCAGCAGGCTTATCCCCTGCGGCGCAAGGGTCATCCTCGATGTCTATTATAGACATACAACACCTCCTCATAGCGGCACAAAATAGAACTGACGCTCAATTGTCACAAAACCGTCATATAAGTCGCAATTTCGTAACGCAGATTAATTAAGTAGGCGTGCTTTTGCTCTCTGTCAACTAAACATTCCATTACCTCACAACTGCGGAGCAAGTAACGGAAGTTGTGGCGCAGCAAGATGGGCTGGTATTGAGGCAAAATAAATAGTTTTTCTAAATCGCGTGCGAGAATGTGTGGAAAGGTAATGAACAAAAAACGATGTAATCGGCAATTACACCCTTATAATGGGTTTGAAAATCGGGCAATCGAGCCGATAGCTCGCGGGTAGAATCGCCGGCGCCGCGGAAAAGTTTGGCGCGCGGCTTTTGGCCGGTAGCAAAGTCGTTTCCGTGGAATTATAAAAGGCTGATATAAGGATTGGCGTGATGGATCACATTGTACTTGCATTCTTTATAGCTTTAACCAATAACTTTGACAACATTGGGGCGAGAATCGCCTATAGCATACGTGGGATATCGATAAGCACCCCGGTAAATCTTTGGATTTCGGTAATTACATTTGTAATTTCCTACCTGGCTGCTTTTTCGGGCAAGGCGGTATCGGGTTCCCTGGGAACGAGAGTGTCTTCCCTGATAGCCATGGTGCTTCTTACGGCCATCGGTTCGTGGATGATACTGGAGCCCTATATTAAAAAACTTCGCGAAAATCGTTCCAAGCGCACCCAAAATATCGGCGATATACTGCTTTCTCCCGAAATTGCCGACAAGGATCAATCGAAGCATATAGATTTTAAGGAAGCGACTCTGCTCGGGATAGCGCTGTCGCTTAACAATATCGGGGGAGGCTTGAGCGCCGGGATTCTGGGCGTTGATGCCTTGCTGGTCGGATTTTTATCCGCCGTCATAAGTTTTGTCGCCCTGTGGGCGGGAAACTACATTTCCGCATTCTTTATCCGGATGAATATAGCCCAAAAGGCGACAATCGTCGCGGGTCTCATACTGATTGCCATCGGGATAGAACAGATTCTGTGATACCCCCCCGCGCAAACTCGATCCATCGCGGTAACTTTTTAGAAAGGCTCCAACCGCGCAGGTCCTGCATTTTTCGCCTTTGCAGCCACTCCGCGTATGGAGGCCGACCCCCACGCAGGCAAGAATGGCGGAGCCGGGAAAAGCAAACAGGAAGCCCGTTGCACGGAGGTCTCAGGGCGCCTCGCCGCCCCCTGCGCCCTTGACCGGCTCAGTCTAGCCGGCGCCCTTTTCTTCAGGTTCGCAGCTAAAGGCGCTCATTCCGGTTATGTGGCGGCCAAGGGACAAAATGTGGATGTCCCTTGTGCCTTCGTAGGTGTTGAGGGTCTCCAGATTTAGCATGTGGCGAATGGGGGGGTGTCCGAGGGTGATTCCGTTTGCCCCGAGGATCTCTCGGGCGCTGCGGGCAATCTTTAGGGCTTCGAAGGCGTTATTCATCTTCGCCATCGCGATCTGCTGCGGGCTCGCTCGTCCTTCGTCCTTTAGCCTTCCCAGCCGGATGCACAGGAGTTGCGCCTTGGTGATCTCGGTTAGCATCAGGGTAAGCTTTTGCTGCACCAGTTGGAAGGAGGCGATCGGCGCTCCGAACTGGATCCTGGATTTCGCGTAGTTAACGGCGGCTTCATAGCAGGCAATGGCCGCTCCCACGCTCCCCCAGGCAATGCCAAAGCGGCCCTCGTTTAGGCACATCAGGGCGGATTTAAGGCCGGTTGTGCCGGGAAGAAGATTTTCCTCGGGAACCGACACATTGTCGAAATTGAGAACGGAGGTAACCGAGGCGCGCATCGAAAACTTGCGCTCGACCGGACGGGCGGAAAATCCGGGGGTTCCCTTTTCGACCAGGAAACCGCGCACCCGGCCGTTTTCCGTCTTTGCCCACACCACTGCCACATCGGCTATCGCGCCGTTTGTGATCCACATCTTTCGGCCGTTTAGAATATAGCGCCCACCGGTTTTTACCGCCGTTGCGCGCATGCTGCGGGGATCGGAGCCGGCTTCGGGTTCGCTCAGGCCAAAGCAGCCGATTTTTGCGCCGCGAACGAGTTCCGGGAGCCACCGCTGCTTTTGTTCCCTGCTCCCAAACGAATAGATGGGGTGGATTACCAGGGAGTTCATAACCGATACGAAAGAGCGAAGGGCTGAATCCCCGCGTTCCAACTCCTGGCACACCAGGCCGAAAGAGACATTGTTCTTTCCCCGACCGCCGTATTCGTTTAGTTTGATCCCGAATAGTCCCATGGCCCCCATCTCGGGGATCAGTTCGACCGGGAACTCTGCGGTCTCGAAATAATCGGCCGCCCGGGGAAGGTAGCGCCTGTCGACCCAGTTGCGCACATCGTCGCGGATCTGCTTTTCATCCTCGGATAGCAGGTCCTCGCAGAGATAAAAGTCCGTATGTCCTGAACTCACCGGCGTCCTCCGGAGTCGAGTTAGCGTTAAATGTAAGGCTGGCCCAGCCGATGTAAAGGAGAAAACTAAATGGACACGAGACCATGGAGTCTGTCTACGGAGATCCTTACATTTATCGGACTCTATGGCGCTTATCGCCTCAGAGCCGACCGATAAGGCTGTGAAATGAAAAAGCCGGCCAAACGAGTTCTTTTGATTTCGGCAGTCGCTGGTGTCTTCCTCGCCATGGTATTTGGCTTTTATTTGTGGAAGGCGGCGCTCGTCGTTACGGGTTTTGAAGCCAAGAACCTGTGCTCGGATGTCTTCGTATCGGGAAGGACACCCGCGGCGGTGTCGAGCGAGGATCTATTGCCTGTCGGGGCGCTCTATCCCCTTAGATTTGCAAACGGCCGGATCGACTATGGGAAGCGGACGGTCACGGCCTCTATCCATGGATTGGCCGAGCGGAAGGCGATCTTCCGCCAAGGGCTTGGCTGCACCCTGATGATAGGGGGTGGGAAGAGTATCGATTGGAGCGCAGAGGGCGCCACCGTAGCGGCAAGGGATGCTCACGGGCGGGAAAATGAGCCATGGCCCCGTGGTGAGATGGTCGATACCAAACACCTTCCGCATGTTCTGGACGGTCAGAAACTGAGGCAGGCAGTGGACTGGGCCTTCCGGGAACCCGACCCCGATCATCTCCGCGGAACCAGGGAACTGGTGGTAGTATACGACGGCCGGATAGTGGCCGAGCGTTATGCGCCGGGATTTAGCTCCCATACGCCTCTGCCGGGCTGGTCGATGACCAAGTCGGTTTTCGCCGCCTTGGCGGGTATCCTCGTGGGTGAGGGAAAACTGTCCTTACAATCCGATGCTCTTTTGCCCGAGTGGTGTAAGGCGCACGATCCCAGAAAGAAGATCACGCTAAATGATCTCCTCCATATGTGCAGCGGTCTGGCTTTCCAGGAAAACTATTCTTCCCCTCTTTCCGATGTGAGCGCAATGATGTTTGGGACCGGCGACATGGCATCATTTGCCGCAAACAAACCCCTGCTGTTTCGCCCGGGCGTTAAGTGGCAGTATTCCAGCGGCACGCCCAACATTGTTTCGGAGGTAATGCGCAATGTCTTCGGAAACGAACGCGAGTACATCGAATTTCCGCGACGCGAGCTATTTGAGCGCATCGACATGAAGAGCGCGGTGGTGGAGCCCGACGCCTCCGGGACTCTGGTGGGGTCGGCCTTTATGTACGCAACGGCAAGAGACTGGGCCCGGTTCGGCCTTCTTTATATGAGGGACGGAATGTGGGGAAAAGATCGAATTCTTCCCGAAGGCTGGGTTAAGTATTGCACAGCCCCGGCGCCGGCTTCAGGCAAAAGGTATGGGGCGGGCTTTTGGCTTCGCATCCCGCGCGAGTTTAGAAGCGGCGGGAAAACAGTCCGGGCCGTTCCGCGCGGTTCCTATCATGCCATAGGATACGATGGGCAGTTCGTCTCCGTAATTCCTTCTCTTAAGCTTGTTGTGGTCCGCCTTGGCCTGACAACCACTTACGGGACATGGGACCAGGAAGAGCTGATCAGTCGGATAGCCGGTGCGGTGCGAAGCCAAGGGGTAGAGAGCGAGCCGCACAGTTGAGGCTACCGATCAATTTTCCGGGTAGCGGCTGGTTTTTGGCCGCGAAGATAACAGAAAGTCTGCCGACATCTTGAAAAGAAGTTGATTTGCCAGCGATAATGTTATATTAGCGCTGTTCTTCCACAAATTCTAAACCAACCAAAGAGACGAAACAAAAAATGAGACAATCAGTACAGAACTATCGAAAGCCCAGAAACGAGTCTTCGCAACCCGGATGCCGTAACAACCAACCTCAGGCGTCGCGCGCATTGAACGAAGACACCGAGCAGCGAATCGTAGCGCTCTACACCGGCGGCCAAAGTATCGAGTCTATTACCCGGGAGGTCGGAAGGGCGAGATATCTCGTCGTTCATGTGCTCCAATCCAAAGGCGTTTTTGGAAACCGCCAAATAGAGCCTGATTGCGAAGAGCCCTTGACCGAGCCAGTAGCGGTCGAGGACGGGCAAAGGGTCTCCAACGCCCACTCCACTATGACAGTTGAGGATAAGACGGAAGAATGCGTCATTAAGGCGCCGGCGCCGGAGTTGGTTGCCGTAAACGAGCCCCGGCTTGAGATTGCTGCCAAGGAGCCCCCCAAGAAAGAAAAGCGTGTCAGAAAAGCCAAATCGCCGGAACCGTTGCCGTCCCTGCAAGCGAAGGAATCCACACTAAAGCCTGCGGCTCCGGAAAATTCGTCGCCCCCTGGTCGATGGTCGCCGCTGCTGGTGGATGCGCTCTACGAACTCGTGGCGCGCCAGGACATCGATACGGGAATGACCCTCGAAGATGTACGCAAAATGGTTTCCGAGCCCAAGCGCTAGGTGTTTGAGCGCAGGCTTGTGGGCGAGAGCCTTTGCTCGTTGCGTTTTTTGGGCATCGCCACCGTGGATTCGATCCCCTCCCGATCATGCCGCGGGGCGAACGAAATAAATTTTGTCAGAAGTCTTGCTCACTCATTGCAATCACCGGCAGCCCCGGGTCCGTGCATCCATAGAGCCTTTCGGCTTCCCTTGCCGTTTGCACGAAAAAAAAGCCTTGGTCGGGTTTTATTTCTGTAAGCAGCAGATCGTTTGCGATGCGCCATTCGCGTTCCTGTCTCCAGGCGGCGCCAGGCCGGGGACGGCTTAACTGAAAGCGGTATTTCTCCGAGTCGGGAAGCTTCGAATAGACCTCTTCGCTTCCGTATATGGCGGGCTTTGCCCCCAGCGGGCGCAGTATATCGCGCCGCAAGGCGACGCCGTAAGGCTCGACATTCCAGCGAGCAAAGGGTCGGCGCCATGTCCGCATGAGAAAAAGCTTGTGGGGTGGAACGGAACTCCAGGAAACGACCGGAATCTTTCCCCTGATCATGTGGCAGGAGGCTCGCAGAAGGCCTTCGCGCGCGATCCGGGCAAGACTTGCGAGCGCCGAACCGCCAGTCGAGAGGAGGCCCGCGTCGAGCAGATCGAGAAGATATTGCCGGTACGTCTCACCGGGCCAGGGACCGACGCAGCCCCGTGTGTAGTGAAACAGGTGAGTGTCCCGGGCAAGTTTTACGCCGCGCCAAAGACTACATTCCCGCGACGCTTTCTTTGAAGAGCTAAAAGAGTTGGCGGCGCCGGCCGCCTCGGCCTGAACCGGTTCCTGCGGCCTCGATGCTTTAAATCCCACGGCGTGCTCCGGAAATTTTTTCAAAAGGGTAAGATTTCCGCCACTGGAAGTCCGCGGAGTGTCGGGTGTTAAAACAAAGTGGGGCCGGGGCGATTTTGACTGGATCTGCTCCAGGACCGCCAGGAGATTTCCGCCCGATCTTATTTCCAGTACGAGATGAAAATCGGACATAGCGGCAAGAAGCCGGTCGCGACACCTCATGGGCAGTTTTCCGCGACATGGGGCGCCATCGACCATGCAGGAAATCGTTGGAAGGGTTTTGGCGGTCTCTTCGAAGATTGTAAACAATTGACGATCCGCCCCGAAAAGGGGAAAGGGGGCGATCAGGAGCTGAAGAAAATTCAGGCGCAGAGCAAGAGCTGAGGCAAGATCGTAGGTGAGCGTCCCCGTGCTGCCGGCCAGGCCAATTCCCCCTCGGTCCATACCGCGCAGGAAACAGCGCATCGCATCCAGCCAGCTTGAATCGGGGCAAACCCGCCTTGGCTTTCGAGAATTGAATACGGCAAGGAGGGGCGGATACTCGGGCGGGCAGCCTTTGCCAAAAATTACCCCCGGGCACTGCAGCGCATCGGTTCGAGCCGAAGGGCGGTCTTCGACCGGACCGAAAAACTCCACAGAAGGCGCAAACACCTTTATTTCGGCCTCGAGAAATTCTTGAGCCCGTTTCCGGCTTGAGTCCCACCGCCTGGTATTGACACGACAAAAGGTCTCATCGATCCACGAGCGCAGCTCATTTTCGGTTCGAACACCTGATGTCCGCATGCGGACAAACAACCGCTGGGCCTGAAAGCCATCCATTTTTGCGAAGCGCCCAAGGAAGGCGGCGGCGCAAAGGACGCAGTACGCGGACTCATCGTCCAGCCGGATCAGCTTCGAGGACGGTTTTCGCTTCTTCTCATAATAGGAGCCGACGTAGTCGAGGACATCTTCAATTGTGGTCGCATCCACCCTCAGTACTCCTTGGGCGCCAACATCCTTGGAGTCTTGCTGCAACGCTTTGCGGGCGAACCGGATTTACCCGATCGGATCATCCCCGCAAACGCACTATACCCTGAGTTGATAGAAGGGGGAAGAGCGCCTGAATTTAGACTTTCTTTAGTTTTACCCGTGTGCTGCTAAAATCCGGAATGCCCCCGACGAGATCGACCATGGGCGTATTGGCGAGCCGTTTTTCCAGCCGGGTCAGGTCATTGGAGTTAAGGCCCGCGCGGTAGGCGGGGTCGGTGACAAGGCTATCTCCTTTAAACAGGGCCGCCCCGCCCTGGAATACCGAAGGACCGTTTTTCACCTCGAGCCTTCCGCCGCCAAACTCCTTATGGCCGAAATGAAAGGACACCCCGAGACATCCCGGCCGAATAAGCCGTGTTAGGCGAAGTCTGCCCCGGATGCCGTCCGGGTTGCTCCTTGAGCTCAAAAGCACCTCGTCGCGATCCTTTAGGCCAAGCGCTGCGGCATCCAATTCGTTTATTTCCACGAAATTTTCGGGGATCACTTCCATCGAATACCGAAACCAGAGGGAGCGCGACTGCGTGTGGAGGCAGCGTTTGAAGGTCACAATTGAAAAAGGATACTCGTGGTCGGCCTCTTCAAGCGTTTCTCCCGACAGATCGGCGGGCGCAAGATATTGGAGCGTTCCGCCAAAACGTTTTCCGGTCATGGAATTAGTCGTTGCCGCGAGGTCTTCGTTATAGATGGCATATCTTTTCGTGCCGTGTTTGAATGTATCTCCTTTAAACATCTCGTCGTATTTTTTGAAAAGCCCGCCCCTGGCCAGCATGTAGCATACCTTCTTCCACTCCTGCCCGGTAAGGATATTTCTATAGCGGGCCACGGGATAGTTTTTTTCGATAAAGGCCAGCTCTTCGGCGGATGCCTCTTCTACTCCCGCGCCGAGGGCAATGTTGGCAAATCCTCGCAGATAGAAGTCTTCGGCCCTGTGGAGTGGATGAAGATGTCCGTCTTTATCCGCAATGGCATCATGTCCGAAACCCGCAAGGCCGAGACGTTCCGCTACGTCTATCAGGAAGGTCTCGGTGCAAAACGGGCGACCGTCTCCGGTTCTCCCGGTAAGAGGTTCGATCATCGGCGTTCTTATGGCCGTGAACATGAGGCTTGGAGCGTGCGGGGTGAGCCATCCGTAATGGCCCTCAAGGTAGGAGAGCTCCGGGACGATGTAGTCCGCATAGAGGTTGGATTCGTTTACCGTCACATCGAAGGAGACATGAAGGGGCGTTTTTTCCGGGTCGCAAAGGGTTTCTTTGAAGCGGTAGCCTCCGGGAATGGAATAGACCGGATTAAAAAGATAGGTGAAAAGGATCTTGCAGGGATAGGGATATTTTCCGTCAACCCCACTCAGGGTTTCAACGCTTAGCCCTCCTTTGGAGAAAGGAAACCATGGACGGCCGGCCGGATACCCGCTCCCGGTTTTGGCCTTTTTAGTCCGGTATTCGGTGGTTTTTTCGTAGGCGAATTTTTCCCGCGAGAGGGGAACGCCTCGGGCCTTTACCTGCCCGGGGAATCGGGCAAGATCGTAGGCCCCTTTTTTGGGCGACCCCCAGCCGCCTCCCGCTCTCATGTAGCCGCCGCGCATGTCCACGCTGCCGATGAGCCCGTTTAGAACAGCTATCGCATAGGCCGCGTAGGTCCCGTTTACGTAGTTTCCAGCCCCGTGGTAGGCGGTCACCGCAGCCCGGGTTCCGTGCGAGGTGAATTCGGAGGCAAGACGCGCGACGGCCGATTCCGGGATCCCGCAACACTCTGCGTACCGGGCCGCGGTGTGCTCCATGACCCCTTCCTTGAGAAGGCGAAAGGCGGTTTTTACCTTTACGGGAAAGCCGTTTTCGCCGGTCGCGGCATGGTCGCAATCAAGTATTGCGTCGCGCGCCTTTTGGGCGGAAACCGGTTTTTTGCCCCTTCCCGTTGCAATCACCACCATGGCCTCCCCCGCCTTCCCGGACGCTGAAGGATCGATGTCTTTCATGCGCAGGAACATGCCGTCTCGTGGGTGGGCCGGGTCGCAGACGACCAGAAAGGAGGCGTTGGAATGGGCGGCGTAACCCCGGTTTTCGGCTTCGGCCTGGTTTGGCGCGGTGAGAAACGACAGGTTCAACCGATTGTGTTCGATGATCCAGCGGATCATTCCCATGGCGAGCGCCCCGTCTTGTCCCGGCTTTACCGGGACCCATTCCTTCGCGTGGGCCGAGGCCCTGGTGGCCCTGGGATCGACGATCGAAAAGTTGAGCGTGCCTTGCGCGTGACGCTTGGCCGCAAGCGCCCCGTAGGTGTTTACGCCCGGCTGGGTGGCTTCGTAAATGTTGGCCCCGAAGATCAGGATGTATTCGGCGCTTAAGGGGTCGGCCTTAAGTTCTACGTCCCTTCGCTCGGTAAAAGCCCAGTTGCCCATTCGAAAGCCAAGGCCGCAGATATCCCCGTGGCCGATGCGGTTTATCGACCCCATCGCCTGCTTTACGAAGCGGTCGATGAATTCCTTGCGCCCCTTTTGAAGCCTTCCGGTGATAGCAATAAAGCCGTTGCGCTTCGGGCCGAGCTCCGGCGCGGCCGGATCTATCGGGTCCTCGGAGTTAAGGTCCCTAAGACCCTCGACCATCCTGTCTTCGCCGAGATGGGAAAAGAGCTTGCCCCCTTCGGACACCTCCCGCACCATATGGTCCCATTCAATGGGCTCAAACCTGCCCGATCCCCGAGGTCCGTTGCGCTTCAAGGGCTTTAGCACACGGTAGGGATTGTAGGCCTGGTTTGCGCTGTCCAGGCATTTGCCGCATAGCGAACTCGATACGCGAAAAGATTCCCGAACGGGCGTCTTAAAATCGATGGCTTCGAAATTCATGTTGTATGGATGGTAGGGATTTCCCGAAAAATTTACCACTTTTTCATCCCGGATCACCCCCCTTAATCCGCAAAAGCCGTTGCAGGCAAGGCAGACCGAATGTACTACCCGTACGTCCCGGTCCATTCGCGTGGCCGCAGTTCCCTGGACGCTCCGCGAATCGAGCTCTGCTTCCCCCGCCCCGGCGACGTCGGTTCCAAGGGCGCAGGAGAGCGCTCCAAGGCCTGCGATTGTAAAAAGTCCTCGGCGCGTGAGGCCCCGTTCGGTTTTTTCGCCTTCTGGAACTCTATTTTTCATGGCCGGCCTCCACCATCCGCTTGTAGAGCACATTGGTCCTGATTCCCAGTTCGGGTTTCGGGGGGTCGAGGCGGCCTTCGGAAAGAGCGAGCGCAAATTCTCCGCAAGGTGCGGCAAAATCCCCCCAGACCCTTGCCCGCGGGGGACAGGCCTCGACACAGGCCGGCTGTAAACCCCGCGCCAGCCTGTGTAGGCAGAAATCGCACTTGTCGACCCTGTTTGAAAACCGTGGATCGAGAAATCTCGCCCCGTAGGGGCAGGCCGTCACACAGTCGCCTGCCCCGGTGCATTTGTTCCAGTCGGTTACCACGATCCCTCCCGCGATCTTGTAGGTGGCCTTTTGCGGACACGCGGGCGCGCATGGCGGGTCTATGCACTGGTTGCAAAGAACCGGGGTAAAAACGATGCGCGAGTCGGGGTATCCCCCGACCTCCCTTTCCTCGACCACGGTGTTGAACCGATGTTTGGCCGTGGAGTTTTGGAGCTTGCACGCAATGACGCACGAATTGCACCCCGTGCAACGGTTGAGGTCGATGATCATGCCGAAGCGGTGTTTTCCAAACGAGGGAAAACTCCGGGCGTCTTTTACGAGGGCTAGTCTCCCTGCCGCCCCAATGCCGACGAGAAGGCCGTTTTTAAAAAACGCCCTTCTCGTTTGAGACTTATCCTTCATAAAAGTAGTGTCCCAAGTCTTGGGCGTGAGGGGATCAATCCGCCTTGAAAGCGACGGTGTAGCGAAAATCCTTCGGAGAAAAATAATCGAGGCTCTTTCCATCCACCTGCGCGAAGGGATACATGAAATAGCCGAGGGGCTCGCCTTTTTGTGGCGGGTTAAAGACCACGCCGCGCGCGTTTTTTTCCAGCGCCACACGGAAAAGATCGTCGCCGCCCCAGAAGAATTTTTCCCACTTCCCGGCGTCCTTTAGCTTGATGTTGCGATCGAGCATCATCTTTCTCACATCGGCGGGGTCGGCCATAACCCAACCGGTCCCCGGCAGATAAAACTGGGTCCAGCAATGGAACGCGGTGCTGATGTCCCCGCTTTTCGGGTCGGCAAGCCGCAGGCCGAAAACATCCCGCGCCGGAATGCCCGCAGCGCGCGCCATGGTGACAAACACCGAGCTGATGTCCGCGCATTTTCCGCCGCCTTTAAGTTCCGTGAGGGTCCGGGCCGTAAGGCCCAGGCCGCAGCCCTTTACGCCATTGTCCCTGAAGGTGTGTTCTATCACCCAGGTATAGACGGCATGCACCCTGGCAAGATAGCTCGTCTTTCCCTCTACGATTTGCGCGGCAAGTTTTCGGTAATCGTTTGCGGGAGCCCATCGGGAAGATGCGAGATATTTTTTCAGGGTCTCCGGGACAGGTTTTTCCGAATCCTTTAGATTTTGGATTCCACGGTCTTTTGACACGGCGTGGAAACTCATGACCATCGAAGGCGGGCCGCTTATATCGGTCCATTGCGCATAGAGATATGTGGCCCCGCCGGCCGGTTCTCGATAGACGGCCGAACTGTTGTAGTTTCCGCTGACATGGATATCGGAAATCGTCTGGTGGTTATCGGAGAGGGGATAGGGAAGCCACAGTCTGGCCTGTTTGGCGCCTTTGGCCGCATTGAGCTCGATATCGTAGGTAATGGTCCCCGACTTGGCCCTGCAAGCGGTGGTGGACGCCAAAAGAAAAATCAAAAAGATCGCCGGTAAAAGCCTTGTCCTCACTTATCGCCTCCTGAGTAACGGTTGTTCAAACAGTTTTACCTTTTGCAAGCGCCTTTACGTCCGAACAGGAGAAAGGTTTGCCTCCGACACCCCAGTCGCCGCTTTTTACCTCCTCTATGACCACCCAGGTCACCGGCCGCATATGCTCGCCTTCCAGTTCGACCATGGTGTCGGTCATGCGTCGAATCATCTGCTCTTTTTTCTCCTGAGAGTAAACACCTTCAATCAGTTTGATGGTCACCAAAGGCATGGGGTTCTCCTTTTTCAATGTGTGGGGTAAACTTTATGGAAATCCGCGAAAAAAGTTATTTGTGGCACAGTCCGCTAAATATCTGTCGCAGGTCCTGATCGGTTATGTCCTGGAAAATCAAAGCATCGTAATCGGGTTCAAATTCTTCCGCCTCAGCTCCCCTGGCAACCGTTTCCAGGGGGCATTCCCGTTCCCTTATCTCGGTAATCGTGTTTCTTTTTTTGTCCAAATTGGGTTCAATCCAGGCATTGTTTTTGATCCAATGATCGCATTCGGCATGGCTTCCCACAAAGAGAAACGCGATCCCGCTTTCCACCAGCACGGCCACCAGTCGGTAGCTCCTCACCAGATCGAATTTCAGGCAGTTCCTTATGCGGGCATCGCCATACCGGGTGAGTCTGCCCGGATTTTTCAGGTTGAGGCTGCCCCCGTTTATGAACTGTTCGATAATCGACAGGGCATGCCGCGCGGCCGGGGCCGAATTCGCTCCCCCTTTTAGCAGCGCCTTGATCTGCTTATTCAGGTTGGCGTCCTGATAGACATAAAACTTATCATCCATGGCTATCACTTCTCATGTCCACCTCCACAGCAAGCTGAGAATTACCCACACATGCGCCCACTTGCCCCTTAGCTGAGACTCCCAAGAAGGGGCTTGGCCCGATCGCCCCCCTTTTTTGCAAAGGGGGGTTGGGGGGATTTACTCTCCAGCCGCTTGCAATGACGCGCATGGACCGGCTGGGCTCGCTCGCCCCCCTTATTTGCAACTTTTCCCGACTGGCGAGAGGGATATTATTCCTCGTCG
>JARLHO010000070.1 GCA_031292215.1 Syntrophobacteraceae bacterium | reverse complement strand
TCAGGTCCAAAGTGGATTCCCCCTCCCCGTGAAATGTCTTGGATGTCCTTTATATACACGGGAGAAAAGCTTTTGACCAGATAATTGGATATCATGTCGATATTATTATTGTTTTATCTCAGGACAGAATCACCCTGGGCCTTATCCCGTGAGAATGCACCCGCAAAGAGTTGCGTTCAAGACGGGCCGCCACGTCCGTAGACACAGTCAGCACGAGAACGGGTTTCACTGCGTTTCATCCATTCTGCTTTCCAGCCGGATGTGGTGAACCGTAGGATGGGTGGAGCCAAGAGACTGTGTCGTAAGAAAAATTCGCAAACTGAGCTATAGGGCGCCGGGGCGCTTGAATATTGTTTGCCCTAAGCGCATGAGCAGTAACTTAGAAAGGGGCTGGGCTCAATGGCCCCCTTTTTTTCAAAGCTGACAATTACCCGCACATGCGCCCACTTACCCCTTAGCGGAGACTCCCAAGAAAGGGGCTTGGCCTGATCGCCCCCCTTTTTTGCAAGGGGTTGGGGGGATTTTCAAGATATCTGCCCTTTGCCTCTACCCGGGCGGCCAGGTGCGACACAGTCTCCCAGCGCAACCCATCAGCTCAATCTCGAATGCAAATTTATTTCACACCGACGCGAAGTCAAAAATGTTCGGTTATTTATGCAGGTCTTAGTAACTCTTCGCTATTGACTCTTCACTCTTCAGTGAAAACAAAAAACCTGACAAGCTGCGGGTCCGGCGGGCCTTTAAGGGAAAACGCACCCATTTCCAGTTCGTAGTCCCGCAAAATGGGGTCAAGATAGGTCAGGACAAGAGATCTTCTTTTGGCCTCGCTAACCGTGCCCTCGATCCCCTTGGTCACCGCTCCGCGGATTGTGCGAGGGTGTACGGAAGAAAAAATCTCGGGCCAGGAGGGCTGCCGCAGAGGTTGCGCGCTCCATTTGCCCGATAGCAGCAGGTTGGCCGCAGCGGTCAGTACAACCATCCCAACCGTTACATCCTCCCCCGATGCCGTGCCGGGTTCCCTCGTGTTCCCGGTCAGCCGCTTGTACAGGTCGCCGGCCGCGATGATAACGTCAACAAAATGACTGGCCCTTGCCAGGTCCGAAGGGGTCCGGAAAAAATCATACGAGGTTCGCCCGCTCCGAAAGATTTTCGGGGTAGTGGCCAAAAGCTCCTCGGCCCCCTCGTGCCACTCGCCGTCGAGGTGCTTTATCCCCCCCGCAACCGTTTTCCTTAGCCGTCCCCGCACCCGTGCCACCTCGGCCTGGGCAAGCCTGAAAAGATGCTCCAGGAAATTGTTGCCAACAATTTGTGAGGCCTTCTCCAGGTTTGCCCCCGAGCGCAGTTCGAGCCCCAGGTTGATGTAGGCAAGCGTTTTGTCCACGGCCCGCCGAAGCGCCCGTGCATCATCGGGGGCAATCTGATCGGCAATGATGACCTTGTTTGCCAGGGCGGCGGTCTCGGCCTGAAGGGTTTCGACCAGATCCGGGTCCTCTAGCCTTGCGAGGGTCTTTGCGAAAAGGTCCTGCGGGGGCAAAAGGGCAAGGGCGAAAGTAGGGGCCGCAGGCGCAGCCTCACCTTGGG
Source organism: Syntrophobacteraceae bacterium (assembly GCA_031292215.1). GTDB lineage: Bacteria > Desulfobacterota > Syntrophobacteria > Syntrophobacterales > Syntrophobacteraceae > SbD1. Next base: position 35,777 of record JARLHO010000070.1, on the reverse strand, counting down.
CAAACACGATCTTTTCTGTGAATTCGCCTGCTCCGATCACCCGATAGATCTCCAGGGCGTCGTAGAAATCGGGAATACCGTGGTCTTCGAGCCTTGCGCGATGGAAGCGCAGGGCGCTTTCCTCGACCTCCGGGGCCGGTGCGTAAATGACGCTGTTTAGGAGTTCTTTAAAAAAAACGTAGTTGGTCTCAAAGATAATCGTGAGCATCTGGGTGATAAGGTCGTCGAACTGCGGGTATCGCGATTCCCAGAAGTAAAAGTTGTCCAGGCTCATTGGCGGCAGGCTCTCGGCGGCCTCGATCATGTCGATGTCCTCGGGGGCGGTATCGACCGATATCCATTGCTTGAAAAGAGTTACCAACAGCTCGTAGTCGGCCTTGGAAATCCATTCGAAAAGCTTTTCTTCGCCCGCGCCGGTTAGCCGCTCGAGCCAGGCAAGGGCTTTGGCGGGCTCCAGGCTGTCCCTTCGCCACCACTCGATGTCAAAGAGGTGATTGACCTGCTCGATGCTGGCCAGGGCAAGAAGCGATAGACTGTCGTCGGGGCCGATTTCCTGGATCGTGTGGAAAAAATCGTTTGCCTCCAGAGCCCTCGTAACCGATTGGGCGTCGGGCCTTTCCAAAATAAGCTCCAGGCGCCGTTTGGCGGGAAGGCCCATGAGCTCCCGGGCAAGCTGTGCGGCCCCGGTTTTTCTTAGCCGCCTGTCATCGAGTTTTACTACGTCTGCTGGCATTGGCCACTCCTTGCGATCGGGTTCATCCACCCGTGCCGTAGTCTAAACTCATCTGCCCGGGGCGGCAAGGGCGGTCTTTAACGCAATCTGGTATCAGGCCCGGGATGGGTGGGACCCGAAACCCGTGGGGGTGCGGGGGCACAGCTCCCCGCGCTTCTGGCCCTTGCCTCTTTGCTTGGGCGGAAATTCAAGTTTTATTCTCGCTCCAACCTCGCGATGTCTACCGGCGATGAGTGTGGCCACCCTTTTTGAAATCCTGGCGTCCGCAACCCCCCTTTTTCCTCCCCGGGTCCAAAAGTTAAGTAATAAGCGAGGTAATAGAAAAAGCTGTTGGGACCATGGATATCGCTCCCTGCGGTAAACAATATCTGCTGATTCTTAGTCAGCTTGAGGAAGCCGCCTGCGTTAAACCCGACTTCATGCGCGCCGCTACTATCGCTCGGGGTCTGGTAGAAAATTTCCGCGCCAAGAGTCCAATACCTGTTTACGTCTCGCTGAACCATTGCCCCCAGGAACTGGAAGTCCCTGTGGCCGGCGCCGGAATTAAACCAGTAGCCGCCCCCGACATTGGAAAGCCACGGTCCCCATTCTTTTTGCAGCCATAGTGGGATAAATACCTGGGGGGCGCCGTTTCCAAGACCCCTTGATTCCTCTCCCGTAGGGATTTCCACAAGGGGAAAGCTCCCGGCCATGAATTTTTTCCGTTTCTCGCTGTAGAATCGCCACTTCAGCCCGAGTTCGGTATCCGAGTATCCGTAATGAGATGGCTGACCCCGCGGTTTTGCGTACTCCATGGGCAAAATGAGATGGAGCTGAAAATCGGGGCGGACCCCGTAGTTGATTTCAACGTGAGGGGCGGTGGCGCTAACGCCCCCCGTATTTTTTTGATACTGGGACGCAAGGTAGAATTCCCAGTGCCGATAGTCGACGGGTTGGGGGTCGTCGGTTCTAAAGGGAGGCCCGGCCAAAGTCGGAGTCCATGGAGCAAAAAAAAAAGAGGAAAATGAAAAAAAACAGGAGTAATGAGGTTGCGCGGCGCATGGCTCTCCTGCGATCATTTCGACAACCGACTATTCGGGAAATACAATTACTCGGAAGGGGATGCCACCGCCTTTGTCGTCAACCACTACTCATGCGCCACGAACCAACGTATAAGAACTGTCAGGATAATTGACATCGGGACGACCAATATCAGCATCCTCTTTTTGACTCTGTCACGGTCTGCCAGGCGGCCTTCGAAATCGCATCCCGAACTACTGCAACGGAACCGGCGCACCGGGTAGAAAAAACTGAGGGCACGGTCCATTCGCAAACGGTGAATACTTTTTAACTCGCCTCCACATCTCGGGCAAAAAGCCATTGACAGGTCCTCCCCTGGTTGGCGCCAGCCAACCTGCCAAAGAGTCGCAAGGCAGGCGGAGACTGGCGCCCCATCTTTAAACGCGAATAATGCAACAACTTAAGCGCCAAAAGTGCGATAACCATTGCCGGGTTTGATCTTTGCCAAAATGACTGCAAAATTGTCCACCTCGGGCAGAATTCAGTATTAGATCTCTTACAGGAAACATGTATATCTAAACTAGACGTGAATGAAACCAATATGCTGGATTGTGTCTCGAAAACAAAGTTTACGCGGCGCTCCGGTTGCCGCCGGATTGTCCTGGCCTTTCACCAACGGTCCGCATAAGCTTGTTTCCCCTGACTGCTCACATATTACTATAAAAACGATTACAAATGCATTACTATTTTCAAGTATTTTCTTCACTGCTGTCCGGTTAATTTCAAAAGCGGCGGCGAATGTGGGTGGGCACAGTTTCACTGTGCCCACCGAAAAGGTAGGCAAGATAAGGCTGTGCCCACCCTGCAAAAACCGGCACAACATTTTGGCCCGAGTTTCAGACCTAATCCATGAATGCCGTGCACACAGCACTACCCAAATTCAAATCGAAAACGGGAAACTTTGCCAAAGAGCATTGGAAATCGAACGTTTATAGCTGCCGATTCAAAAGTTACCGGACAATAGTGTATTTTCTTATAATTCATGTGCAAAGCAGTAGCGCGGCCCGCTCCCTTGCTTATTTTTATTCCGGGTCGCCCGGCCGGCTAATGGCGCGAAAATCATTAGTAAACGAGATAACTTGAGATGACGATCCGCGATCGCAAAGATTTCGACAGCCCCACCGTTTCCGCAGGTTCTGCCCCACAGCCTGACACCGATGCATTTCTTGAAACCAGGGACCTTACTCGCGAGGTCGCGGGGAAAGTGCTGGTGAACGCCGTTAGCGTTAAGATCAAGCGGGGCGAGTTGGTGGCGATCGTTGGGCCGAGCGGGGCGGGCAAATCGTCTTTTCTTCGCCTGCTAAACAGGCTCGATGAGCCCACCGGGGGCTCGGTCTATTTTGACGGCCGTGAGTACCACCGGTTTCCCCCGCGGGAACTGCGGCGCAGGGTGGGCATGATGATGCAGTCGGCTTATTTGTTTCCGGGCTCGGTAGCCGAGAACCTGCGCTTTGGACCTCGCCGGCGCGGCGAAGACCTCTTGGCCGCAGAAATTGAGGACCTGCTGGAACAGGTTGGGCTAAAGGGGTTTGGCGGGCGCGATGTGGCCAACCTTTCCGGGGGCGAGGCCCAGCGCGTCTCACTGGCTCGAACGCTTGCCAATAAACCCGATGTGCTGCTCCTGGATGAGCCGACCTCCTCGCTTGACCAAGGCGCTGAAGGCGAGATCGAGGAATTGCTGGCAAGGATCATAACCGATCGCCTTTTGACCGCCCTCATGGTCACCCATGATCTGGCGCAGGCCGCCAGGATCTCTTGCCGCGCGCTCCATATCGATTCGGGCCGGCTGGTTTTGGATGGCTTGCCCCCGGAGGTGCTCGATGCACGCTCAGCTTCTCATTGAGACTTTTGCTGCCCGCTCGGCGCAGGCCGCAGGCGCTGTCGCCCTGGCCCTTGCGGTAGCCTTGCTTGCACGCCGGGCCGGTATTGGTTTGCTGGCCGAAACCAGAACCGCGCTCGTGCGGGGAATAGGCCAGATTGTCCTGGCCGGCTTGCTGCTGACACTGGTTTTGGGAAGCGCGCGGTGGCTAAGCGCCCTCGTGCTGTCGGCCATGATGGTGGCCGCAGCGGTTATCGCCGCCCGAAGGACTAAAAATATCCCCGGCATCCTGCAGGTGAGCGTTCCGGCGGTGTTGATCGGAGCCGGGCTGGTTATCGCCATCATGGTCGCGCTGGGCGTAATCGATGCCGCTCCCGCAACGGTTGTGCCCGTTGGCAGCATGATAATCGCCAACGCCATGAATACGGCCGCTCTTGCTCTGGAGCGCTTCCGGGCCGAAGTCGAAGCGCATCCGGGGCAAATCGAAGCCGCGCTGGCCCTTGGCGCCTCCCCGGCCGCCGCGGTAGCCCCTTATGCCCGGGCCGCCGCGCGGGCCAGCCTCATCCCCAACCTCAACAATCTGCGCTCCCTTGGGATCGTGTGGATTCCGGGCCTCATGGCCGGTATGGTCATTGCCGGAGGCAACCCGGTAGTGGCCGCCATCTACCAGTTTACCGTCGTCACCATGCTTTTTGCCACTGCGGGGATTACCTCGCTGCTCTGCACGCTTTTTGTTCGCTCGCACGCATTTTCGGCCGCCGAGCAATTGACACTGCGCAGGCTAAAGAGCGAAACTTGACGAGAAATGACACGGAAACAAAGCGCAACCCATCAGCCAAATCTTGAACCCAACCTGGTATAAATCCCGTTGCCGTGCTTTGTGGCAGGGGAACGGACAGCAAAGGCAACGGCGGAGCACATGCGCATTCTGATCGTAGAAGATAATAAAATGACATCGAGCTATGTCAGCAAAGGGCTGGCTGAGAAAGGCTTCATCGTCGATGTCGCCGAAAATGGTGAAGAGGGTCTCCATTTGGCGACGACCGAACCCTACGACCTGGTTATACTCGATGTGATGTTGCCGCGCAAAAGCGGCTGGTCGATCGTAAAAGATTTGCGCAGCCAAAACAAGGAGACCCCCGTTATTTTCCTTACCGCGCGGGACGCGGTTTGCGATCGCATAAAAGGGCTCGATCTCGGGGCTGATGATTACCTGGTGAAACCCTTTGCCTTTTCCGAACTGCTCGCCCGTATCCGCTCTCTATTGCGGCGTGCTCCCCTCAGGCAGTCGGATGTCTTTTGCGTGGCCGATCTGGAGATCGACATTACACGGCATAAGGCCACAAGAAGCGGGCGCCCCCTCGATCTTACACCCAAGGAGTTTCTCCTCTTGGAGTTGCTCGCGCGACGGACGACGGAAGTGCTCTCCAAAAACTACATCGCCGGACAGGTCTGGGGCATACTGTTTGACAGCGATTCCAATCCGGTCGAAGTAGCTGTCGGGCGACTACGCAAAAAGGTCGACGACCCCTTCGCGGTGAGTCTTATTCATACGGTGCGCGGGGTAGGCTATGTCCTTGAGCAAAGGTGAAATCCCGTCAAAAAAGGCAACTTGTGGATTCGGCCCCTGGTCGCTTGTCGGCAGGCTTACTTTCCTCATAACCTTATCTTTTGTCATTATCCTTTGTGTCGCCACGCTGTATCTGTACATATCGATGCACAAAAATATTTCACGGGAAGACAATGACTTTCTCGCTAATAAAATTGCACATTTAAAAACAATTATAGCTGCTAATTCCAATAACGTGAAGGTGCTGGAGGAGGAGGTCGCAGAAGAGGTCCTGTGGGGAGCCTCGGCGCAACAATCTGCAATGTACTTCGCTAGAGTTCTCGATAACCACGGGAATATATTGGTCGAGACAAAGCGTATGAAGCATGTGCTTCCTCCCGAGCTCTTCCCCCGGCCACTTGGTGTCCGCCAAAAATCGGGCGAAGGGATCCGATGCAAACCCGCCGCGGGAGGGGATTTTCTGCTTGAAGCGGCCCGGGCGGGCAACGGCGCCGGTAAAAGATATCTGATCCAGGTGGCCATGGATGTCTCCTACGAGAAAGCAATCCTGCTCAGCTACCGGAAAAGAATGGTGATTGTTCTTTTTGTCGGGGTGATATTCTCGATCGGTATCTGTGTCTTCGTCGTCCGAAGAGGGATCCGGCCCCTAAACGATATAATTAAAACTGTCCGCAGAATCTCCGCCCAACAGCTCCACGAAAGGATCGGACTGACGCCATGGCCAAAGGAATTGGGCGCTCTGGCGGCCGCTTTCGACGGAATGCTTGACCGGCTCGAGGAATCGTTTAGCAGACTTTCCCGATTCTCGGCCGATATCGCTCACGAGCTGCGCACGCCTGTAAATGGCCTCATGGGCGCCGCGGAAGTCACTCTCTCCAAAGATAGGACCCCCGAGGAATATCGACAGGTGCTCGAAGCCGCCCTCGAGGAATATGCGAACCTGTCCCGGATGATCGAGACCCTTCTTTTTCTGGCTCGGGCGGAGAATCGGGAGATCCCGATCGAGCGCCTGCCCGTGGACGTCTACAGTGAAATGGAAAACATTCGGGAATTATATGATGCGGTTGCTGAAGAATCGGGAGTCGAGGTGATTTGCCGGGCCACTACGGTGGTTAATGCCGAACCGGTTCTTTTACAGAGGGTGATCGCCAATCTTCTCGCCAACGCTCTTCAGCACACTCCGCGGGGTGGACGCGTCGTAATGGAGGCGGAAAGGCTGCCCGATCAATCCGTGAACCTGACGGTAACGGATACCGGACGTGGGATCGCGGCCGAGCATCAGTCGAAAATCTTCGACCGCTTTTACCGGGTGGACCCCGCTCGCTCGCTAAAAACGAGCGGCGCCGGACTGGGGCTTGCCATCGTGTGGTCCATAATGAAATTGCACTGCGGTAGAGCGACCATACGAAGTGAAGTGAACCAGGGCACGACCGTTACGCTAAATTTCCCGAAGTAGAGTCTGGTAAAAGAACGGCGCCTCGTCAGCTTCCTGTCAGGTTGGTTGTGGTATTTTCCTTTCGGTTCGCTGACAGGAGCGGACATGGAGCGTATAAGAAATGACCTTTTGCTGACACAAACTCGATGAGGGCTGTTTTTAAGGGGGAAAAATGAAAAAGACGCTTTTGGCTGTTTTGTTTTTATCGGTTCTTTTCATCGCGCCCACTGCCTCCATGGCTGGCGTGGGCTTTTCCGTCGGTATCTATGGAGCATGCCCGACCTGTGGAGGTTATTATTATTCGGCGCCTCCGGTGTACCGATATTATGTCGCCCCGGCCCCGGTCAGGGTGTATGGATACTATGGCGGGTACGGCGGGAGCTATTACCGCCACTCCTATTATCGGAGTTATGAGCGCCACTGTTATCGTCACCGCCATCATGAGAATTGGGACGATCGAGACTGAAAGAAGCCGGCCCTGCGGCGCCGGGTTCATCCTGGATTGCCGCCGCGGGGCCTGCGGTTGGAAGACCCTGGATTTTTTTATCTTGGTAGAGGGAGCGGCTTTGTATAACGTATGCGAGCCTCCCTTCGGGCGGGGCGATGAGTTGTAAAAGCTTGTTTGTATCTGTCATGGTTTCCATTCCCTTAGCGCTTGGAGGCTGCGCCACGTTCCATCCGCGACCCCTTTCGCCGGAGAAAACCGTTGCGGCGTTTTCCGACCGTTCGCTAAACGGTCCGGGGTTGTGCGCGTTTTTGGAAAAAAATCGCGTCCCCGCGCCAATCCCTGGTCGTGCGTGGACTCTAAAACCTCTAACTCTTGCGGCATTTTATTATCAACCCTCGCTGGCCGAGGCCCGCGCTCAATTGCTGGCGGCCAACGCCGCCCGGATCACCGCCGGGGAGCGCCCCAATCCCTCCATCTCCGTAAATCCGGCATACGATTCCGCCATTCCCGGAAATTTTAGCCCGTGGATTGTGCCGGTCAGCCTGGACTGGCCGATCGAAACCGCCGGAAAGCGCGGCTATCGTCTCCAGCAGGCGCGGCAGTTGGACTTGGTCGCGCGGTGGAATCTTTGCGGCGCCCTCTGGGGGGTGCGCTCCGGGGTGCGCGCCGCTCTTTTGGAACTCTACGCGGCAAGGCGGCAAGCATCGCTTCTCGCCCGGGAGATAAAGGCTCGAAAAAAGGTCGTTCGGATGCTCGAAGGCCAGGTCTCTGCCGGGTATCTATCCAGCTACGAAGTCACCCGGGCCCGAATCGATTTGGACAAAACGATCCTTGCCGGGCAGGCCGCCGCCGGCCGGGTTCTTCAGGCGCGCGTGGCCCTGGCGGGGACGCTGGGCGTATCCGTGCGCGCGCTCGAAAACATTAGCCTCTCCTTTGCCGGGTTTAAGACTTTTCCCCGCCAACTGACTAGACCCCGAGTCCAGCGGTGGGCATTGCTAAATCGCGCCGACGTTCGAAGCGCTCTCGCCGATTATGCCGTCAGCCAGTCCGCGCTCCAGCTCCAGATCGCCACCCAGTATCCCGACATCCATATCGGGCCGGGTTATGCCTGGAATAACGGTAACGCAGGCGATAACCAGTGGAGTCTGGGCCTCACCCTGACCTTGCCGGTTTTAAACCGGAACGAGGGGCAGATCGCTCAAGCCAAGGCCAACCGCAAGCTGGCCGCCGCCCATTTTCTAACCGTCCAGACCGCGGCCCTGACCTCGATTGACTCCGCGTTGGCCGGCTATTGCTCGGCCCTTTCCGAGGTGGAAACCGCCGAGGGGCTGCTAAAAAACCTGCGGCGCAGACTGGTCTCGGTTCGCGCGCAGGTCCGAGCCGGAGAGATCGAACCGCTTAGTTTGGCCAATGCCGAAGTGGCCTATAGCGCCGGGGCCATGGACCGCCTGAATGCCTTGATCCAGGCCCAGCAAGCTCTTGGCCGGCTCGAAGACGCGGTGCAAAGCCCGCTCACCCTCTCGCCGTCAAAGCTTGCGGCTGCCCAAACCGTACCCACTCCAAACGAAGATTTGAAAAAATGAAACCACTGCGAGCAACTTTTGGCCTTATCGTCTTACTTTTCGCCGCACTGGGCCTCTATTGGCTGCTAACCCCCCGCTCAACCGATACGGTCACCAAAAATAAGGCGGAAAGCCTGCCGACCGTTGTCAGCGTCCAAATCGGCAAGCTCCGCCTCATGACGCTCCACCGCTACGTCACCGGATACGGCTCGGTCGGCCCGGCGCCCGCAACGGCCACCCAACCCGCAGCCGATGCCCCGCTCGCCGCGCCAACCGCCGGGGTCGTGGCCGGGGTAAATGTGGCCGAAGGAGGGCGTGTGCGCCGGGGCGAGCTTATCATGACCCTAAATTCCGCCTCGGTCACCGCAGCTTTTGCCCAGCAGGAAATCGAGCGGCAAAAAAAATTGTACGCCGAACACAACACCTCGCTTAAAAATCTGCAAAGCGCCCGGGCTCAACTGGCTTTGCTCCAGGTCGTCTCGCCGCTTTCCGGGACGGTCGTAAGCCTTAACGCTAAGCCCGGCCAGGCGGTGGATGGGAAGACCATGGTGGCCGAGGTGATGGATTTAAATCGGCTCGTGGTCAAAACCTCCGTACCCGAATCGGTTTCGGATCAATTAACGCCCGGTGAACCGGTCCAGGTGCTGACCGCGCCGCCCGCGCGAGCGAAGCTTTCGTTTGTGAGCCCGGCAGTCGATTCGACCAACGGGACGGTGGCCGCGTGGGCGCGGCTTCCGGCCAAAAGCGGATTTCGGCCGGGCCGGTTTGTTGCGCTTCGAATCGTTACCGCGACTTGCGCAAACTGCCTAGCCGCCCCGCAGGCAAGCGTTGTAACCGACGAAAAGGGGCAAAGCGTCATCTCGTTTGTCCGAGGGAGTGAGGCCGTCCAAATCCCGGTCCGCACGGGGTTTGCCGATAACGGCTGGGTGGAGGTAAAGGCAGCGGGCCTAAAAGCCGGTGACACCGTGGTGACTGTTGGCGCATACGGGTTGCCGAAAAAAACGAAAATCCAGGTGGTGAATCCATGAGTTCGACCAGCCCCTTGCGAGTCGGGCGCTTTGCCACTCGCCACGCGTTGTCCATAACGTTTATTGCGGCTGTTCTCTGCCTGGCCGGAATTTTTTGTGCCCTGCACACGCCCTCCTCGGTATTTCCGGAGACGCCATTTCCGCGCATCGTCGTAATGATAAATAACGGCATCATGCCGGCGAGCGAAATGATGGCCATCATCGCGCGCCCCATCGAAGAGTCGATGAAGTCCATTCCCGGTGTCAAGTCTGTGGTTTCCTCCACCTCGCGCGGCTCGGCGATCGTCAACGTGGTTTTTAACTGGGGCACGAACATGGAGCGCGCCGAGGTCTACGTGATGGGGCGCCTCTCGGAAATTCGAAGCGACCTGCCGGCCACTGCCACCACCGAAGTGTCTCGGGTCGCCTTTACCCTCAGCTACCCGATAATCGGCATCAGTTTGACCAGTTCCACGCGCAGCCAGATGGATTTATGGAACACCGCCGTCTATAAAATCAAACCGCTTTTTCTGCAAATCCCGGGTGTGGCCAAGGTGGAAATCCTCGGGGGCCGCGTGCCCGAATACCACGTCACGGTAGACCCTCTGAAATTGCAGGCGGCCGGACTGGCCCTGTCCGACGTAACCGATGCTTTTGCGAAAAATAACCTCATCGCCGCCGCCGGCATGATTGCCCAAAATTATCACCTCTACCTGGCGACCGTGGACGGCCGGATAACCTCTGCGGCAGACATCGGAGCGGTGGCCGTAACGGTTAAAAACGGACATCCGGTTTTTGTAAGAGACGTTGCGAGCGTCGAGCGCCGGCCTGCCCCGGCATACACGAGCATCACCGCGCAGGGGCGCCGGGCCGTATTGTTTAATATCGAGAGCCAGCCGGGCTCGAGTCTTCTCCAAATTGCCTCGATGCTCAAACAGGACCTCCAGACACTGCGCAAGACACTGCCCCCGGACATGCGCCCGGGCTTTTTCTACGACCAGTCAAAATTTGTGAGCGACTCGGTGGGCAGCGTGCGCGATGCCATCATTTTCGGTATCCTCCTCTCCGCTTGTATCCTCTATCTTTTCCTCAAAAACTGGGGAAGCGTCCTTACGGCCATCGTAACCATTCCGGTTTCGGTGCTGATCACCTTTGTCGTGATGCGCCTGGCGAACATGAGTTTTAACATGATGACCCTGGGGGGCGTTGCGGCCTCGATCGGGCTGATTATCGACGACGCCGTTGTCGTAGTGGAAGCGATGTGCCATCGACTGGCCGCGGGCGGCTCCCAACTGAGCTCCATTCACGAAGCCATGGGGGAAATTTTTGCCGCTCTTCTCAGTTCGACCTTGACCCCGGTAGTCGTGTTCCTGCCGCTGGCCTGGCTGGGCGGAATGGCGGGCGTCTTTTTTCGCGCGTTGGGGCTTACGATGGTTGTATCTCTTTTGGTGTCCCTGGCTTTGGCGCTGACCCTTACGCCGTCTCTGGCCGCATGGCTCATCGGTGGCCGCTCCAGGCCCGATCGAGCCGGCTTTTTTCTAAAGCCCATCCTTCGGGCTTATGAAGCAGCCCTGCGCTGGGCGCTGCGAAACGCCTGGCCGACCATGCTGGTGTGCATATTGATACTTGTTGCCGGCGTGTTCATGTTTGGGCGCCTCCAAACGGAATTTCTTCCCCATTTCGATGAAGGCGGGTTCGTTATGGATTTTAAGGCCCAGCCGGGCACAAGCCTTGCCGAAACCTCGCGGGTTCTAGACGAAGCGGAAAAATTCATCCGCGCCAACCCCGACGTGGAAGGCTATTCCCGCCGGCTCGGGACCCAATTGGGGCCGTTTATAACCGAGCCAAACGTTGGCGATTATCTGATTAAACTCAAAGCCGATCGCAAACACTCCACCGAAGAGATCCTCGCGGCGATGCGCCACAAGTTCAATCGGCGCTTTCCGATGATCCGTTGGGATTTTCACGGCTACCTAAACGATTTGATGGGCGATTTGCAGATGGCGCCCAATCCGGTTGAAATCTATTTGTTCTCCCCCGATCTCGCATGGCTAAAAAATGCCGCAAGGCTGGTGAGCGCCCAGATCAGCAAAATCCCCGGAGTAGTTGACACCTTCGATGGCCTCAAGGCCACGGGGCCATCGATCGATTTCCGGGTGCGTCCAGCCGAGGCAAAGAGGTATGGCCTGACGGTAGAAAGCATTGCCGATGCCGTGCACACCGCCCTTCTTGGCAAGATCTCCTCCTACCTGCTCGAAGGCGACCGCACCGTGAACATCCGCGTTGTCTCCGATCCCGAAAGCGTGGATACCATCGCCCAACTGTCCAATGTGGAGCTCCGTACACCCGGGGGCGCGCTGGTTCGCCTCGACCAGGTCGCGGCAGTCCATCTCGCGCCCGATCAGGTGGAATTGAACCGGCAGGATTTGCGCCAGGACGATATTGTCTACGCGCGACTCGAAGGCGTAGATCTTGGCGCGGCGATGCGCGAAATCAAGGCAAGACTTGGCCGCGACAAATGGCTGCCGCCCGGTTCGGTCGAATACGGCGGCCTCTATAAGCAACAGCGGGAGTCTTTTCGTAATCTCCTCGTAGTGCTTTTGGCCGCCATTTTACTGGTGTTTACCGTGCTGTTGATTACCTTTCGATCCTTCTATGAACCGATCTCGATCGTTTTTGGCGCTGTCCTGGCGTTGTTTGGCACGGTGGCCGCCCTCTGGGGCACCGGGGTTTCCCTGAACATCGTCTCTTTTCTTGGCGCCATCATCGGCGTGGGCATCGTAGCCAAAAACGGCATCCTGGTGATGGACTATTTTGAGCAATTGCAGGGGCAGGGGCTGGAACTAATCGAGGCGCTGGTCCAGGCCGGCCAGCGCCGGTTACGCCCCGTGCTGATGACCTCGCTTGCCGCGGCCCTTGGCATGTTGCCCCTGGCCTATGGCGTTGGAACGGGCGCGCAGATGCTAAAGCCTTTGGGGGTCGCAGTCATTGGCGCTTTGTTCATTTCCCTCTTGTTGTCCCTTATAGTCACGCCCGTAGTCTACTCTCTGCTGATTGGGATGCATCGGAGGCTCCTGCCCGAGCGCCCGTAGAGAGGCTTTGTACCCAGCCCGCGCCGGGCGAGCGCGATACCTTTTTCCAACAGGCGGGGTCCCCCCGGAAATACCTCGATACGCATCTTCGGACTACGGCCTTTTTCTTATTTTAAATCGTTTGGCGCAGGTGCATTCGGGTAAAATTTGGCCGTTCTGTCGCAGTGTTTCAAAAGGCAGGAAAAAAGCGCAGGGCCGCCTAAAACTTGACCATTGTTCTGACCCCGATAATCAACTCGTTTCCGACTTTCCGCGCAGGATGGAGCGGATCGGGAATCGAGCCCCCGGGATCGAGGATGTACTGCAGGTCGGGTTGGATGTCCAGCCACGGCGCGGCTCGATACTTATAGGTTGCTTCGAAGTAATGCTCGAAGCCGCGGACGGGATACGCGGCGCCGGTGAAAAATCCCCTGTCCCTGTCAAGTTCTGCCGCGCTTTCACTTACGTGCGCAAAACCGTAGCCGATAGCAAATGTGTCGTTGTCGCGTCCCGGCAGCGGCGCAAACGCATCCGCGCCGGCGGTGAGGCTCCAGTCCACCAGGTTGCGGTCGGAAGGCGCGCCCATGATGTGGGTAAAAAGGGATACCGAACGAGGCCCTCCGGACTGGTGCCACACCGTCTGGTCCGCAATTCCATAAATGCTGAAATTGGAGCGAAGCATGCGCGCGATTCCGTTGCTCGAAGGACCTGCCAGCGAAAGCCCCCTCGTATCGAACCGCTGGTCGGCAAACCGCGCCGTGTCGTACCACCCTCCGATTTTGTACTCACCCGGCAGCCTGCTTTTGCGGCCACCGGCCCCGTCCCGAAGCAGGTCGACAGAATAGGCGAGTTCGTCGATAAAAAAAGCGCCGGTGGTAAAATTGAACCGCGTACCCGAAGCCTCCTCGTCCCGCAGTTGTGAATCGTCGTTAAACGGGCCTCCTGGCGGATTGTCGTCGAACACGCCTCCCCGAAACGATAGCGATCCCCCCTCCAGGGCCAGCCGCACCCCCGACGAGGCGAGCGGGTAGACGGGGCCGCCGGCATACAGGTCGTTTGAAGGCAGCGCCGGCCATCCCATGGCCGAGTTCGGAAATAAGGCGCAACACCTGCTGCCGAGAAACTCCTCGCTTACGTCCTGTAAGCCCATTCTAACACTGCCGCTTCCGTTCCAAAACGTCTGCTGAAACCAAAGCTCCCATAACCGCGTCGCCCGGTCCGCCTCGATATTGCTCGATGTCTGCAGGCTCCCCAGGTTGTCTTTGCTAAAATTTCTCCCGTGAATCTGGAGCCCGCTCACAAAAAAAGTCCCTCCCGGCCAGCCGAAGGCCTTGCCCGTATCAAGGGTCAGGGTCATCGTCGTTATTCCATCGTACTCCGCGCCCCGGCGTACGCCCCCGGTCACGTTTCCAACCACTTCACCCGTCTCCGAAAGACCCAGGTCGATCCCCCGCTTGGCAAGCAACGACCGTACCCCCCCCATATCGCCCAAAAGATTCGTCCGCCCCCGGATAGAATCGGGAGCATCTGCCCTGGCCGTTTGGACGACAACCGAAAGGGGCCACGGGAAAAATATGGCAGCCAGGGTCAGCAGCAGTAGAGCTCGGAGGCAGTGCATGCTCTTTCCTTCGAGATGAGAACCCGTTTAGGGCCTCTCAATTGTTTAACGCGGCTTCACCGTTGCGCGCCGGGCCTTTTCCACCCTTTGCGCCGCAGCATGCGGCGCAAATACATCCGCAATACGCCGGGGCGCCTCCCGCGTTGAAAGGCGAGGTCTTCCCCGAGTTGGGATTTCCAGCCAGAGCGATGAAGTTATCGGCCCCGACCTCGATACGGTCGGCTTCGTTGTTTCGAAGTGTCAGCATAAAGTCGCCGACCCTCCACCCGGAGACCGACGCCGGGGGAAAGTCCCATGTCCCTCATGCGCCGACCAAGCTCTGCGCGGCCTTTAACCCTCAAAGCGCAACCGATGAGACAGCCGGGGTAAAAGCCTTGTTTATTTACGGGGAGGCGGGAGTCAAGGACGAAAGTTAGATACCACTAACATTGTCATGCGTCAAACAAAATTACGCTCGCAGCTTATAAAAGTGGTCAAGCCTTACTCAACCGCCCAAGCCTGTAGACAGCTCTTTGCCGCAGCAAATATCCTCGCAGGGAGCAATCCATCTCGGACACATCGGGCCAGCCGCCCGGGATTGGAGTCTTTAGGCTCAGGAGCTTCCCCGAGCCTTAGTCTCCATGCGTGCAGGTGCAGACGCCGTCCGGATTTTGTGCGCCGTAGGCGCGGTCGCCCTCAATCGGATGGCCGCCTTCGGTCAGAATCGACTCGACAAACTCGTGGATCGCAATCGGCTGCTTCGAATCGTTCCAGGGGGGCGGCCATAGGGGGCGATTGAAGTCCGGTCATCGTAAACTTGCCCGTTAGCGCTGCTATCGCGAGATCGGAGTCCTCTTCCTCTATAATTCCGTCAATTGTGCCTCTTTTGATTTCGTTGCAAAGATCAAGGAGTCGCCAACGGGAAGAGTGGAATTAAGAGAAACAATGACAGCGCTGCTGTCCAGGAAGATATAAGACCTGCATATTTTTGTAAAAGTCGTTTCGATCTTTTTCTTGGTGAAAATTGGCAAGATAGACTTCCATTTTGTCTGCGATCTGCGCCCTCAAGGTGGGACCTGGCAACGATTCTTGAGGCCAGGGGGCGCGAACCGGGATACATCGGCTTATCGATAAGGTGTGACTGACCCGCCAGGATGACGGGCAGCCACGGCTTGGAATCGAGTTCGAACTGACACATGGTGTGGAGTTCGGAAAAGACTTCGAGCCTTAAAAGCGAGGCTTCATCGACTATGGGCACGATTTTCATCTTCTTTTCGCACACCAGGGCGCATATCTCGTGTCTTATGCGCCCCAAAAGAAAAGCCCGTGACGAACTTGAGGTCTTCACACCCAGTTGTCCCAGAAGCATCCGCTACATCTCAAGGATCGATCCACAGGCCGCTGTAATCGATATGGTTCGATACTCGCAGTGGTGCAGGTGGGCTACGCCGGCGGTAAGTTCGAAGGCTCTCGCGGCCATGGGGCAAACCACGCGCCAATGGAACGTTCGCAACCGAGCGGACCTTGGGCTGACGCAGATCGCCCGGATGTTCAATCCCATGCTTCGGGGTTGGCTGAATTACTATGGGCGAATTTCATGGGTCGGCCATAGAGCCGGTCTTGAGGCATTTCGACCTTACGTTGATTGCCTGGGTCAAAAGACCCGAGCTGCGAACTTCCCGGCAGCCGTTGCGAAAAGGGAGCCGCATCTGTTTGTTCACTGGAAAAGGACGATGACCTCGTTTGCTTGATGGGAGCGGTGTGAGTCGAGAGGCTCCCGCACCCTTCTGAGAGCTGACAATTACCCACACATACGCCCACTTACCCCTTAGCGGAGACTCCCAAGAAAGGGGCTTGGCCTGATCGACCCCCCTTTTTTGCAAGGGGTTGGGGGGATTTACTCTCCAGCCGCTTGCCATGACGCGCATGGACCGGCTGGGCTCGCTCGCCCCCCTTATTTGCAACTTTGCAAAAGGAGATAGGTGGGCGCATGTGTGGGTAATTGTAAGTTCTGCGAGAGGCTGGGGGTGGGATTCCCCCGGCCTACTCACCCCGGCGCGACGCCCTTTGCTGTAATGAATTTTTTTGAGAAAATAATCCTGCCCGGGCGAGCCGGCCAAACGGAAATGATCCGGATGTGTTGACCTTGCGACCATTAGAGTGATACCTTGAATAGTCCACACACTCTTCAGGGTGTTTAAATGGTCCTTGTCGCCTTGAAAGGAAAGGATTGTGCCTGATCCCACATATTTTGTCTCCTTCCGACCCGAAATCGAAATGGAAGAAAACCTCCCGCCGCTTGCCGGACTCGAAGACCCGGGGACAATCGAGCTTCTAAGAAAGGCCGCAGGCGTGTTGCTGCCCGCACACGTTTCTCCCTGGCGGTACCAGTCCATAACCCGCCATGCCACAAACTGGTTCCCTCGCCTGGATGTCCAGTTCCATTCCCGGGGCAAGACAAAACAGGCCTACCTCTTTAAAAAGCTGGGAGTGCGCCACCCGGAAACCCTCGTTTTCGATTCCCCCGAGCATCTCCATGACTTCCTGAACGCCAACGGCTCTCCCTGGGGCTATCCCTTCGTGCTAAAAGGGGACATGGGCGGGGGGGGCGAGACGGTTTTTCCGGTCTACGAGCCAACGCAAATAGCCGGGCGTCTTCGTAAGCTCCCGAAAAACGATCCACTCCTTATCCAAAAATGGGTGCGCCACGGAGGAAAAGACCTTCGGGTCGTGATCTATGGAGACCATGCGGTGAGCTATTTTCGCGTGGGCGGCGGCCGGTTCTACAATAATGTCTGCCGGGGGGGAGAACTTGACCATGAGGGCTGGCCGGAGCTGCAGCAAAAAGGGGTTGCCGCAGTCCTGGCATTTTCCGGACTTGCGGGAATCGACATCGCGGGCTTTGACCTGATGTTTCCAGACGAAGGCGCCCCGGTGTTTATCGAGGTCAATTTTCATTTCGGAAGGAAAGGACTGGGAGGACGAAAACCCCACCAGGCCTATATCCTCCAGGCCATCGAGAGCTGGCGCCGCCGTCTTCTCCCGGACCGCCCAACCCCTTTTCCGACTCGCAGGTAAAATCCATCCCCCCAAGGCGGTTGGGCGACCCCCGAAAGGGGCCTGGGTCATCCTCCGGGAACATCGGGCTACAACTAGCCCTGCCGCCCCGCCCGGAACAGGCACATTTGCGGCCGATGACACGACCGCCGCGGCGAATCTGCCCATATCGCGGGAACGTCCAGAGGCGGCGCAAGAGCCCCCCGGTTGCTGACGGGCGGCATGAAAGACACTGCGCGCCTTGCTTTGCGGCTAGGCGGTCATGCCCGAGAGGGCCTTTTCCAGCCTTTGGGCTTCTTCGAGGATCACCCGGGCGTACTTGCCCGCTTGAGAGCCGGGGTCAAGAGATGCCGCCAGTCGTCTCGCAAAACCCCCGACCGCTGTTAGAGGATTTCTCACTTCGTGCGCCACGGCCTGGAGGGTTTCGGTCACTGTCTTTTCTCCCTGGCACAGAGAATCGAAGGTTGGCAGCGTCTTTCGGGAGTCGCGGGTGCGGTAAATCTTGCTCGAAATCTGCGCCAGGGCCCCGTTGGCTCTTTCCATCACCGTCAGAATGTCCTTATCCTTGTCAACTTCGACTCTTAGGCTCTTTGCGGCCTCTTCGACCTCGCTGAATGTGGAAAGAAGGATCTCGTGGACGTCCTCATGGTCCAGTCCCAGGAGTCTGTAGGCTTCGGCGTAAAAAGGCCTAAATCCCACGGGCGCGCGAAGCAGAATCCGTGAAAAAAGTCTTGCCAGCCGGCAAAGAGCCGGCAGGGCCGATCGGCCTTGGCCGGCGCCCTCGGCTTCCCCCGCGCTTTGGCACTCGATGATTTGCTCCGCAAACCTCCAATGAGCCAGGGCGGCCGCGCCCGTCATGCGATGGTCGATTCCAAGGCAATGCCTTTCCTTCTCCAGAACCTCCTCGAGGGGTTCAAAACACAGGTCGAACTGCTCGGGTTGTCCCTTGATTAGCAAATCGAACAGGATGGGCATGCCGATTTCCATCGTCAGGCCGCACAGGAAAGCCTCCTCGGGATTGGCTGCCCCCGACCTTTGGGCCAGCCCCTTGGCGATCAGCCCTCGATAGAGTGACACCCGCCAGAAAAGCTCGTAATCGAACTGTTCGACCTTCCCGAAGGGGAACGCCCCTCGAAGGGAAATGGACAAAGCCATGAGCCGTACTTGCTCGCTCCCAAGCTTTAACACCGCTCTCGAAAGGGTGGTCGCGGGGGCGCCCTCGCTACAGAAACTGCTGTTTGCCAAAGTGAGGACCCGAACGATCAGCGAGGGGTCTTTTTCTATGAGCCCGACCAGTTGAGCGTTTGTGGCGTTTTCGTCGGAAGCCAGTTCCAAGAGCGAAAGAGCGACCGCGGACAGGGGCGGAAGGCAGTAGCCCGATTGGAGTTTTTTTAGTATTTTTTCGGCCGCCGCTTCTTGCATGCTCTTTAACTCATCCCGTTTAACCCCCACCGCTCGACCCGTCTGGCGCCCAACACTTCAAATAAGAACTCGGAATATATGCGAGGGGACATAAGAGTAATCAATCGGAGCGCCTCGTAAAGCCGCCTTTCAAAAAGGCACAACCGCTACCAAACCATTGGAAAGAACCGATATTTCACCTTGCCCATATAAGCGGTGTAGCCGTCCAGCTCTTCCATGAGAACGCGTTCCTCCCGCACGGCCCGGAAGGCCAGAAGCCCCGCGAAAACCGGCGTACAGAGGACCCCGAGCCAGGAGCCCAGCAAAAGGGCCATTCCCGGAAAAAAGAGGCACGCGCCGGTGTACATGGGATGGCGCACGTAGCGGTAGGGGCCCGTTGATACGACGCTATGGCCTCGGTCCTTCTGCACTTTTACTACTCCCGAGGCGTACGGGTTTTTTAGCATTGCGGCATACGAGATGAAAAGCGAGATAAGTTGCACTGCGGCGCCGCAGGTTTGGATCGCCGCCGGGACGCTCGACCAGTGAAAGCGCACCGCGTCGAGCGGCATCGCGACGAGCCACAAAAGGGTGAAAACAAGGGTTGCGCCCGCAAATATCTTGTCCCAAAAAAATTCGGGTCGAAACCGCATTCTTTCCTCGATCAGGCCCCGGTTGTATTTTAAAAGCCACCAGGTCATGGGAACGCCCGTTACAAACAGCAGTCCCAAAAAGACCCAGCCCGCCGTCCAGGCGATCGTTCCAGCAGGCAGGAAAAGCCCCAGAGCTATCACCGGGAACTCGATACTCTCCAGTACAATCACTTTGGTTGCAAGAGTCATGAGTGGTCCGCCCGGGCGCTTAGCGCCGGAAATTGATCGCCGTTGAAAAACCTGCCCGGAAAAATTCTCCCGTTCCGCTAAAATAGCATCCGCAAGACCTGTTTGCCAGGGTTTAAAAAGCCTTTGCAACCCGCGCCGGAAAAGCCTTTTGATCGTTATTGCATCTTTTTACTTCCCGGGTATTGCGAAAGGTCCATGGTGTCATTACCTTTTCGAGGGCAAGCGATGTCGTCTTTTTTGCATTTGATAATGAATCTCTATAAAGAGTGATTTGTTCTACGTCTTTATCCCGGCAAAAGCGAGGAGACGCTATGCCAAGTGGTGCACCACGCCTTGACAAGGTGATCCGAAAACTCCGCGATCTCGGGTTTCGTATCACTCCACAGCGGCTTGCCATTTTTGAGGTGCTCTCCCGAAGAGAAGACCACCCTGGCGCCGAACAGATCTACTCCGAGGTAAAACAGAATTTCCCGACTACCTCCATCGCCACCATCTACAAGACGCTCGCCTTCCTCAAATCGATCGGCGAAGTACTCGAACTCGAGTTTAGCGGTGATTGCAACCGCTATGACGGGAGAATACCCCATCCTCACCCTCATCTTATCTGCATCAAATGCAAAAAGATCGTCGACCCGGAACTCGCAAGCCTTGCCTCCATGACCGAGAAGCTCGCCCGCCAGTCAGGTTATAGACTTTTATCCCACCGACTTGATTTCTACGGAATTTGTCCTGGATGTCTGAAAAAAGAGTCCCCCGGGGAAGCCGAAAGTCGTTGAGGGCAAAGGTAAAGCTCACACCCTTTGAAAGGAGTAAACAAATGAGTGAAGAAAGCAAGGGTTTGGCAACACCCATCCCCGGCAGACCCGCCTCGAATCGTGACTGGTGGCCAAACCAGTTGAACCTCGATATTTTGCACCAGCGCTCCTCCAAATCCAATCCGATGGGGCCCGAGTTCGACTACGCCAAAGAGTTCCTAAGCCTTGACCTCCAAGCCGTAAAAAAGGACCTCCTGGAGTTGATGACCCGGTCGCAGGAGTGGTGGCCGGCCGACTTTGGCCACTACGGGCCCTTGTTCATCCGCATGGCGTGGCACAGCGCGGGCACCTACCGAACAGGAGATGGCCGCGGCGGCGCGGGTAACGGCAGCCAGCGCCTTGCCCCCTTAAACAGTTGGCCCGATAACGTCAATCTCGATAAGGCCCGCAGGCTGCTCTGGCCGGTCAAGCAGAAATACGGCCGAAAGATTTCCTGGGCCGACCTGATGATCCTTGCCGGCAATGTCGCCCTGGAGTCGATGGGGTTTAAGACCTTTGGTTTTGCCGGTGGGCGTGAAGATATCTGGGAGCCGGAAAAAGACATCTACTGGGGGGCGGAGAGCGAGTGGCTTGGAGACAAACGCTACGCTGGCGACCGGGAACTGGAAAATCCCCTGGCGGCCGTTCAGATGGGGCTGATCTATGTGAACCCCGAAGGCCCCAACGGTAATCCGGATCCGATCGCCTCGGCGCGCGATATTCGCGAGGTCTTTGCCCGCATGGCGATGAACGACGAGGAGACCGTGGCCCTCATAGCGGGTGGCCATGCGTTTGGCAAGACCCACGGGGCCGGCTCCCCCGAACATGTGGGCCCCGAGCCCGAAGCCGCTCCGATCGAAGAACAGGGGCTGGGCTGGAAGAGCGGCTTTGGCGCCGGAAAAGGCGCCGACACGATCGGCGGTGGCCCGGAGGTCACCTGGACCAACACCCCCACCAAGTGGAGCAACAACTTCTTTCGGATCCTTTTTAGCTTCGAATGGGAACTGACCAAGAGCCCGGCAGGCGCCTACCAGTGGAAACCCAAAGGGGATGCGGGCGCGCAAACCGTGCCCCATGCCCACGACCCGGCAAAGCGCATAGCGCCCGCGATGTTGACCTCGGATCTTGCTTTGCGCTTTGATCCCGTCTACGAAAAGATTTCCAGGCGCTTCTACGAGCATCCGGATCAATTGGCCGATGCCTTCGCCAGGGCCTGGTTTAAGCTGACGCACCGCGACATGGGGCCGCGTTCGCGCTATATCGGCCCGGAGGTCCCGGCTGAGGAGCTCCTCTGGCAGGACCCCCTCCCGCCGGTCGATCACGACCCGATCGAGGCAGCCGACATCGCGGAGCTAAAGGCTAAAATCCTGGCCTCCGGCCTTACGATTGCCGAACTGGTCTCCACCGCCTGGGCTTCCGCATCTACTTTTCGCGGCTCCGACAAGCGCGGCGGCGCTAACGGCGCCCGCATCCGTTTGGCCCCGCAAAAAGATTGGGAAGTAAATGAGCCTGCAAAGTTATCGAAGGTGCTTAAAACCCTTGAGGCCATCCGGGCCGCGTTTACCAGCGCGCAAAGCGGCGCAAAAAAGGTGTCGCTGGCCGACCTGATCGTTTTGGCCGGTTGCGCGGGTGTCGAGCGGGCAGCCAAAAATGGCGGCTTCGATCTAACCGTTCCCTTTACGCCCGGACGAACAGATGCAACGCCCGAGCAAACCGATGTGGCTTCCTTTGCCGTGCTCGAACCGGTTGCAGACGGCTTTCGCAACTATGTGAAGGCCAAATTTGCGGTAACCCCCGAGGAGTTGCTGGTCGATCGAGCGCAGCTCCTAACGCTTACCGCTCCCGAGATGACCGTCCTGGTCGGAGGTATGCGCGTCCTTAACGCCAACTTCGCCGGCGCCCCGCACGGCGTTTTCACCAACCGTCCGGAAACGCTTACCAATGACTTTTTCGTAAATCTGCTCGACATGAACACGGTGTGGAAACCAACCGCCGAAGACGACTCCCTGTTCGAGGGGCGAGATCGCGCAACGGGCCAACTCAGATGGACCGCCACCCGTGTGGATCTCGTCTTTGGTTCGAACTCCCAGTTGCGAGCCCTGGCCGAAGTCTACGCCTGCGAAGACGCCCGGGAAAAGTTCGCCTCCGACTTCACGGCCGTCTGGGACAAAGTCATGAATCTGGACCGTTTCGATCTCGCCCGCCGTTAGCTTTCAAACGACAGTCAATCGGGCAGGCGGGGGGGCAAGGCTTAAACGATGTTTAAGTCAACAGGTAATGGGGGTAAGCCCCCCCGCCATTAACGCCCTCCGCTTTACACTGATCACCAGTCATCACCTTCGAGGAGTGTTCCATGGTCGATTGGAAACTTTTGAGCGAACCGGACAGGTCCAGATACCAAACAATCAACAGGGAAAACGTTGAATTTCTCCTTAACCGGTACAACCGGGTAAACCGCTGGGTGATAGCGGACATTTTGCGCCGCAGCCGCTACCGCTTTCCGGATAAGCCTGCGGTTGTGTTCGGCGACCGGACCCTCACCTACGCCGCCCTCGAAGACGACTGCAACAGGGTCGCAAACAGCATCCTGGGCCTTGGCGTTGCGCGCTTTGACCGCGTGGCGATCCTTGCCCACAATACCTCCACCACGTTTTGACATGGTTTGGCTGCTGCAAGGCGGGCGCTGTCTACCTCGCGCTAAATTACATGCTGCGTGGCAAAGACATCGCCTATTGCGGCAACCATTCCGAAAGCAAAGTTCTAATAGTCGAAGATGCCCTCTACGACCTGGTAAAAGAGGTGCTGGACGAAATGCCGGGAGTAAAAACCCTCATCTGGTCCGACCGGGGAAGCGGCAAACCGCCGGAGCACGACCGGTTCCGGGATTTTGAGGCCTGGTATAAAAACAGTTCGCCGGAAGAGCCCGACGTTTGCCTGCGCATTGAAGACCCCTGTCAGATGACTTATACGAGCGGCGCCGAATCGCTTCCCAAGGGCGTTATCCTTAACAATCAGGCGCTCATGGCCCAGTACATGGGAGCAATCGTGGACGGCGGGTTCACCGAAGACGATCTTACCGTAAACGCCCTCCCGATCTATCGTTGCGCTCAGCGAGACGTTTTCATGACTCCCATTTTCTGGCTCGGCGGCACGAACGTGCTTACCACGCCGGATTTGACTACGATTCTAGAAAACATTGCTGCACACAGGGCGACGATGTTCTTTGCCCCGCCAACCGTATGGATCGGCATGTTGAGGCATCCGGATTTTGCCAAATACGATCTCACCAGTCTTAGAAAGTGCTATTACGGCGCTTCCATTATGCCCGTCGAAATCTTAAAGGAACTTCTGGAAAAATTTCCGGACGCCCAAATTTACAACTTCTACGGTCAGACCGAGCTTGCGCCCTATCACACCATCCTCAAGGCCAAAGACGCCCTGAAGAAACTGGGGGCGGCGGGCATGGGGGGGCTAAACATGGAAACGCGCTTGGAAGATGCGATGGGCCAAGCCGTTGAAACGGCCGGCTGCCCGGCTGAGATCTGCGGCAAGGGAGCCCACGCCATGATGATGTATTTCAAGGAGCCCGAGAAGACCGAAGAGGTGATGCGGGGCGGATGGTTTCATTCCGGGGACGTTGGGGTCCTCGATGAGGACCGCTATCTGAGCGTTGTTGACCGCAAAAAGGACATGATAAAGACCGGGGGGGAAAACGTTTCCACCCGCGAGGTCGAGGAAGCCATTTACAGGGATGCCCGCGTGCAGGAGGTCGCGGTGATCGGCCTGGGCCATCCGAGGTGGGTGGAAGCGGTAACAGCCGTTGTGGTCCCCAAATCCGGACAAAAGATCGGCGAACAGGAGATCGTAGACCTTTGTAAAAAAGAACTCGCGCCGTTTAAAGTTCCCAAGGCAGTGCTCTTCTGCACCGAGCTGCCCAAAACGCCCGGCGGCAAGATCTTAAAAAGAGCTATGCGCGTTCTCTACCAGGATCATTTCAACCGGTGAGCCTCGTCCCTTTCACTGGTCAATCCGATTAGGGCTGTCCCGGGCTGGATGGTGGGCTCAGGCGGCCACTTACCCCCCCCCTTGCACTGCCCCCCCATGGAAGGGGCAAGGCTCGATCGCCCCCCTTTTTTTCAAAGCTTACAATTACCCACACACGCGCCCACTTACCCCTTAGCGGAGACTCCCAAGAAAGGGGCTTGGCCCGATCGCCCCCTTTTTTGCAAAGGGGGTTGGGGGGATTTACTCTCCAGCCGCTTGCAATGACGCGCATGGACCGGCTGGGCTCGCTCGCCCCCCTTATTTGCAACTTGGCAAAAGGAGATAGGTGGGCGCATGTGTGGGTAATTGTCAGTTTTCAAAGGGGGGCCGGGGGGATTTACACTCCCGCCGCCTGCAGTGACGTATTTTTGCAAAGGGGGTCGCGGACAAGTGAGATCAGAGCCAAGCCCCTTCTTGGGAGTTTCCCGCCAGGGGGTAAGCGGGCGTGGGTAAAAGTAAGATGCGCCGTCGTGCCTACCACTCACCCATTCACCAATTCACCAATTCACCATTCCTATCCCTTATACCCGTGTTTTAGCAGATAGGAATAGAACCCGGGTTTTAGCCAGCGGCTGCGATACGGCGGAAGAGGCGAGCGAAACTCCGCGATCCGTTTTTCCATCACCTTGGGATGGGACTTCCGGAAGCGTTTCATCATGGTCAGGTCGTAATGGAACGTATCGGAGAGCTGGGCCTTGTCCCCGCGGTAGTGGACCCGTAGGAGATTTGCCTTTTCCACGAGCTTTGCGGTGTCCTTTACCGACGTGTAGTGGTAGATGGGAATGTTGCTCTTTACATAATGTTCCTTCGGACCCTCGAGAATCCGCCTCGGGGCGCCAATGAGTGCAAACGCCACACCATCGCCAATGTTTCTCACCTCGCCGCTATTTCGTATTATGCGGCAGGCTTTCCTGTGGCTGTACGGGTTATAGGTCCAATAGTCTCCGTAGAAATGGATGAATCGTAGACTTATCGCCTTTACCAGCGGTTTTTTGTCACATTCCTCGACCAGTTGCTTTAGCCCCTGGAGGTCTTTTTCATGAATGACTTCATCGGCCTGGAGACTGAAAGCCCAGTCGCCTTTGCATTCGTTCATCGCGATGTTTGTCAGGTGGCTAAATATTTCACCTTCCCACTTGAAGTCGTCGCGCCATTCATTTTCGACGATGCGCACCTTGTCGCTGCCGATGGCCCGAATCATGTCGAGTGTGCCGTCTTCGGATTTTCCCACCAAAACGACGTACTCATCGACTATCGGAAGGATGGATTGGATCGACTCGACCACGGGATACTCGAGGCGAATGGCATTTTTAACTATAGTAAAACCCGATATCTTCATCGATGGCCCCCCTTTAGTGGCCCCCTTGCCTTGCCTTAGGGGCAGCTTTTACAAAAAACGGGCTGCCTTGGCAAACGAAAAATCCTGCGCTCTATTCCCCCGCGACGACCGTTCCTTCAAGATCTTCCCCCCGGAACCCGTTTACCTCTACCACCACGGGTTCTCCATGGCAAAGGGGTTTGCGCGGACGGAAAAATACCTTGACGTAGTTTCCGGAAATCCCCTCCCACAGGCCGGGCCGCTCCTCGGCTTGCGCGAGTACTTCGAGCCGTTGCCCGATGAGACTCTGCCGGAATGTCCGCCTCTTCTGCCTGCCAAGCGACTGGAGGAGTGCTGCGCGCCGCTTGATCGCATCCGGGTGTACGCGGTCGGAAAACTCGGCTGCCGCAGCCCCCGGGCGCGGCGAAAAGGGAAATACATGCAGATAGCTTAACGGCAGTTTCTCGATAAACTTGCGCGTATTTTCAAACTGCTTTTCGGATTCCCCCGGAAACCCCGCAATCACATCGGCGCCGATCGCCGCCTCGGGAAACGCCGCGTGAAGGCGTAAGACCAGGTCCTCGTAATAGCCGGGACTATACGAACGGCCCATTCGCGAAAGGATTTCGGGGTCTGCGCTCTGAAGCGGTATATGGAAGTGGCGGCAAATCCACGGCGCCGCGGATACGAGCTCCAGCAGCCGGGAGTCGAACTCCTCGGGCTCGATTGAGCTAAGCCTCAGCCGAGGTGGCCGCAGGGAGCTGGAGGCAATCTCTTCGAGTAAATCCGTAAGGCTTTGCGCCGGCAAAAGATCTTTTCCCCACTTCCCGAGATGGATCCCGGTAACCACTATCTCCCGGTAGCCCGCCTTGAGCAGATCCCGCAGTTGGGCCAGGACAAACGCCGGTGCAAGGCTTCGGCTTCTGCCCCGGACAAGGGGAACCACGCAGTAGGAACAAAAGCAATCGCAGCCGTCCTGGATTTTTACCACTGCCCTGGCTCGCCCCGTATGCATGCGCGAAACGGGCGAAATTTCAAATCCCACCGGCCCGCCCGCAGGCTTGCCATTGCCGGAGCGGGCCTTATCGGCCATCGGGAAGGGGTGGGCGCCGGATGCGGGCTCTATTGCCATGCAAGGCCGCTCGAAGCTTCCTGGACGGTTAAGCCAGTCGATTAGCGCAAATTTATCGGGATTTCCAAGAATGTGGGTCGCAAGTTCCTCGCGCGCTATCCGGTCTGCCTCCAGTTGGGCGTAGCAGCCGGCGACAACAATCCTTGCGTCCGGATTGGCGCGCCGAGCCCTTCGCAGCAGTTGGCGCGTCTGCGCCCCCGCTTTGGCGGTCACCGCGCAACTGTGTATGATATAGATGTCGGCGCGCTCGCGAAAGGAAACCGGCCGGTAGCCCGCCTGCTCTAAAACTTCGAAAAAATAAGAGCTCTCATACTGGTTGACCTTGCAGCCCAGTGTTTCAATGGCGAACGCAGGCCCCCGGTTTTCTTGTTCCATCAGTTTCCGACCGTTTCCGCGTAGAAGGCCATGCTCGCAAAGGTTACAAAAGAGCCCTGGTCGTCTACGACCGCATGGGACTGGCTAAGCGTTTTACCTTCCGCGCGCCCTTCGAATGCCTTCGCCATCGTGTACAGGGGAGCGACCCCGCATATATTCCTGCTGTTTTGGTCCCGGTTGATGATGTCCAGGAAATCCTGTGCGCGGCACTGCTCGAGCAGTTTCAATAAAGAGGTGTCCTGCCAAAGATTTTCCTCGATCGCTTTTGGCTGCGGCCTGAACCGGTCTCCGTAGCGTGGGCCGACGTGGGCGAAGTCGACGCTTGCAATAAGTCCGGCCGAATGCGAGTTGTTTTCAAACACGATCTCGGCCAGGAGCCGGGCGAAGTCGTCGACCATTTTGCCGCGCGCGCTCCACTCCTCTTCGCCAAACGAACAGAGGAGGGGAACGATGCGCGCTCCCGGCTGCAGAAAAGAAAGAAATACCGCCTGGAATTCTATGGTATGTTCCCTGCGATGATTATATTGGTTTGCGAGCAGGTCAAAAGGTGTTCGACGCAGGAGTTCCTCGCAGATTTTTTTATCGCACTTGACTGTGCCAAGCGGTGTTTGGAAATCCTTAACGGTCAGGGCGAAGCAGTTTTCCATCGGCTCATGGCCGGTTCCAAGCACTATCCAGGTGTCCGGGACCAGGGATTGGGCCGCCGCTTTATAGGCATGGGCAAAACAGCCCCCGCCTGCGTTGAGATCGATGTGGGGGGCGACAAGGCCCGCCACTTTCCCGCTCCGTCCCCCTGAGGCCGCGGGATAGCCGGGCCCCCCGTTTTGCGGGCTGAAAAAGGAGCGCAGTTTTTCTCGAAGCTTTTCTGCGTCCTCCGGGTAGCTCGACCCGGCATGCTGCATGTCTCTAACCGGGTTGCCGACAAAATCGGAGATCTCTTTTTCCGCGACCCGCCGAAATCGATCGCTGTCCAGGAAAAGATGCTCATCGAGCGTATTTACCAGCTCCTGCAAATCTTGCGTCTGGATCGACTGGCCGCTCTTTTTCATGAAATCGGCCTGAAGATCGCGCAGGGAATTTCTGCCGTTCATGTTGGCCAAAATGTGGATCGCCGCAGGTGAAAAGACAAGACTCTCGGACGAGAATCCGATGCGATCGCGAAGAACAAACATCTTCTCCCCGGAATGTTGGACCGGGAGGGCTTCGAGTCCATAACGGAGTTTTGGGCGCAACTCTTTTGTCATGCTTGATAATTCCTTGCAAGGATGTTCAAATGGGAGCGCTTTCTCCAGCCGGGAAGCTGGATTTCATTGACTGAAAAACCATAATCGTGTTAATCCCGAAAAGTTATGCTCATGCTGCTTTTATCCGCTCGTTCTAACAGGAGGGCTTCGTCTCTTCAATGACTTCTACGCGCTTGCTCGTTTGTCTTTTATCCGTGGTTCTTCTCTCCGGTTGCAGCCAGGCTCTGCTGCGAACGCCCTTGTCGGCCCCCGTGGCGCAGGCCCCTCTGGACGTGCGGGCCCAAGCCTACTACGAGTATTTGGCCGCTCAGCAATATGTTAACGAAAAACACTACGATAAAGCAATAGAAGCTTACGGCAAGGCGCTAAAGATCGACCCCTGCTCGCCGGTGCTCCAAACCGAACTGGCTTCGCTCTATTTGCGCCAAAACAAGCTCGACCCGGCGCTCAAACTGCTTGAACAAGCGATCCGGACCTCCCCGGATCGATCGAGGACCTTTCTGTTGCTGGGCCAGGTCTATGTGAGAAAGGGCCGTTTAGACGATGGCGCCAAGGCCTACCGGCGGGCCGTTGAGCTCGACCCTTCGGCCTCCGAGGCCTATTTGCTGCTGGGCGTTTTGTACGCGCAGCAGGGTCGCTTCAATGAGGCTATCGACACTTTTGACCGACTCCAGGAAATCGTGCCCGACAATCCTTTGCCTCTCTACTACAAGGCGCGGATTTTCCTGGATATGAAATATTATGACCAGGCAGAGCAGATACTAAAGCAGTTGCTTGCCAAAGAGCCCGGTTTTGAGGATGGATTGCTCGACCTGGCCTACATCTATGAAGTAAGCGATCACCCGCGGGAGGCCGAAAAGACCTATCTCGAAATGCTGGGCGCCAATCCGGCCAACCCGCAGGCGCTTTCAAGGCTTGGAAACCTTTATATGCGCCAGGATAAGGGAGACGATGCGATCCGGCAGTTCGACCGTTTGCTCGCAATCGACCCCAAGGACATGGAAAGCCGCCTGAAGATCGGGATTATCCACATTCGGCAGAAAGACTTTAAGGATGCCGCGGACGATTTTCGGCTCCTGCTCAAAGCTAATCCCACATACGATCAGGCACTCTACTACCTGGCGCTTGCAGACGAGGAAAGGCTCGACTTCTCAGGTGCGATTCGCAACTTGTCCGCCATCCCCTCGTCAAGCCAGATTTGGAATGCTGCGCAGTCGCGCCTGGCCATGGTTTATGCGAAACTAAAAGATTATAAACATAGCGCCGGAGTGCTAAACGGGGCTATCGCCATAAACCCCGCGGCAAGCGATCTATACATCAACCTGGCAAAAGTTTATGAGGATACCGGCCGAAACGACGATGCTCTGGAAGCCCTTAATCGCGGCCTGAAAGTTCTGCCCGCAAACCCCGGGCTGCTCTTTCGAAAAGGCGTAGTCCTCTCGAAGATGGGAAAAGACGAGAAAGCTGTCGCGGTAATGCGCGAAATCCTCGCTGCCCAGCCCAAAAACGCCGATGCCCTGAATTTTATAGGCTACTCCTACGCTGACCGGGGGATACACCTTCTGGAAGCCAGGGAATTGATCCTCCAGGCCCTTAGTATTTCCCCCGATGATGGCTATATAATGGATAGCCTTGGCTGGGTCTATTTCAAAATGGGAAAACGCAAGAAAGCCCTTGACGCACTTCTTGAGGCGGTAAAGCACGTGCCCCAAGATCCGGTCATCCAGGAGCATCTGGGCGATGTCTACAGGAAGCTCGGGAAAAAGGCCCTGGCCAACGAAGCCTTCCGCAAGGCTATCTTGTTCAAGCGGTCGGGGGCAAAGGATAGCAGGACAAAACTCGACGCCAACAGGTAGCGCGGCGGGTATCGCGCGGCTGGCGCCTCTCACCCACCCTCTCTAAGGGAGCCTGTCGGAAAATGATTTCATCTCGCGCGCGCCTGTCGACGATTTTTCTCTCAATGGCGCTGCTGCTCGCTGTCGCAACCGGCTGCGTGCAAACGCCCTTTCCCGGCGCAAAGCCTTCCGGACCCGTTTTCGCGCCCCCATCGGCTTCCGCTGAAATCGCCGCAATGAAAGAGCGCTCGGATTTTTGGCGCGATTTTGAGTCTAAATTGCGGATCGAGGTCAACGGCAAGAACGCAAGTTTTAGCTCGCGCGCGATTGTCCTGGTCGGCGCCCCCGATCTCATACGGTTTGAAACCTTTACCCCGATCGGAATGACTGCGGCTCTTTTCGTTTCCGCCCCAACGGGCCCGTTTCTCCTGATTCCCTCCCAGAACACGATCTTTACCGCCAGTCGGCCCGAGACCCTGGCGCGCCGGTTTCTAGGTGAGGGCGTCCCGGTCGATCTGTTTTGCCACTTGCTGACCGCTTCCCTTCCCCCGAAGCTTTTGCCAAATATCCAGAGCCGAGCTGAGGGCCCCATGCTGCGACTGATATCGAAGGGCCCGGGGGGATACCTCGAGTGGCAGATTGTATCCGGGGCCCTGACTCGCATGTTTATCGGGAGCGCCCGGTTCGAAGGCCAGGTCTCCTACGATCCTCCCGTCCGGCTTGCCGGTGAGTCTACGCCTCAAACGATTCGCATAGCCTCGAAGGGATGGAGCATGGTGGTCCGCGTGGAACAGATGCGGACCGCTCGGGAGTTTAATCCCTCGGTGTTTCGCTTGCCGGTTTTGCCCGGAATGCGCCGGGTTGACCTGGACAGGGAAAAATGAGCGGGGGAAAACGCTTTGCCGCCGACATCATGGTTGGCAGGTTGGCCAGGTGGCTTCGAGTGCTCGGGTTAAACGCCCGGTCGGTAGTTCTGTCTGGCCGGGAGGTAGTAGAATCTTTGATTTCCGAAGGATGTATTCCGGTTACCCGCAGTCGCAAATTCCGGGATATCGATGGTGTGGCATTCATTCGAAGCGATCGTTCCTTCGAACAGTTGCTGGAAGTGATATCCCTGGTTAGCATAACCAGGGAGGAGGTGCGGCCGTTTTCGCGGTGCACCCTGTGTAACGCCCGCCTGGTTCCCGTGGCGAGGGAGGCTGTCTTTGGCGCTGTGGCCGATTATGTGTTCGAAACGGCTATTGATTTTTGCAGGTGCCCGGACTGCGCAAGGGTGTACTGGCCGGGAAGCCACAGGCGGAAAATGATCGCAAAACTTGAATCGTTGACCGGCTGGGTTGGGCTGGGGAGCGAAGGAGAACAATGTGGAGCAAAATGACTTCGTTGGGAAAGCGTCGGGAGCGGTCGTAAAGGGAATCAAACTCGCCTGGGCGTGGAAGGTGGCTTTTGTGCAAAAACGGGTCTTGGGGTTCAAGCTCCGCAAGGCCAAAAAAGAGCTCGACTTCAGGACTTCCAGGCTTGGCATGGAGTTCTATGCCCTCTACAGGCGGGGGGAGAGCGAAATTACCAAGTCGATGGTGATTCTCCAGCAGCTAAAGATAGTGGAAGAAGCCGAAGCTCAAGTGCTCGCTTTGCAGGAGCGCATAGACGCCATCGATGAGGCCTATCGCCTAAAAAAGAATGCGATTGCGGCAAAAACGGCTTAGCCCTGCGCGCAATCCGATGGGTCTCCCTGTATTTTGTCGAGTGCGTGAGGCAGAGCCGCAAGGATGGCCTCGAGGTTTTCGATTGCCCCCTTGGGGCTTCCGGGAAGATTTACGATGAGGGTTTTGCCCCGTATTCCCGCAACGGCTCGCGACAGCATCGCATGGGGGGTCTTTTGCATGCTTTTTGCCCGCATGGCCTCGGCAAGACCCGGCACGGCCTTTTCGATTACCGAAAGGGTGGCCTCGGGAGTTACGTCTCGAGGCGAAACCCCTGTCCCGCCGGTCGTAACGATAAGGGCCGCGCCCTCGATGTCGCACAATGTGACCAGGGTTTCTTTTATCCGTTCGTAGTCATCGGCAATAATGCCCGTTGAGAATATCTCGTAGCCTTCGGCGCCAAGTCTTTGGGCCAGAGCCTCCCCGGAGCGGTCTTCGCGAAGTCCCTGCGACCCCAGGTCGCTCATCGTAACAATTGCTGTTTTTCTTGAAAACATTACACTCTTTCTAAATCCGGCTCACACGACCTTGATTTCGATGTGGCCGGGAAATTGCCCGAAGAGCTCGCTTTTATCCAATTCCCCGGAAGGGTTGAAAAAGCGCACATGGCCGTCTTCATCGCAAAGCCAAAATTCCTTGGCCCCTTTTTCGAAATAAAGCTGCCTTTTTTCCTCTAACTCGGCAACGGAGTTTGAGGGCGACTCTATTTCAACGATGACTTCAGGGGACTCGGGAAGCGATAATTTCCTGACTCCGTGCTTTTTGAGAAACGCTGTGCCGGCCCAGGCAACGTCGGCGACTCGTACGCCTTTGGAAGTTTCAACGGGGCATTCGGTGGACGGCATGCCCCCTCCTGCGTGACGTTCGAACCATCCATATATGCGTCCCTGATACACGCCATGAGCGTAGGAGGCCGGGGCCATCATAATCTTACCCCACTCATTGGTTTCGATCTTAAAAGGGAGATTTTTGAGACTGGGATGGTTTACGACTTCACGCCATTCCATCTGTGTCTCCTTTTAAAAAAAGAGTCTGCGCCCCGTGAAGGCGCACTGTCCCATCGCTCGCAATACTATAAAACTTTTCCCCCCCGGCCGGCAGCTTTTTTGCTCGACCACCCCCCTTTTACAAACTTCTACAAAGGGGGGTAGGGGGCTAGGCCCGATCACCCCCTTTTTTCAAAAGGCTGGTTCCGATCCCCCCCTTTGTTCAACGGGCTAGGCCCGATCACCCCCCTTTTTTCAAAGGGGGGCAGGGGGGATTTACTCTGCTGCCCCCCTTGCAACGACGCGCATGGAGGGGCTTGGCTCTATTTGTCCTTCTCTTCCTTTTCCTTTTTGGCCAGCTCGATGATTTTTTCCTGAAGCGGTCCGGGGACTTCTTCATAGTGGGAGAACCGCATCGTGAACATGCCTCGGCCGGCAGTCATCGAGCGAAGGTCAGGAGCATACTTTAGCACTTCGGAAAGAGGCGTTTGGGCTTTAACTATCTGCTTATTCCCCTTGGTATCCATCCCCAGCACCCTTCCGCGCCTGGAGTTGAGATCTCCTATGATATCTCCCATCGCATCGTCTGGAACGGTGATTTCCATCTCCATGACCGGTTCGAGCAGGGTGGGTTTGGCGTCCAGGATACCCTTTTTAAACGCCATCGACCCGGCGATCTTGAAGGCCATTTCCGAGGAATCCACCGTATGGTAGGAACCATCCACCAAGTCGACCTTAAAGTCCACGACTGGATAGCCGGCGATCGGCCCTTCGTGGAGCGCTTCGGAGATTCCTTTTTCCACCGCCGGTATGTACTGCTTCGGGATCACTCCGCCGACGATCTTGTCGTAGAAATGGAATCCCTCGCCTCGCGGCAGGGTTTCTATGTCGATCCAGCAGTCGCCGTACTGGCCGCGTCCGCCCGACTGTTTCTTGTACTTGCCCTGCACGCGGGTTTTGCCCTTGATCGTCTCTTTATACGACACCCGGGGCAACTTGAGGTTGACCTCGACGCCGAATTTGCGCTTGAGCTTGTCCACCACGGCTTCGATATGAATTTCTCCCATTCCCGAGAGAATCATTTCGCGGGTCTCGTCGTTTCGTTGAAGCTTTAGGGTAAGGTCTTCTTCCATAAGGCGGGAAAGCGAAGAAAAAATCTTTTCCTCGTCTCCTTTGCTCTTGGGCTCTACGGCCAGCGAGTAGATGGCGGGAAGCAGTTCTATGGCCGCAAAGACGATCGGATCCTTTTCCGCGCAAAGCGTATCGAGCGTAACGGTTTCCTTTAATTTGGCGACAGCCACGATATCGCCCGGACCGGCCGACTCTATCGGCTCCTGGCTTTTGCCCTTAAGCCTTAGGAGTTGCCCGAAGCGCTCCTTGGCGCCTTTGGTGGAGTTAAAAACCGTTGAGTCGGGGGTAAGGGTTCCCGAAAAAATGCGCAGGATCGAGAGCCTTCCGGCATACGGGTCGCTAACGGTTTTGATTACAATGGAGCTAAAGGGCGCGCCGGGGTCGGGCTCTCTTGCGATTTGCGCATCCCCCTTTAGCGTGCTGCCCGTGACCGCCCCGCGATCCAGTGGCGAGGGGCTGCACTCGCAGATAAGATCGAGCAGCGGCTGAACGCCGATGTTAGCAGACCCCGAACCGCAAACGACAGGGATAAGTTTTCCGGCTATAACCGCACCCCGAAGCGCCTCCGCTATTTCCTCGGGGGAAAGCTCGCCGGCCTCGAGATATTTTTCCAAAAGTTCGTCGCTCGATTCGGCCACCTGTTCGACGATGGCCTCCCTGTAGCGCTCGGCCAACTCCAAAAGGTCTTCGGGCATCTCTTGTACTTCGAACTTTCCGCTCTCATCTCCGCCGTATACGTATGCCTTGCCGCTAAGGATATCCACAACCCCCGTAAAGCTTTCCGCAGCTCCTATCGGAAGTTGGAACGGCACGCAATTCTTGCCGAAATTGCGTTGGACGGCTTCAACCGTTTTGGCGAAATCGGCCCGCTCGCGGTCCATTTTGTTTATGAACACAATTTTGGGCTGATTAAATTCCGTTGCGAATTCCCAGACCTTTTCGGTCTGCACGCGCACGCCGTCAACCGCGTCGGCGAGCACGACTACCGAGTCCCCGCCCTGCATGGAGGTTTTGGTCTCGGCCATGAAGTTGAAATCGCCGGGGGTATCGATCAGGGTGAAGGGCTGCTTTTTCCAGGCGAATGAAAAAACCGAACTGCTGATGGTGGCCTTGCGCTTTATCTCTTCAGGTTCGAAGTCCAGGACCGAACTGCTCTCGTCCACTTTGCCCAGCCTGGTCGTTGCGCCCGAATCGAAAATCATGGCTTCGGCCAGGGAGGTTTTACCCGCACCGCCGTGCGAGATTATTGCGAAAGTACGAACTTTTGCGACGTCCTCTTTCATATTTTGTCCTTTCTCCTTTGAAGCGACCGGGGATGGGTGGATTTGCCCGGACTTTAAGCGCAATCGCCTGCCGAGGCCGGCATCTTTTAAACTTCCCGGAGGGAACTCTTAAAGACAGCAGGTCCGATTAAAAAAGGCCCAAAATAATTGTAACTATTTCAATTAGACCGCAAAGTCAATACGCCCGTGTCAAACTGGATATTCGATATACTGTTTCCTCAAAAAATGATGAAGCCCGGATGTGCCCTCTAAGAGCTGAAGAAGGGGTCCTGAAGCTTTCAATGTCGAAGGCTGGGAACACGGGGTTGTGGGTCGGATGGGCAGGGGGCGT
>JARLHO010000069.1 GCA_031292215.1 Syntrophobacteraceae bacterium | reverse complement strand
AGACGGCAGGGAGGGCGGTGAGGCGGTAGCGCAAACGGTAGCCGCGATGAAGGAGATAGCCGGAAAGATTTCCATTATCGAAGAAATTGCCCGCCAGACAAACCTTCTCGCGCTAAACGCGGCCATCGAGGCGGCGCGCGCCGGAGAGCACGGCAAAGGATTCGCGGTAGTGGCCTCCGAGGTGCGAAAGCTTGCGGAACGCAGCCAGGAGGCGGCAGGGGAAATCAACGAACTGGCGGCCAATAGCGTCAAGGTGGCCGAAAAGGCGGGAAGCATGTTGGCAAGAATTGTTCCCGACGTGCAAAGGACCTCGGATCTCGTGCAGGAAATCAATGCGGCAAGCAACGAACAAAGCGTCGGGGCCGAACAGATAAACAAAGCGATTCAGCAACTCGACCAGGTGATTCAGCACAATGCCTCGGCGGCAGAAGAAATGGCCGCAGCATCCGATGAACTCCTGGGGCAGGCCGAGCAGATGATTGGAACGATGGCCTTCTTTAAAACCGACGGGATCTTTCAAACCGCAGCAGCGAGGCCCGCTGGTGTTTTTTCCTCCCCCGGAATGGGCAAGTCGGTAAAATTTATGGGGCAGTCCACCCCCAAAAAGGCCGGCGCCACACCGAACCGATCCAACGGCAAACACGACGTTGGCGTGATGCTCGACCTTGGCGAGGGGAAAAACGGCGACCTGGACGATATGCATTTCGAGAAATATTAAGAGAGAGCCTTGGGATACAATTTCGGACATGTCGAGGGCTTCCAAGGAGACACTCGCAACGTTTGCACCGACGTCGAATACAGCAATTCGCTTCCCGAGCGCTTCATCGCTCGGGAATAAGGACAATTCGGAAATGGCCAAAAAGATCAAGGTGCTCATAATCGACGACTCCGCCGTGGTCAGGCAGACGCTCCACGATATCCTGTCTTCAGACCAACAGATCGAGGTCATGGCGATGGCCCAGGACCCATTTGCCGCCGCGGAAAAGCTACGGCACGAAATACCCGATGTAATCACCCTGGATGTGGAAATGCCTCGCATGGACGGCATCACCTTCCTCCAAAAGCTCATGACTCAGCATCCCATCCCCGTGGTAATCTGTTCGAGCCTCACCGAAACAGGCTCCGAGACAGCAATGAAGGCGCTCGAATTCGGGGCGGTGGAGATAATCCAAAAGCCCAAACTGGGCACCCGGCAGTTTCTCGAAGAGTCCAGAATTCGCATTTGCGATGCCGTAAAAGTAGCCTCCCGGGTCAGGGTCAAACGTATTAGCGAACACAGAAAAATTGAACCAAAACTTAACGCCGACGCGGTGATAGCTAAAGCGAAGACACTAAGCATGGCTGAGACGACCGAAAAGGTCGTTGTCGTAGGGGCTTCGACAGGGGGGACCGAGGCGTTGCGGGTGTTGCTGGAATCCCTTCCTCTAAACGCCCCCGCCATAGCGATCGTGCAGCACATGCCGGAACATTTCACGGCCGCCTTTGCCCGGCGCCTCGATGGAATTTGCCGGATAAACGTCAAAGAGGCGGAAAACAATGACACGATGATCAGGGGGCGGGCGCTTATCGCCCCCGGCAACCACCACATGCTTCTAAAGCGCAGCGGCGCCCGCTACTATTTGGAAATAAAGGAAGGCCCTCTTGTCAGCCGTCATCGTCCGTCGGTGGACGTACTGTTTCGCTCGGCGGCTCGCTATGCCGGGAAAAACTGTGTCGGCGTCATCATGACGGGGATGGGGGATGACGGCGCCAATGGGATGGCGGAGATGAAGGAGGCAGGGTCTTCGACCATCGCCCAGGACGAAAAGTCCTGTGTCGTTTTCGGCATGCCGCAGGAGGCAATAAAGCGCAATGGAGTGGACCACGTGGTGTCACTGGAAAACATTTCTCAGCAGATTTTGCGGTTATGCGGGGCGTAAATACAAAAAAATTCGCAGTAAAAGCATGGCTTTTACTGCGAATTCATAATGTTTGAAAAGAGATACCCGATTTAGAGCTTTTCAATCCTTACAGCGCACGCCTTGTATTCGGCTGTGAGCGTAACCGGGTCAAAGGCAGCATTGGTCAGCCAGTTCGCGCAGTTTTCCCTGAAATGAAAAGCCATCCAGACCAGTCCCTCCGGCACTTCATGGGTCACCCGGGACGTTACGACCACTTCGCCTCGCCGGGATTTTAGCCGGATTTTCTCCCCGGAGCGGATCCCCAATCTCTCGGCGTCTTCCCTGGAGATATCGGCCGTTTCCTCGGAGAGAAGATCGTTTAGACCCCGGCATCGTCCGGTCTGGGTGCGCGTATGATAGTGATAGAGCCTGCGGCCCGTGCTGAGCACCCAAGGGTACTCTTCATCTGCTACCTCTGCTGGAGGCGTCCAGTCCGCGGGGCTAAAAAGGCCAAGACCCCGGGTAAACTTTCCGTCCTTATGCAGGTAGGACGTTCCGGGGTGGTCCAGCGACGGACAAGGCCACTGCAGGCCGTCATTTTCTATCCTGGAGTACTTGACCCCCGCCAAACTCGGCGAGAGCACGGAAACTTCGTTGTCCCAGATTTCCTGGCCACTGTCGGACTGCCACTCCTGTCCGAACCGTTTGGCCAACTGCTTAAATATCCACCAGTTCGGACGAGCCTGCCCGGGAGGGGTGCTCACCTTGCGAACGCGGCTAACGCGCCGTTCGCTGTTGGTGAAAGTTCCGTCGTACTCGCTCCAGGCCGCGGAAGGGAATATCACGTGGGCAAAGCGGGTGGTCTCGGTCTGGAATATGTCCTGGCAGACGAGAAATTCCGCGGACGCCAGCTCGTGCTCGACCTTTTTTATGTCCGGTTCACTATTGGCGAGGTTTTCGCCAAAGATCCAAAAGGCCCGAACCTTCTTGCTGATAAGCCCTTCCATCATCTGCGGCATCATCAAACCGGGTTTTTGGGAAAGCTGAAAAGCGCCCCAGGCGGTCCCGAATTTTTCCTTGGAAGCATCGAGCGCCACGCCCTGGTAGCCGCAGTAGACATTGGGCAGGGCCCCCATATCGCATGCGCCCTGGACATTGTTTTGTCCCCGCAGCGGGTTTACCCCCGCGCATTCCATCCCCATGTTTCCAAGGAGCATCTGGAGGTTGGCAACGCTTTTGACGTTATTCGTGCCGCAGGTGTGCTCGGTTATCCCGAGGGTGTAGCAGAGCATTACGGGCTTTGCCGCAGCCAGCCGCCGAGCGGTCTCCCGGATAAGATCGGCGTCGATGCCGCAAATAGGTGCGGCATACTCGGGCGTGTAGCTCGATACCTTTTCCTTTAGCGCATCGAAGCCCTCCGTGCACGATTCCACGAAACGCTTGTCGTAGAGGTCTTCTGCGATCAAAACGTGCATGAGGGCGTTAAGCAAGGCTATGTCGCTTCCCACCTTCAGCGGCAGGTGCATTGTCGCA
This sequence comes from Syntrophobacteraceae bacterium, assembly GCA_031292215.1. Taxonomy (GTDB): domain Bacteria; phylum Desulfobacterota; class Syntrophobacteria; order Syntrophobacterales; family Syntrophobacteraceae; genus SbD1. Next base: position 3,483 of record JARLHO010000069.1, on the reverse strand, counting down.
ATATCGCACAGCCTCTGTTTTCTGGGATCGACAACGATCAGTTGCGCCCCGTTTGCCACGGCGTTTCGTAAAAAGGATGAGGCGACCGGGTGGGCCTCGGCCATATTGGAGCCGATCACCATGAACATTTTCGCTTTGTAGAATTCGCCAAACGAATTCGTCATTGCACCTGAACCAAACGTGGTCGCCAGTCCGGCGACCGTAGGCGCGTGTCAAGTGCGCGCGCAGTGATCGATGTTGTTGGTTCCGAGCACCCCGCGAAAAAGCTTCATCATCTGGTAGGAATCTTCATTGACACTTCGGGCGCAACTAACGCCCGCTATGGCGTCCGGGCCGCTTTCGGAGATGATCTGCTTAAACTTATTGGCCACAAGGTCTAGAGCCTCATCCCAGCTCGCTTCCCTGAATTCTCCGTTTTCCCTGATAAGCGGGGTCTTGAGGCGCTCTTGGGAGTAGATGAAATCAAAGCCGAATCTTCCCTTAACGCACAGCCGCCCCTTATTGGGTGCGCCGTCTTCGACACCGGATACTTTGACAATCCGGCCATTTTTTACGTGGAGCAGCAACTGGCACCCGACGCCGCAGTACGGGCAGGTGGTACGGACCTTTTCCACCTCCCAGGGACGCCATCGAAGCTCGGCCTTTTTCTCCAGGATAGCGCCCACCGGACATACCTGGATACATTCGCCGCAGGAAACGCATTTGTCCTGGTTATAAGAAATCAGCCGGCCCCGGGGGCCCTCCACCACTTCGAGTGCGCCGATACCCTGGATCTCGTTACAGGCCGATACGCAACGCGTACACAAAACGCAGCGCTCGGGCCAGGACCGAATGAATGTCGTGCTGTACTTGGATGTAAATTTCGATGTGGGCGGCTGCATATCGACATGAGTGATGCCATGCTCGTAGACAAGGTCCTGGAGTTTGCACTCGCCTGCCTTGTCACAGATCGGGCAGTCCAGCGGATGGTGAACGAGTAGCGCCCTCAACGCATCCTGCCGCACACGCAAGAGTTTGTCTGAACGGGTGATAACCGACATTCCATCTTCGACGGGCGTGTTGCAGGAAGCAACCGGATCGCAAGCCCCATCGATTTCGACAACGCACATCCCGCAGGAGCCGATCGGCTTCATCCGGTCATGATAGCACAGCGTCGGAATAGTTATTCCGGCATCCTTTGCGGCCTGAAGCACCGTGCTGCCCTTCTGCGCAAAGACCTCAATGCCGTCGATCGTCAATTTCACAGCACCCATACCCATTCCAATTTACCTCCGTATATTTCCAGACATCAACCCGGCAGATCCAGTCCCACCAAGGCTGCTTTTCGCACAGCGCACCTTAGACAACCGGTCCGACATTGTCAACTAAATTGCCCCCGGGTATCCAAGCCTCAATTTCCCCGCGCTTAATTTATCATTGGACGCGCGATAAGAATAGGGTATTCTCTTCTCCGGGAACCCCATTATTCAATTCTTTTGCTCACTTGGGTTTACATTCCACCAGATCGATTTTTGTTTCGCACCTGTGGGGCGCCTGACTGAGCTATTCCAATCAAGGAGGAAACGATGACCGTTAAGAAAATTCTTGTCGTTGGCGCTGGGAACATGGGGGCAGGGATCGCCCAATTATGCGCCCAGCAGGGCTTCGAAGTGGTGCTAAGCGATATAAGCCTCGATTATTGCACCAATGCCAAAGCCCGCATGGAAAAAGGGCTCCAGAAAAGAGTGGATCAAGGCAAAATGGCCGCTGCCGATATGGCCGCCATTCTCTCCCGGATTGCCCTTGCGGGCGATCTCACGCCGGCCAAAGAGTGCGACTTTGTAATCGAGTCCGTTCTCGAGCAGATCGAGATCAAGACAAAGGTGTTCTCGCAACTCGACGCTTTGGCGCGGCCCGATGTGATTTTTGCCACCAACACCACTTCACTGCCGATAAGCGCGATTGCCGAGGCCACCGGCCGCCCGGAAAAAGTCGTTCAGATGCACTTTTTCAATCCGCCGACGATAATGAAGCTAATCGAAATCATGCCTGGCAAGAAGACGGCGCCCGAAACCATAAAAGCCGCCGTGGAGATGGCCAGACTGCTAGGAAAGGACCCGGTCGTTTGCAAAAACGAAGCCCCCGCGGGCATTGTCAGCCGAGTGCTCGGGCAGTTGCTAAATGAGGCCACGTGGCTTGTAGACTCCGGGGTAGCCGAGCCGGCAGACATCGACAAGGCTCTAAAACTTGGGGCCAACCACCCGATGGGGCCCTTGGAACTCCTCGACCTTATTGGCCTGGACGTACACCGCGCAAAGATGCAGACACTGACGGCCACCCTCAACGACCCGCGCTACAAGCACCCGAAGATCGTAGACAAATTAATAGAGGAAGGGCGGCTTGGCAAAAAGGTTGGCAAGGGTTTCTACGATTACGAGTAGCGGTGTGCGAGTTTAGGACTCCATTTATCATCCATCAATTAACCTATAGGTGGGCGCACTACATTTCGTACGATCACCAAAATATGCGCCCACTTACCTCTTTTTTTCTGATCTCGAAAAACCTGAGTACTGAATAACCCAAAATCTTTTACTCTGCCGTTAGAAAACCCGATCATTGGGTTTTTGTCGCCGGTGACCTGAAACTATATGAAAATGGGCGGTGCTAAAATGTAGAATCCGACATCTGTATCTTATTTAAAAAGCATCCTCAAAGATATTCTTAGTCCTTCTTATTCTTCACTTTTTAAGCATTAAATCCCTCATCCAGAGTCTCCATCGGATCGGGAAAAGAGATGGGAAATGATGCATTTTCATTTCCTTGTATTTACTACAATTTCACGCCAGCGCTCACAGTTTTTCGCCTAGCCTAAATCGTCGCTCGTTATTGACCGGCTCCTTGCCCCGCGAACTGATGTGTATTGGACAGTTGTTTCGTTTTTTCCGGCGCCGGAAGAGTAAATCCCCCCAACCCCCCTTTGCAAAAACGGGGGGCGATCGGGCCTAGCCCCTCCAGCCACATCTGCGCTAAGCAGATAGGTGGGCGCATGTGTGGGTAATTGTAAGCTTTGGAAAAAAGGGGGGTGATTGACATAGTTTCGCCCCCAAACGCAAAAAACCCCCAAAGGCCTTGTGAGCCAAAGGGGGTCTCTATATTAAGTTGAGGCGGCGGCGTCCTACTCTCCCACGCAGTTTGCCCGCGCAGTACCATCGGCGCAGAGGAGCTTAACGACCGTGTTCGGGATGGGAACGGGTGTGGCCTCCTCGCCATTGTCACCGCCTCAAGACGGATGACGCGTCTTCTAACCGAAGTAGGGGTAAAGATTGCGAACTACTTTTTTTTCCTGAAAATGACCCGTTGCCCTTTTGGGTTGAAAAAAATTGGTCAAGCCGCACGGCCTATTAGTACCGGTTAGCTCAAGACATTACTGCCCTTTCACACCCGGCCTATCAACCTCGTTGTCTACGAGGGGCCTTCAGTCTTGCTTACGCAAGAGGGAATTCT
>JARLHO010000068.1 GCA_031292215.1 Syntrophobacteraceae bacterium | reverse complement strand
TCGATTCCGCCGTTTCCTGCGGAATCGGAGCCAAAGGCAGAGCAAGCCCTTTCGCGAAGGTGAAACCCTTTATGCGGGGCTCAAACGGTACGGGTTGGTCTACCTGTAGCGTCGGCAAAGCCATCGACTCCTTGCGCATGCAAGAGACTGTCGGTGGGCCGGATGCGGGAAATCTGCACGTCCGGTCCGACGAGGGGGAGGGCTCCATAAGCAGCACGGCCTGCACGCCTTTTGCCACGACGCCCGAAAGGGCAGATACAATGGAAGCGATGTGTGGCCTAAACGTCTTATGGCTCCCTCTCTACTCTACTGTTCTTCGTGGTTGAATCTTAGCCCTGCGGTCCGTTCAAACCTGCAGAGCAGTAGTGCAGTGGTCAACCACGAAGAACACGAAGTGCATGAAGGAAGTGCCAAAGGACGGGAAAAAAAGCCACGGCAGTTCTTCCTGGTGAACTATCGCCCAAAAGATTGCCCGGCGCCCGACCCGAGCAAAACCGCAATAATTTCAGCCCCCGCTTCGGCTTTCCCGGCCGCCCAAGTAGAGGCAAAAAACAGAAGCGCGGGGGAGACTGTGGCCCCCCCCGCACCCCCTCGGGTTTGCGGGTCGCGCAGCCTTTGGCTCAACAATTTATACCCCTTCGCACCATCGCTGGCGATATGTCCGCAAAAGTTTTGGGGAAAGCTTTGATCTCCATTTCGCATTATGGCGCGGTGGGCGCAAGATGTCCCTTGTGCCCACCGGATTTCGGAGGGAAGGCGGTCGTTTCACTGCCACACGTGAGTAAGGGCGGGCTGCCCCCACCCCCGGGTGACCGCAAAATCGACAAAGCCCCGAACATCTTTTCCCGCAGTGGCCGTCGTGTACAAAAAGTACGGACGTCTTAACGGATAGGTCCCATCGGAAATGGTCGCCCTCGTGGGATGGATGGAGGGCGAATGTTCATCTTTTTTGATCTTGACTATACTTGTCCTGGCATTGGAACCGGGGAAGGGGTCCCGCGACCTTACAAAAGCTATGGCGCCCCGGGTCTCCCCGACCTTTTGCACCACTCCCGGGAAATCGGGCAGGGTTACGGCCCCCCTGGCAACCGGAACTCCTCCCAGGACGCTGTTTTCAATGAAATAAGACGTTCCGGGATGGAGTTTTTCGCTGCACTTGACAACCGTAATGGCCTGGTCTTTGCCGCCGAGCTCCTTCCAGTTGAGGATCTTACCGGTCATAATCATTTTTACCTGCTCAACCGAAAGAGCGCTCACCGGGTTTTGCTTATCGGTTATAATAACGATTGCTCCGTATCCGATCAGGTGCCGATCGAGCTTTACCCCTTTGGCTTTTGCCTCCCGGCTCTCCCCGGGAGTAATATGTCGCGAGGCCATAGCCACGTCGGCTTTCCCGTCTATTAGCATCCGGATTCCCTCGCCGACCACAGAGTGGCTGTATACCGACACCTCGACTTGCGGATGATCCTTACTATAGACCATTGCGATACTTCGCACCCGCCCCCACATCGAATAGGCGCCCCTTACCGTGATGCAAACCTTTGACTCGGCGTTCGAAGGCAAACTCCATGCAAAGGACAATGCCATCATAATCAGAGCGATTCTAAAGATCCTTTTCACTTGTTCTCCTTCTACTCAAGGTTTGCAACAGTAAGATTCACGCGCAGGCCATCGATCGGTATTCTAGCAAATATTGTTCCAGCAGGGCAGATGATCGGAGCGGTCGAAAAATCTACAACCGTCACATGGAAGAGGCCCAAGACATTGCTATTGCGACTAATATAGGTGACAGTCAACTGTAATCTACAAGAGACACAAATCGATTGGTACAAGGAGACAAGACCCCTCCCCTCCCCCATCGAATAAGAAGGGGGAAGGAGGGGATTTTTGGCCGCTCGCTCCGGCCTACGAGCAGGAGCTCTTAAGCTTTCGTACTTCCTCGGTAAGAGCAGGCACGAAGGTAAAAAGATCTTCTACCACGCCATAGTCGGCCTTGCTAAAGATCGGCGCTTCGGCGTCCTTGTTTATCGCAACGATAAACTTGGACGATCCCATTCCGGCAAGGTGCTGTATCGCGCCCGAAATTCCAACGGCAATGTAGAGATTTGGATTTACGACCTTTCCGGTCTGGCCCACCTGGTCCGCATGGGGACGCCATCCCGAGTCCACAGCGGCACGGGAGGCTCCAACGGCGGCGCCCAGAACCTTCGCCATATCTTCCAGCAAGGCGTAATTTTCCGGCCCCTTCATGCCTCGTCCGCCCGAGACGATGATTTCGGCTTCCGTAAGTTCGACTTTTCCCGACGTGTCCAGGTCGATCGACTTGACCTTGGAGCGAAGGTCTGCAACCGAGACCTGCACCTTTTCGACTTCCGCCTTTTTGTCTTCCATGGGCGCCAGGCAGTCCATGACGTTTGGACGGCACGACACAATCGGCAGCGCCCCTTCGGCCCACTCACACCAGCCAAAGCACTTGCCCGCAAAAATCGGCCTTTTGGCCTTAATCTTGCCGTTTTCGCATACGATCTGAGTGCAGTCCTGGGCGAGTCCGGCCTTTAGCCGGGCTGCCAGGCGGGCGCCAAGGTCTTTGCCATCCACTGAGGCCGACAAAATAACCGCAGCCGGGTCGCACTTGGCAACGGCGTCGGCTACCGCAGGCACATAAGCTTCAGCCAGGTAGTTTTCCAGGGCCGGATCATCGATTACCAAAACCTTCTCAACACCATAGCGGCCCAGTTCGGCGGCCTTTTCGGCAACCCCCGAGCCCGCCGCAACAGCCCACAAGCCGATGCCCAATGCATCCGCAATCCTTTTTCCCTCGCTTGCCACTTCATAGGTCACACGCCGAAAGGCGCCGTGGCGAAATTCGGCTATAATGCACACGCACTTTCCCATTTTTGCTCTCCTTGGCCTAAATCACTTTAGCTTCTTCATGCAACGCCCGAACCAGTTCCACTGCCTTTGCGGCCATATCCAGTCCACCGTCGATGACTTTGCCCGCCGCTCTTTGGAGGGGCATTTCCAGGGACGTCATCCGGACCTTGGCAGCGCCTGCCTCGGAAGCATCCACGCCAAGGTCGGCGAGTTTTTTTACGGCCAAAGGCTTTTTCTTGGCCTTCATGATGCCGGGCAAAGAGGCGTACCGGGGGTTCCAAACGGCGTGCGAGCCCCCGAAGGTGACCAACGCGGGCAGGCTCGATTCCAGGACAACCTTTCCGCCCTCGATGGCGCGCTCAATCGTTACCGTCTGTCCGTCGGAATCTATGGAAACGGCCAACGCCAGATGGGGCCATCCCAAAAATTCGGCGACCATCGGGCCCCGTTGGGCCTGATCGTAGTCCACGGCGCGCGAACCACACAGGACCAGGTCGGGGTTGATCTGTTTTACCGCAGCCGCCAGGGCCGTCGCCACGCCGAGGCCGTCGCTTGCCTCAAGCGCCGGATCGTCGATTAGAACGGCCGAATCCGCGCCCATGGCCAGCGCCGTGCGAACCGATTCCACCACCCTTTGCGGGCCCCAACTAATGATCGTAACGGTCCCTCCGTGTTTTTCCTTCAACCGAAGGGCCGCCTCCACGGCGAATTCGTCATAGGGGTTGACGATCCACTTGAGATCGTCGGTAGCAACAGACTTACCGTCACTGGCGATGCGGATAACCGATTCCGTATCCGGAGTTTGTTTCAACAGTACTGCCACATTCACGGCTTTTCCTCCTTCTGGGGTATTTATCTTTGCAATACAGGGGCAGTCTCCATTCCACAATCCGTTCTATAGAAAAAACCACAATTTTTCAAGGACAATAGCTACATAATAGCTTCTATCCCTTACAACCGTCAAATGGATACAAACAGGCCCCGATTTTGCCTTTCGGGTAATCGCAGGCAATCGTATGCATTTTTTGCACCGTTTGTGCAACTATTTTGTTGGGGATTGTGTCAAGAGGGGGACGTATCGAATACGAACCTCAAAAGTAGAGGGATAAGCCGGGGAGCGCCACACGCTCCAGGGGCGATGGCGCCGGGTAACACTCCAATCCGGGGGGTCGTTTTGGCCAAGGGTCAACCCAGTGTTTTTTCGAGAAGGGTAACCATCTGTTTAAATTCGAACGGTTTGGGAATGAATTGGGCGCCGCCCATCTCCATTGCTTCGTTTTTGAGGGAGGGAAATCCCGATCCGCTCATCATGATAAATGGGAGACCGGGATAGCGGGAGCAGACGTGTCCAAGGAGGTCAAGTCCCGATTCCCCGGGCATATTAAAGTCCGAGAGGACCGCGTCAAATGGCGTTTTTTCCAGCCGCTGCCTGGCCTCGGTGGCATTTTCGGCCAGCTCGGATTGAAAGCCGTAGGCGTTTAAGTATTCGCTAATGAGAAACAGAAGCTCTTTATCATCGTCGACTAAAAGGATCCTGGCCATAGTGAGAAACCTTCCATGAGAGTCGCAAAATCGATGGCGGCCCGGGGAAAGACAACCGGCTCCCCCCTTTGCGCCTTACCAAGGCTGCTTCTTTGCTGCTCCTAACAATAGGGGATCTCAGGATAAATAGGTAGTAGGAGATAACCGTATATTGCGCCTACATTACTGCCCGGCTCGGCAGGAGCTCCCCCCTTTTTCCTTGCGCCCCAAGAGCTTCCATTCACTATTGGAGATAGCGGACCGTTCGTGATATGTTTAATTCTTAGTGATTCGTCCACCGTCGCTTTTCGCGGTCATGGCCGGCGGCCCCGGGCTACGGGAAAACCCTCGTATTTTTGCTAACGGGTTCGCGATACATGGCGCAAAACGACTAGTAAACATCCAAACCTGCCGACCGGATGACGCACCAGCATGGACACCTACTATATCGATGGACAATTTGTAAGAGATGACAATTCTTTTGTCAGCGTAAAAGACATCATTGTGCTGCGGGGCTTCGGGGTATTCGATTTTCTCATTACCTACCACAAGCGCCCCTTCCACCTGGAAGAGCACGTACGGAGGCTAAAGAACTCCGCGGAACACATCGGCCTAACCATCCCCCACGCCGATTCGCAAATCTGCGAAATCGTTTTGGAAACGGTCTCAAAAAATCCGCACCACACCGAATCGGCCATCCGCATCGTCTATACCGGCGGAATCAGCTCCGATGGTCTAAACCCGGAGGGCCGGGGGATTCTCATGGTGATGGCGGCACAAAAAACCGACCTTCCGCACCACTTGTACACCGAGGGCGCTAAAGTCATAACCGTTGACGCGGCGAGGTTTTTGCCCGAGGCCAAGAGCACCTGCTATCTTTCGGCGGTTCTTGCCACGCAGGCGGCCAAAAGGCAGGGGGCGATCGAGGCGTTGTACGTGGACCGGGATAACCGGATCCTTGAGGGTACGACCACCAATTTTTTCTGCTTTATCGCAGACCGACTGGTAACGCCTCGCCAGGACGTATTGCCGGGCGTCACGCGAGGAGTTGTGACCCGGCTTGCGAAAGAGTTCTATGAGGTGGAAACAAGGGATGTGCGGATGTCTGAAGCCCCCCTTATGCAGGAGGCCTTCATCACTGCTTCCAATAAGGAGGTGATGCCGGTTGTAAGGATTGGCGAGCTCCAGGTTGGAAACGGCCGAGTCGGCGAGCGCGTGCGAAAGATCATGCAGGCTTTCGGTGACTACACGAATTCCTACGGCCTGGGAACATCTGGCATGCGCCTGCCCTAGGTAAAACGTATTTTGGACAACCTGTTCCCGGGGAGGGGGCAACACCGACTTTCCCCCCCCGGCCCCGATCGACGAGCGAAAACACACATGGGACTCACCGGCTTATCGGTAACCGAATACGTGCAAAGGGTGGCCGCCTCGACGGCTACTCCCGGAGGGGGCTCCGTGTGCGCCCTGGTTTGCAGCCTGTGCGCTGCCCTTTGCCTCATGGCCGCACGCCTTGCGCCTGCGGGCGGGGAAAAGAAAAGCGATGGCCGGGATGCCCCGCAGGAGCTTAAGGCATCCCTTGAGGGGCTGCTCGCGGGCGCCCTCGCACTGGCGGAGCAGGATGCCCTGGCCTACGATAAAGTTTTGGCCGCTATTCATTTGGACCGGGCGAACGAAGCGCGAAGCCCGGCAATTGAGGCCGCCATGAAGCAGGCCTCCCTTATCCCTCTGGAAACCCTTCGCACCCTGGCAAAGATCGCAGACCTTGCGGGAGATGTTTTCAATCGGGGTAGTCCCAACTGCCGCTGCGACGTTGAGGTTTCGCTCCATTTGATGCGGGCGGCGGCCAAAGGCTCGCTCTGTAACCTCCAGGAAAATCTTTCAAAGATTTATGACAAAACTTTCACCTCCCGGGTGCAAAGCGACATGACCGCATTAAAGAACGCCATCGAGCAGGCCACGGGCAGATTGTAAATCCTTTATCGAGCTTTTTGCGACCATCCCGATACCGATTGTCTCGGGTCGAAAACGCCCTCTTTTTCCTTTTGGCAGGGTCCGATTTTTTATCCCGGAAAAACTCGGACGTGTTGGCATGGGATATGCTCTTATATTTTCAATAAGGGTTGGCCGGCCCAAACCCTGGCGTTCACCACCAAGCCCCATTTTTGTCCTTCGCGCTCTTCTCGTGCTCTTCGTGGTGAGCGATTACAAGAACTCTTAATGAAGGCTTACAGCCATTCTATTTTTAAGCGGGGGGGGGGTATGCCGTGGAAAATGAGTCCGCACAGACAGCACGGTGTTCTTTTCAAAGGGTAAGCCGCGCGCTCGAAACCCTTAGGGATTGCCACCGCTCTCTTGTTCGCGCGGAGTCCGAGAGCGCCTTGATGCGGCAAATATGCCGCACGATCGTTGAAACGGGCGGCTACCGCTTTGCGTGGGTAGGCCTTACCGAACAAAGCGAACACAGCGAGCAAAGGTTCGTCCATCCCGCGGCGCAGTGGGGCGTAGAGAATGGATATCTCGAAAAGCTCGATTCGATGTGGCCGGATGCCGAAAGGACATGCGGCCCCACCGCAATGGCTCTTCGCTCCGGAACCCCCACCGTTATCCAGAATATCATGGAGCACCCGGGGTGTACCTGCTGGCGCGAGGAAGCCCTCAGGCGCAATTTCGCCTCCACGGTATCTCTTCCTCTCCTGGACGAAAAGCGATCTTTTGGAACGGTTGGAATTTACGCGGAGGAACCTGACGCCTTCGATACCGAGGAACTCGGTCTTTTAAAGGAATTGGCAGAAGATCTCTCCTACGGCCTAAGGGCTCTGAGGCTAAAAGCCAGGCGCGAGCGCGAGGAGAAGGAACGCAATCTCCTTGCCACCGCGTGCGAACAACTCGAAGAGGGCATAGCGATCTTCGATGACCAGGGAGTTGTGCAATACATCAACTTATCGCTTGAAAGGCTAAGTGGTTGCGAGCGCGAATGGGCGAGCGGAAAAAACATAGCCGATCTTGGCAGGGACGGCCCCAAAGGGCGGCTTTTCGAGGCGATGGCGCAGGCCATGGCTCGGGGCGGGTCGTGGAACGGGCGCCTTAGGGCTTCGGAGGGTGGAACCGAGCGGATTTTGGAAATCGACGCCCGGGTGTCTCCCATGCGAAACGATGCCGGCGACACGACAAACTATATCTTTGTCTGCCGGGATGTCTCTTCGGAGGACCGTCTTGAAAAGCAACTGCGGCAGGCGCAGAAGATGGAAGCTCTCGGGACCCTGGCCGGAGGCATAGCCCACGATTTTAACAATATTCTCGGGGCGATAATATCCTGCGCGGAATTTGCCATGGAGGATGCGCCCGAGGCAAGCGAGGCGCGCGAGGACCTTGCCCGCGTGCTAAAAGCCGGAGACCGGGGCAAACAATTGATAAAGCGCATCCTCACCTTTAGCCGCCACAGCGAACAGGAGCGGCGCCCGGTCCAAATCCAACCGCTGGTAAAAGATTTTCTAAAATTCCTTCGGGCGTCTCTTTCTGCAAATATTGAGATAAAACAAAACATTTCCGCCGGCTCGGACATGATCCTGGCCGATTCCACCCAGATTATCCAGGTGGTTATGAATCTATGCACCAATGCGGCCCATGCGATGCGGGAAAACGGCGGGATACTGGAGGTAAGCCTTTCCCGGGTGAGAGTAGAACCCGCAAGGACCGCCCATTGCATCCAGCCGCTTTCTCCCGGGTCTTGCTCTCTTCTCGAAGAGGTGGCGCAGGATTTGAGTGCGAGGCCGCCCCGGGGCGTCGATACGCCGTATCGGGTAAGGCTTGCGGTAAGCGATACGGGACACGGAATGGATCAAAACACCATCGAGAGGATTTTCGACCCCTTTTTCACGACCAAGAAACGGGGCGAAGGCTCCGGGCTCGGGCTATCGGTTGCTCATGGGATTGTGATGAGCCATGGAGGAGATATCACCGTCACAAGCGAACCGGGAAAGGGAACGACTTTCGAGGTATTTTTGCCGGGGGTAAAACCCTCGAAGGATTACGGCGAAGCGCCAAAGGGCCCGGTAGCATGCGGGGGGAGCGAGCGAATCCTCTTTGTCGATGACGAAGAAGACCTTGTCTACGCGGGCGAAAAGATGCTAAAGCGGCTGGGCTACCAATGCGAAGCGTTCCAGGACAGCCTGGAGGCTTTAAAGGCCTTTGGCGCCCGAGCCGAACAGTTCGACCTGATCATTACCGATCAGAGCATGCCCCGTATGACGGGCATGGAATTTGCCCGGGAAGCGCTTCGCATCCGCCCCGGGATTCCCATTGTCCTTTGCACCGGATTTAGCGCGGATTCGGCCGAAGGGGTAGCCACCCGCGACGCCGAACTTGCGGGCATACGGGAGGTATGGATGAAGCCCCTTCGAAGCGCCGAGATGGCCGGAGCCATACGGAAAATTTTTGACCAAAGATGTTTTGAGGCAAGCAACTAGTGGCCGGCGTTCTGATAATCGATGACGATGAGGAGATGTGCTATGCGCTTTCGCGCATGGTCGGCCGCCTGGGGCACACGCCGGTTTGCGCAAACAGCATCTCCGGGGGCCTCGAAGAGGTGCGCTCGGGACATATCGACGTGGTGTTCCTCGATGTGCGCATGCCGGATGGAAACGGCCTGGAGGCATTGCCCCGCATTCAGAGCTCCCCCTCATCTCCTGAGGTTATCATCATCACGGGCTTTGGCGATGCGGACGGGGCCGAAATCGCGATAAAAAGCGGCGCGTGGGACTACATCGAAAAGGGGTGCTCGACAAGGGAGATGAGTCTTCCGCTGCTGCGGGCCCTGGAGTATCGGAAGCAAAAACAGAGTGCGCGGGAAGGCGCAAAAAGTATTGTTGCGCTAAAGCGCGGCGGGATAATCGGATCTAGCAGCAAGCTCATGGATTGCCTGGATTTTCTGGCACAGGCGGCGGCAAGCGAAACCAGCGTGCTGATAACCGGGGAGACCGGGACCGGCAAGGAACTTTTCGCCCGCGCCATTCATTCTAACAGCTCGCGGGCAAAGGGGCCATTTGTCGTAGTCGATTGCGCGGCGCTTCCCGAAACCCTGGTGGAAAGCGTACTTTTCGGCCATGAAAAGGGGGCATATACGGGGGCGGAAAAAGCCAGTGAGGGGCTGGTCGGGCAAGCCGGCCTTGGAACGCTTTTTCTAGACGAGGTGGGCGAGCTCCCCCCCGGGACTCAGAAATCTTTCCTGCGCGTCCTTCAGGAACACCGGTTTCGCCCCGTTGGAAGCAAAAAGGAACTTGGAAGCGATTTCAGGCTTGTTGCGGCAACCAATCGGAATATGGATAAGATGGCGCAGGAAGGCCATTTCCGAGACGATCTCCTCTTCCGGCTAAAATCCTTTGTGATCGAACTGCCCCCGCTTCGAGAGCGCTCCGAGGACATCCGGGAGCTTGCCCGGCACCACATCGACCGGTTTTGCGAAAAGTACGGGTTAACTCCCAAGGGGTTTTCCCCGGAATTTCTCGAGATACTTAAGGCCCATCAGTGGCCGGGAAACATACGAGAACTGGTGAACACCCTGGACCGAGCTCTTGCCGCGGCCAGATTTGAATCCACACTTTTTCCCAAACACCTCCCGGTCGATATACGGGTGCAAAGGGCCAGGGCCTCGGTAAATCACAAAGTGGTTTTAGACGAAGGTTTGAACCGGCAGGCGCACCAGGCGCTGCCAAGCCTTCAAGAGTTTCGGGAAGCGGCCTCCATCCAGGCGGAAAAAAATTATCTAACCGAGCTGATCGGCCTTTGCGAGGGGGACATCAAGGAGGCATGCCGCATCTCGGGCGTGTCTCAGTCCCGTCTTTATGCCCTGCTCCAAAAACATAAGATTTCGAGATAGCCTCCCCCCTGAAAACTTGTCCGGCAGACTAAAAAAAGCTTACCCCTTTTCCGCCGCCGCCTCGCGGGCTTATACCGGATTGCGTTGGCCGTTGACGTAGTAATCCCCCCTTTCGGGGTTTACAATTACCCACTCATGCGCCCACCTACCTCCTTTTGCAATGACTCGCGCCTGGAGGGGCTTGGCTCGATCGCCCCCCTTGGGGGGATTTACTCTGCCGGCGCCGGAAAAAACGAAACGACTGTCCAATACACTTCAGTTCGGGGGGCAAGGATCCGGTCAAAAACGAGCGACGATTTAGCTAGGCGAAAACAACTCAATGATCGGGTTTTCTATCGGCAGAGTAAAAGATTTTGGGTTATTCAGTACTCAGGTTTTTCGACCTCGATAGCCTTAAGAACAGGGACGGAGTTTACTCCGTGCTGTACGAGCAGACTTGAAATCCCCCCAACCCCCCTTTTTTGCAAAGGGGGGCGATCGAGCCAAGCCCCCGGCGAATCTCCGGTAAGGGGTAAGTAGGCGTATGTGTGGGTAATTGTAAGCTTTCGGGGGGGGGCCGCGGCAAACGCCCAACCTCTCTAGCGAGATAGATTCCCTTTCGCCCAAGGAAAAACCCATCCCCTGGGAGCCGGAGAAAGCTTCCCGCTAGACAATAAATTTCCTGCCAAACAGGAATTATTCCTTCGAACCGGGAAACGGGCCAAAGGAGGCGCGGGTCTTTTTTTAAAAAAGAGCGTATCTATCAGCTTGTAATTTCTGAATAATAAATCCCTTATCCCAATAGCTGCCACGTGGCATCATAGTTGCTTTACACACATGCAACGGTAAAAATATTCCAACAAAAGGAGACAAAAAATGAAACCGCTTCTGGCAATTCTCATGACAATGGCAATGGCGATAGCTCTAGCTCCCTGCGCTTACTCGGCTCCTGTGGTCTCCCCCGGCAATACGAACGGGACAGTCTATCTGGCGAACTCCGCAGGTGCGGGCTACAGCGTGACGGCCAGTGAAAACACCGCAGCCGGTCCGGCAGGCGCAAACTATGCGTGCGTCTCTGCTCCCGCCTACACCGGATACGTAAACGTTAGCCCGGTCGCTTGCCCGGCAAACGAAAGCCCTTTGCACACCCCCCGGGTGATGGGCGCAGTGTGGTAAGATAGCGATTTACAGGGGGCAAAAACGCCCTTCCCGCAGAGCGGGGAGGGCGTTTTTTTTCGACCCTTTGCCCGGGGGGCGGGCCACCTGAAAGGACAGACCGGCGCGTTGCGAGCGACTCATTCCGGCGGCTGGGTGGCGCGCCGGAGTTTTGCAACCTGGAAATCCGAGGGGTTTGTATTATAATTTCTGCCAAAGGCTATGGCCAACTTCCTCATCCTGTGCCTCAGCGTTCCGGAGTTTACGCCAAGGAGCTCGGCTGCTCCCCCCTTGCCGCTCACCCTGCCCCCGCACTTATCGAGAACCTTTACTATGTGGGCCGCCTCGATTTCAGAAAGTCCCAGGGGCTCGCCCTCTATTTCTTCTGCACGGGCCCCGCAGCTCAAGGAACCTCGAACCGCGATATCGTAAAAGACCAGGTCCTCGCCTTTGGCCAGGATTATGGCTCTTTCCACGGCGTTTTCGAGCTCTCTTACGTTTCCCGGCCAATCATGGCCCATCAAACGATCTATCATGCCGGCCCCCAGCCGGGGCGAATGTCGCAATCCCATCTCACGGCACTTTTTTTCGATGAAGTGATCGAGCAAAACAGGCAAGTCGTCCATGCGCTCTCGAAGCGGAGGCAGACAAACGGGAAATACGTTCAGACGAAAATAGAGGTCTTCCCGGAATTTCCCTTTTGCCACGAGATCGTTTAGATTGCAATTGGTAGCCGATATCACGCGGACATCCCCCTTTATGGTGACCGTTCCGCCAACCCGCTCGAACTCCTTTTCCTGCAAAACGCGAAGGAACCTCACCTGTGCGGCAGGGGGTAATTCCGAGACCTCGTCTAGAAAAATCGTCCCCCCCTGCGCGCGCTCGAAGCGCCCCCTCTTTGTGGTGCATGCTCCCGTAAAAGCCCCCTTCTCGTGGCCGAAAAGCTCGGAATCGATAAGGCTCTCGGGTATTGCGCCGCAATTGAGTTTAATTAAAGGCTCGCCGCTTCGCGGCGAAAGATCATGGATGGCATTAGCGATGAATTCCTTGCCGGTTCCCGTTTCCCCCGAGATTAGAACCGGACTGGTGTAAGGGGCGACCATTCGCACCCTTTCCATTATCGCTCGAAGGCCAAGGTCTGCCCCCACGACTTCCTGGCGGCGAAATTTTTTCAGTTCGTTTTGCAGGTAGTACTTTTCATCGGCCAGCACATCCTTTAGCGTTGAGAGTTCCCGGTATTTTTGATGATTGGCAAGCGCAATGGCGGCCGTCTCATTTACCGAGCCCCATAATGCGCAATGATTTTCGCTATATCGTTTTTTGCCTTCGGCCCTGGCCACGAAAGCGCCCACGTATTTATCTTCCAAAAGGAGCCGGTTAACCAGAAGCGAAGACATGTTCCAGCCCCTGCTGCGGGCGACATGATTGCAGATGGGATCATTATTCGTATCGACGTTTCTAACTCTTGGATACCAGCGGGCGCCCTCCAGTTCGAGCCGTAAAACAGGGGGAAGCAGCGTATCATGGGAGCAATTCCTTCCCCCTTTGGCATCTGCAACCGCTACGATTTTCATGGAGCCAAGCCTTGGATCGTAGACCGCCATATACATTTCGTCTAAGGGCATGACCTCGCGGACAAAAAGAAAACAGCTCCAGAGGGCCTTATCGATTTCCAGACTGCCGCAGATCCGGATACTGACCTCGCGGAAAAAATCGTTTTGATCGATGGGTGGTTTTGCCGTAGTTGCCATATTTGACCGTTTATCTCAGATGTGACGGATTTAGCAACTAATTTGTCGCCTGTGACAACTTGACCGCTGTGCAACGGGCGCGGTTTGGCTTTCGGACTAAGATTTTGGCCCGGCACGATCCGTGCTCATTCCAAAATCGACCCGTTTACCATTTCTTATTATCGTAAATTCAGGTTCTCACGGTCGATGCGGACTAAAAACGCGCAGTTCAGGAAGATCGGGTTCCTCTCCGGTTCGCCGGTTATCCTTATCCGAGAACTTTTTTAACTTATTTGTCATCTATGGTAGATATTTAAAATATTTCAACCGGATGGAGGCGATTGCCCCCGCACGGGGTGAAAAAAGGCTGCAGGAACGCACCGGGCCATCTATCGGCAGTCTTTTTTACGCCGGCGGGGGCGAGCTTACTTACAAACCGCAACATTAAACCTGTGGAGTCTAAAGTGAACATCGCCAATAATATAACCGGAGCAAGCTTATTTTTTCCTGACAAAGCGGCGCTGATTTTCGAAGGCACGAGCTACACATTTTCGGAGCTAAACGACCAGGTTAACCGCGCCGCAAACGCCCTAAGAGCTCTTGGCGTACAAAAGGGCGACCGGGTGGGCCTTTTTTTGCCAAACATTCCAGCCTTTGTAATCGCCTACTATGCGGTGGAAAAGCTTGGGGGCATCGCCGTATCGATCAGCTCGGCCTCAAAGGCACGGGAAGTAAAGTACATCGTAAACGACTCGGGCTGCAAGGTCCTCTTTACCGCTTGCGACCTGCGCGGCGAAATCCCGAGACTGGAATTGCCGACGGTTGAAAATTTGATCATCGCGGAAGGAGATGCGGAAAACGATCTGGACTTAAACCAACTAATGGCCAAGGGGAGCACGGATTTTCAAATGGTCGACATGGACCCCGACGACCCGGCCGTAATCCTCTACACTTCCGGCACGACGGGATTTCCCAAGGGTGCTGTGCTAACGCACCGAAATATAATTTCCAATTCCAATTCTGCGGCCAACCACTCCGGCATGGTTCCAGAAGACCGGCTTCAGCTTTTCCTGCCTCTTTTTCACGTATTTGGCCAAAATTACATCATGAACGGCGCTTACTCCAAATGCGCCGCGCTCGTCTTGCACAGAAGATTTGAACCCGAACCGGTGCTCCATGCAATCGAAGCCCACCGGGTGACGATGTTTTTTGCCGTACCTACGATTTATATCAATTTCCTCAATATGGACACTTCCGGCTACGATATTTCCAGCCTGCGGTACTGCTTTACGGCAGCCGCGACGATGCCGAGGGAAACCGCGCTCCAGTGGCGGGAAAAATACGGCATGGCGACCTACGAGGGATATGGTCTTACCGAGAGCTCCCCTTTTGCGACTTACAACCACAACTACCGTCATAAACACGGCAGCATAGGAAGACCTATCGAAAACGTGGATGTGCGGATCTGCGACCTGGATGGCAATCGACTCGCTCCCGGAGAAGTTGGCGAAATACTCATACGGGGACCAAACGTCATGAAGGGCTATTGGGGCAACCCCGAGGCCACGCAGAAAGCGATCCAGAATGGCTGGCTTCGCACCGGCGACGTCGGGATGATGGATGAGGAGGGATATTTCTTTATTACAGATCGCGTAAAGGACATGATCAACGCGGCAGGGTTCAATGTCTATCCCAATGAAGTCGAACAGGTGCTCTACCAGCACCCGGCGGTACAGGAGGCGGCAGTCTATGGAGTGGCCGATCCGGTGCGGGGCGAAACCGTCCATGCCAGCATCGTCGTAAAGGAAGGAAAACAGGTTGGCGAAAAGGAGATAATCGAGTTTTGCAGGGCGAATATGGCCGCATACAAGGCGCCCAAGAAGGTGTTTATAACCGATCAGTTGCCCAAGAGCGCAACCGGTAAAATCCTTAAGCGGGTGTTGCGCGGAGACAAATGAGAGAGGCAAAGGACAAAAACTGCGGGGAACTGTGGGAGCTGTGCCCCCCGCCGCACCCCCACGGGTTACCGGTCGCAGGCTTTTGCAGCCCGCGACCGCGACCGCAGCCTTGGGCGCCGGCGCTTCAAACTCCTTATAGGCCGACTCTTCAGGCCACAGGGCCGCAGGCCAGATGTTTTCGATGGGCCTGAACCAGCCGGATTTCCCCGTAGGAATAGTTCTCGCCCAGGGCCTGCTTTATCTCGCCAAGCGGCCTGTCTTTTCTCTCCATTAGCTGCGAATCGATGGCCTTTAGTTTCTCCTCGGAAAGAAGCCTTCCGATGTCTATCCGGCCGGCTTCCACTAATGAGGCCAGGTGCGCTTCTATGGTCGAAGGCGCAAGGCCCCTCTCCCGGGCCACCTGATCGACGCTCAGCCCCTTATCGAACAATTCGCAGGTAAGCTGCCGGCTCTCTATGGGCGCAGGCTTGGGAGCAGGCAGGGCAAAAGCCCGGGGGGGCGCCGCTATTTCGTGGTTTTGCCGGTAGGAAGAAACCAGCTCCAGGAGGTCTTTCCCATATTTTTCAAAGAGGCGCTTGCCTATCCCCCGGATGCGCTTTAGCTCCCCGGGGGTGGCCGGCAAGAGAACCGCGAGCTCGATCAATACGCTCTGGTGCAAAATCTGGTAATGGGGGACCCCGGCTTCGGCGGCCCTTGCGGCACGCCAGTCCTTTAGCGTGGTAAAGAGTTCCGGGTGTTCGACGTCGGAGGCGCCATGCTCGACCGTGGTTTTACCCTTTTTTTCCCTCTCGGCTCCACATTCCATTTGGGCCAAGGACAGGGCGCGCAGGTAGGCTGAAGGAGAAAAACCGGACTTACAACTTGAGACCGCCGCAAGCTTTAGCGCAGTCTCTTTTTTAAGCCGGTCGAGTCCATCCTTTACGATCTTTGCGATCTCCTTATTGTCGGTTTCCATGCGCAGGGTTGTGAGAAAGTCGCCAAGAATCGATTCGAGTTTTTCCTCAAAGTAGACCCCTGCCTTGCTCACGCGCTCCACTACGGCCGGGTCGGCTTCAGGCAGCTTGTCTTCGGCAAAGAGCCCGCCAAGCTGGCGTTTGAACTTTTCGCTTACCACAAAGACCTGCGCCTCCGCCCTCTCTTTTCGTTCCTGCAGGTCACCTGCGCCCGTAATCCTGAGCGAGCCCGAATGGGAGCCAATAGCCTGGAGAAAACGGCCGAGTAACCCGCGAAGGCGCGAAAAGTCAAAGCATTCGGCGAGCAACCGTTGTTGATAAAAGACTTTGGCGGTTGCGAGCTTTTCCATGGAAGGCGGGTCACCGGAAGTCTTGTCGATAAAAAGGGACACGGCCTGGTCGGTCTTTACCGCATGAGCTGGAATGGGAGAGCTCAACACCAGCCCTTCGAAGGTTTTGCAGCGACTAAGGGCAACGTAGACCTGGCCGTGGGCAAAAGCTGCCCCGGCGTCGATTACGGCCCGCTCAAAGGTAAGCCCCTGGCTTTTGTGGATGGTGATTGCCCAGGCGGGCTTCAGGGGGAGCTGTTCAAAGCTTCCGACCTTTTCCCGGGTGATTTCCCCGGTGGCGGGCTCGACCCGATATTTGATGTTTTCCCAGTTGGCCGGCTCCGCGGTGATCTCCCGGTCCTCGCCGGGGCATTTGACGGAAACCCTCCCCTCCCCTATCCGGGTGATCTTTCCGATCTTACCGTTGAAATAGAGTTTTTCGGGCGAAGGATCGTTTTTTACAAACATCACCTGGGCGCCCTTTTTAAGGGTTAGCGAGTTCAAGGTCGGATACGAGTATTCCGGAAAATCCCCCTCGATTGTCGCAGGGAATACATGAGCTTTATCCGGCAAACTTTTGAGTTTTGATGCGTTTATGGCATCTGCGCTTCTGTTGTGAGTACTAAGAGTTATGCAACCCTCGTGATCCTCGGGCGCAAAGTCCACCCGGTAGCGGCTGTTAAGTTTTTGCAGCACGGCCTCATCTAGTCGATTATCGCGCACCCGGTTCAACAGCTCTATAAAGCGAGTGTCGGACTGGCGGTATATGTGTTTTAGCTCGATCACCACAAGCTCTTCGAGGCTAAGTGCGCGGCAGCCGAAAAAGTAAAAAGAATCATAGAACTTCCCCAGGACGGCCTGCTCATCTTCCTTAACGACCGGGGACAACTGCTGGAGATCTCCGATCATGAGGAGCTGGACCCCGCCAAAGGGCAGCTCGCTTCGCCGGCAGCGCCTGAGGACCCCGTCGACTCCGTCCAATAAATCGGCCCGCACCATGCTGATCTCGTCAATCACCAGGAGATCGAGGTTTCTTACAACATTTGTCTTCTCCCGGCTGAACCTGTAGTGGTTGGGGCCACCTAAAGGCCCGCTGCCCGGCACGCAGGGACCGAAAGGCAACTGAAAAAACGAATGGAGAGTGACCCCGCCGGCGTTTATGGCCGCCACACCCGTTGGGGCGGCTACGATCATTCGTTTGTGGGTGCTCTTTTTGAGGTTGTGGAGAAAGGTGGTCTTGCCCGTGCCCGCCTTACCCGTAAGGAAAACATTTCGGTCGGTGTACTCCACAAAATCTTTGGCCAGGTGAAGCTCGGGGTTTACAGAGACGTCCATGGTTTTGTCTCGCAGAGGGTTGAAATCACGAGCCTCGGGTATTCCTTTTTTACGAACGATCCTTTCCCTTGCCATACCCGTGACAGGCTAATAATATAGGACTCACCCTGATTGACAACCCATTAGTCTCAATCCGGGGAATTATATTTGCAGGATACAGGGTTTTGCGCAAAAAAAGGAGCACCAAGGTTCTTCGCCAGCCTAAACTGGTTGCACGCGCTGTCTGACTGCGCTCCCTCCCCTGCCCTCCCGACTCTATGTTCGACGCTGTTTTTGATTTCTTCTCATTTCCGTGCTGGAATAGGCAAAAGGAGAGTTCTTTATGGAAACAGAGCCGAAGAGTTCCGACCAGCAAAAGAGCTACACCGACATAAGCCAGTATAGAACCGGGTTCGCTGCGAAAAATAAAATTGTAACCGCCGAAGAAGCCGTCTCTATCATCCTCGACGGAGACACCGTGGTATTTGGCGGATTTGCTGGAATAGGGGTTTGCGAGGAGATCGCCCTGGCTATCGAGCAGCGTTTCCTTACGAGCGGCAAACCCGAGAAACTCACACTCCTGTTTGCGGTGGCAACGGGTCCTGGCAACGACTCCAATAAGGGGCTAAACCACCTGGCCCACGAAGGGTTGCTGCGGCGTATTATCGGGGGGCACTGGGCGCTCGCTCCCCGAATCCAGAAACTGGCCGTGGAAAATAAGGTTGAGGCCTACAACCTGCCCCTTGGCGTTATCAGCCACCTCTACCGAAACATTGCCTCACAGAAGGCGGGAATATTTTCCAAGGTCGGGCTGGGCACCTTTGTCGACCCGCGACAGGGCGGGGGCAAATTGAATGCGAAAACGACAGAAGATCTCGTTCGCCTCTTGGAAATCGAGGGTGAGGAATATCTATACTATAAGGCCCTGCCGGTAAATGTCGCCGTTATCCGGGGAACGACCGCCGATACGGACGGCAATATCACGATGGAAAAGGAAGCGTTGACCCTGGAGTCCCTCTCGATTGCCACGGCGGCAAGGACTTCCGGAGGTTTTGTGATCGCACAGGTGGAAAGAGTGGCTCAAGCCGGAAGCCTTAATTGCCGACAGGTCAAAATTCCGGGCATACTTGTGGATTGCGTCGTTGTCGCGCGGGCGCAAAACCACTGGCAAACCATTGTCGAGCAATACAACCCGGCTTTTAGCGGAGAAACGAGGATCCCCCTGACATCTCTTCCCCGGATGGCGATGGATGTTCGAAAAATTATCGCTCGGCGCGCAGCTTTTGAATTAAAGCCCAACTGCGTGGTAAACCTTGGAATCGGCATGCCCGAAGGGGTGGCAAATATTGCTTATGAGGAAAACCTTCTCGATTTCATGACGCTTACCGCAGAACCCGGAGTGATAGGGGGGTTTCCTGCCGGCGGGCTCAATTTCGGAGCAGGCGTTAATGCCGCCGCCATCATCGATCAGCCCTATCAGTTCGATTTCTACAACGGAGGGGGCATCGATGTGGCTTTTTTGGGAATGGCCCAGGCGGATAGATTCGGAAACGTGAACGTGAGCAGGTTCGGGTCAAAACTAGCCGGTGCGGGGGGCTTTATCAACATCAGTCAAAATTCCAAAAAAGCCGTCTTTATGGGGACGTTTACAGCCGGCGGGCTAAAATGTCGCATCGAGAACTCCCGGCTTGGCATCGAAAAAGAAGGGAAGGTAGCCAAGTTTATCGACGAGGTGGAGCAAACGACTTTCAGCGGGCCGTATGCTGCAAAATCGGACCAAAAAATTCTCTACATCACCGAGCGGTGTGTCTTTCGGCTGGGAAAGAAAGGGCTGGAGCTAACCGAAATCGCCCCGGGCATAGATCTCCAAAGGGATATTTTGGATCTTATCGATTTCAAACCCGTCATTGGTCGCCCGCCCAGGCTTATGGATGAACGAATCTTTAAACCCGAGCCCATGGGACTAAAAGAAGAGCTGCTGACCATTACCCTCGAAAACCGCATCATCTACGATGCGGAAAACAACATAATGTTTGCAAACCTTGCAGGATATACGGTCAAAAACAGTGACGATATCGAGGCCGTAAGGTCCACAATCGAAAATCTTCTAAAGCCGCTTGGCCGGAAAGTCTATGCGGTGGGCAACTACGATCGGTTCCATATCGACCCCGATCTTATCGGCGCCTATTCGGAAATGCAGAAATATCTGATGGAACGCTATTTCACGAAAGTTAGCCGCTTTACCACCACCGCGTTTTTGCGCTTGAAATTGGGGAAGGCCTTGGAGGATAGAGGTGTCGCCCCTCACATCTATGAGAGCCCCGATGAAGCGCACCGGTTTTTGGTAAACGATTAGCCGACCCATTTTACCAATGGGCGCCGTTTTGCATGCAGTCCGACATGTGTAGTGCGGGCGGGGCAGGATTGAAACCGCCCGGCGGAGACCGCTTACGGCAACAGGGACGCCCTCCGGCGCAAGGATTGTAGGCCGGGATTGGTAACCGGACCTTGTCCAAAACTCACCGGAGGGAGGCAAAAGAGGTTTACGTTATTTTTTTGCGAGAAAAACGGGTTGATCCTCGAGTGGGAGCAACACCCTTTTACTATCGAACAGCTCCTTTACGCCTCTTAGGATAGAGCCCGTTACGCCGGCATAGTCCGCGGTTTTCACCCACGGTTGCACCGCAATTTGGACGCTGGTTTCGCTAAATTTGGCGATCCCGACAGCAGGCGCCGGAGTCTTAAGTATTCGGTTATCGCCATCTAGAATCTCCCGGAGAAGTTCCTCGATTTTTGCGATGTCATCCTTGTAATTGAATGCCACCTGGACATCCACCAGGCGAGTGGGCTCCGAGGTATAATTGACGATGTTGCCGCCGCCGACCTTGGAATTGGGAATGATGATAATTTTGTTATCGGGGCTCTTAAGGGTCGTTGTGAAAATCTCGATCTTCTGCACTTCCCCGCCGGCCCCACCGGCTTCGATAAAGTCGCCTACCTTAAAGGGTTTAAAAACGATCATCAAAACGCCGGCGGCGAAATTGGAAAGCGAGCCTTGAAGGGCCAAGCCAACGGCCAGTCCCGCCGCCCCCAAAACAGCAATAAAAGAAGTCGTCTGAATACCCAGTTTCCCAAGGGCCGCGAGTATTACGAAGGCCATCATGGCCACATAGGAAAGGCTCGCAACAAAAGTGATGAGTGTCGGGTCGACCTTGGTCCTGGCCATTACGTTATGAATGAGCTTACGGACGATCCGCGAGACCCAGCGGCCTATCAAAAGAATCAGTGCGGCCGAAACCACGTTCAGTCCGTAAATGGCTATCAAATCCTGGGACCTGGCAAGGACCTGTCCGAACATTTTTCTCTCCTCGGGGTTTTCGGGTAAAGACGGCAAATGGCAGAGGCGACATCAATGCACGCATGCATAGATAAAATCCAGTACTCTCAAGCCCTGTTGCGATATCGGGCTACCTTGCGGTTAGCGCCAGATTACCCATGGTTTTGGCCTGCCGGAAGAGCAAGATCCATTTCCTGAAGGCCAGGACGAAAACGATCGCCATAAGGGCCATAAGCGAGGCAGCGAATAAGACCAACAGGTAATTAGCCTGCGCTAGATTTAGCTTTATCAGATAGTAGCCCGCACTCATCGTAACGGGCAGCATTAAAATGCCCGGAACGGCGGTGATCCATGAGTATTTCATTTTCCCCATCGCCATGATCATGGTCGTTCCAACGATCAGAGCGCAGGCGGCAAGCAGTTGGTTGCTCATGCCAAAAAGCGGCCAGATTATCGTGATGTTGCCGGTGTAGACCAGGTACCCCCATGTGCAGGTGAAAAGAGCGCTTGTTATGACGATGCCGGGTATCCATCTTTCTTCGGAAAATTTTGGAATCACTTTTCCGATCATTTCCTGGAGCATATATCTTCCCACCCGTGTTCCGGCGTCAACGGCGGTCAGGATAAAGACGGCCTCAAACATGATCGCGAAATGATACCAGTATGCCATGAGCGCTTTCATGAAGGGAATCGAGCTAAATATATAGGCCATGCCGACCGCAAGCGATACCGCGCCCCCGGGCCTGCCCTGGACATGTTCCTGGACCATTTTCGCCAATTGCGGAAGATGCACCGGAGACATGCCAAGGGTCTTGTAGACTGCCGCAGAGGCATTGATCGCGAAATAATCGGAAGGGACCAGCACGCAGGCGGCAATGAGGGCCATTATTGCGACAAACCCCTCGGTTAGCATGGCTCCATAGCCTACGAAGATGATGTCTTTTTCATTATCGATCATCTTCGGGGTGGTGCCGGCGCCAATTATTGCGTGAAAGCCCGATAATGCGCCGCAGGCAATGGTTATGAACAGGAATGGAAAAACCGAACCGGGGGCAGCCACAAGAGGCCCGCCTCCGTGGATAAATTTGGTGAAAGCCCCCATTTGCAGGTACGGATGCACCACGACGATGCCAAGGGCAAGGGCGGTTATGGTTCCAAGTTTTAGATAGGTGGAAAGATAATCGCGCGGCAGCAGGAGCAGCCAGACAGGCAGAGCCGAGGCGGCAAAACCATAGACAGCGATAAAAAGGGCGCATTGATTTTTTGACAGGGTAAACCAGTGGGAAAAAACGGGATGAGCGGCTATAAAGGGGCCGGTTACGATTACCAGCGCCAGGAGCGCGACGCCGACCATACTTGCTCCCGCCACATCTCCCGGCCTCACCATACGCATCCAGATACCCATGATAACGGCGATGGGGAGGGTGCAGAAGACGGTGTAGGCGCTCCAGGGGCTGTTCATCATGGCGTTGACCTCAGCTAGCGAGAGCCCGGCAAGGGTCAGGATGAGAATGAAGATCACGGCGAACCCGGCTACTACGCCTGCCGACTTTCCGATCTCGGATTCGGCGATGAGCGATATGCTTTTCCCATTGTGGCGCATCGAAGCGAAAAGGATGACCATATCGTGGACCCCACCGGCTACGACTGCTCCGATAATGATCCACAAGGCGCCGGGGAGATAGCCGAATTGGGCCGCCAGAACGGGTCCCAGAAGGGGGCCTGCGGCAGCGATGGCCGCGAAATGATGTCCAAAAAGCACATACTTGTTTGTGGGACAATAATCGATCCCATCTTCGAGGACATGGGCCGGGGTCCTTTTCTCGGGATCGATTCCCAGCACCCTGTTGGCTATAAAAATGCCGTAGAAACGATATCCCAGGGCAAAAACACACAAGGCCACAATAACCAGGGTCAGCGCATTCACCTGTTCCCCCTTCGCTATTTACTCGCCATATTGGTTTCCTTCGCCCACTTTTTAGAGTGTCTTCAGTCTATAAGGACCCCGCAAGGAGGAAAAGAAAAAACCGCTCTATACTATCTTAAAGCAGTGTTGACTGTCTTTAATTCTTATCACCGCCATGCGATTAATTTTGATGAGAGTCCGTAATGGGTAGGGTGGGTACAGTTTCAAACTGGCGATTACCCACACTTGCGCCCACTTACCCCTTAGCGGAGACTCCCGGGAAAGGGGCTTGGCCTGATCGCCCCCCTTTTTTGCAAAGGGGGGTTGGGGCAATACTGTTCACTTAATGTTTAACTTTATTCTCTGTGCGCAGGCATGGTCCCAAAAGACTTCCTCCAATTAAGATATCAGAATGTATTTTTATTATTAAGTGAACAGTATTGGGGGTTGGGGGGATTTACTCTCCAGCCGCTTGCAATGACGCGCATGGACCGGCTGGGCTCGCTCGCCCCCCTTATTTGCAACTTTGCCAAAGGAGATAGGTGGGCGCATGTGCGGGTAATTGTATGTTTTCAAAGGGGAGTAGGGGGATTTTTTAAAAGCTTTCCTTTGAGCCTCTTGCAAAAGTCGACTTTGGGGTGAATAGAGCCAATAATCATAATTCAGGTTCCGGTTAACTCCGCATGGGCATCTGCCCTTGCTGAAAGGGCGGACTACCATAGACCGGGGCATCGCCCCGGGACCTCGGCAAACCCTGTAGATCCAAGCCCTTGTATGTTTAACTAAGAGCAAGATGGAGCGGTTCCAAGTGACAAGTCGACTGAGCCCCAATTCGCAATTAATTCAATAGTTACCCCCCTTTTGCAATTTTCGCATTTTGGCAATTGAGCCCAACACCCGGGCTTGCCCCTCCCCCATTGGTTTAAAACGATGCTTCCTGCTCGTTTTGTTCTTCCCGATGATGCTCCATGCCCCTCTCGGAGCGGCCGTCATCCCTCGACTCGGACTTACCCCAAAGAGCGCCCCAAACACCCCGTTTCACTTCTGTTTTCTTTTCCCCTCTTTGGGGGGCGGAGCTTTTTTCTTCCCCACTGCCCCCATTGGCCCCTCCGACCAGGGAGACCAGTTCTAAGACCAACAGTTTCATAAGTTTTGCCTTGGCGCCCAGCTCCTCGCACACCGAGGCGGTTTCCTCGGCGTCCGCGGCATTCTTTTGGGTCACTTTGTCCATATCCGTAACAGCTTTATTGATCTGCTCCGATCCTCTGGCCTGCTCTTCGGAGGCGTGCGCGATTTCTTCGACCATTTCGGCGGCTTTGGAGATGTTTTTCGAAACCCCCGCGAACTCATTGTAAGCCTGCGTCGCCACAGCGGTCCCATCATGGACTCTCTTTACGGTCGCTTCGATTAAGTCTGCGGTATTTCGCGCCGCCTCCGCGGCGCGCATGGCAAGGTTTCTCACCTCACCGGCAACCACGGCGAACCCCGCGCCCGCCTCCCCCGCCCGCGCGGCTTCCACTGCGGCATTTAAGGCCAAAAGATTTGTCTGAAAGGAGATTTCGTCTATCGTCTTTACAATGGCCTGAGTCTGTTCGCTCGACTGGGAGATTTCCGCCATCGAATCCTTCACTTTTAGCATCGACTGATTCGACCGTTCGACGGTCCGGCTGATTTCCTTCATGAGCGAGTTTGACCCATGGGCATTGTGGGCGTTACTCCTGGTCATGGACGCGGTCTGCTCAAGAGAGGAGGAGGTCTCTTCGAGGGCCGCGGCCTGTTCGGAGGCCCCATCGGCCAGGGAATTACTGGCCGAGATCATCTGGACCGCCGCCATGGCCGTCCAGTCGGCCCCCTCGCGAAGCCGCACGCTGAGCCTGCGGATGGCGATGGTGATGGAGCGTCCGATAAATATGCCGCCGGCGATCAGCACCAGAAAGATTATTCCCACGGAGGCGAAGTTCATGAGTCGGCCGCTACGCTCGATTTGCCCCAGACGCTCCTTGACAGAGGCGATCATCGAGGCGTCGCTGCTGATTATCTGCTTTCGCACTCCATTTAATTGAGCCACAAGCTCCCGGTTTTGGAGCCAGAGCTGATGAATTTTTTCAGATGTGCTCTCCATGTGCGGGATCAGCTTGTTGAGCGCTTCGGGATAGCCCTTCACCCCCTCATCTTTTATGGTCGAGACAAGGGCCGTCACGTTGTTGCGCTCCTTTAACAACACAGGTGAAATTTTTCCCAAACGCTCGAGGTATGTTTTTTCATTGTTATTTAGCAACAGGTCCCGGTCCACCGTAAGGACAAACTCCGAGGAGCCCGAGACGATCGTTTTGGCGGCCACGATGAGGGAGTTAAGCGTTGGATCGGCGTCCTCACCCTGTGTGAGGGCCATGCCGATAATGCTGTTGACTTCCCCCGATGTCCGGTCCGAAGCGGCCATAAGAGCGTCGGAAGACTTGTCGAGCCGCTCTTTTAGCGACGAAATTTCCCGATTGTTTTTTACCAGTTGTTCAAAGGTTTCACGATATTTCAAAATAGACTGGGAAAGGGCGCCGAAATCCTGCCCGCCTTCCGCGTGTGACTCGATATCTTTTAGATACCGACTGCTTTTTTGATTACCGCTAAGCACCTCATCGGCGCTTTTCCCATCCAGACTGAGGCTGTAGTCCTTTTCGTGAATAATGGTATTGAGAAGACCGGTTTCGAAGTCTTTGATCGTGGAGAAAAAATTGAAGGAATTGGTCGTCTTCAGGCTAAGAACGTAAGAGACGCCCGAAGAGACCAGATACAGAAACAGAGCTACCGAAATCAACAATGCAATTTTGTAACTAATCCTCATCGGTCAACTCCCATGCCGAGTGTCTGCGCCACCCGCATTCCCTTTGCCGCTTTCGAAGTTTTCGATTGCGGTCTTCCAAAGTCAGATGCATCCAAGTCTTATTTGCCCACCATCTTGTTGAGATCGTCAAGCTTGAGACTGTCGTTGTAAATTCCAGCAAGAGCTACCAAAGAAGTGCCCTGCACCTGGAGAGCGTAGCTTAGCTTGCGGGAGGGCGTTTTTTCCCCCGGCTTGGGAAACCAGTATTCGATCCATCCACCGCCTGGTTTTTTCCCCGCTTCGCAGAGCTGGACGAAAAAGAAATTGCCTTTGACATCCTGCATGCCGACGGTTTTCTTGCCGATAAGCTTAGGAACGAAGGGGTGGGTCGCCGTGGTTCCCTTATCGCAGTCCTGCACAACGATATAGCTGTCTGCAAATACCCAGGGGCCTTTCGGGTTGTCAAAATCCGCAAGGTTGGCCCCTTTCGATTTCTCCAAAGAAGTGACGGCATCCTTTACCTTTTGCATGACCTGCTGAGGAGTAGCCGCGCCCTGGGCGAAGAGAACTCCGCAAGACCCCAGTGTTATTAGTGAAATAATTCCTGCCGCCCCGATAATCCGTCTCATTTTCATCTATTTCCCTTTCCGATCGAAACCCGTTAGTCCATTTAGTTTCCTAGCCCCCAAAACGCCGGGGCTTTGAGGGCCACGCTTCCCATAAATCAAGATCGGTCGATCGCTCCTTTCCCATGAGAACATTTTGGATGAAGGTAATGGCGGCCATGGAGGCGCCATGCCGATAAAAACAAACTCGCAGCCGGAATGAGGCGGTAGGTAAACGGCTCGTTCAAACTTTTTAGAGCCCGGGCTCGGGATAGCGCGAAACGAGCGGAACCGATGGTAAAACGGGGGTGGGTTTTGTCCCGTAAAAACGCGGGACCTAAAAAACGTTCCCGCAGGCTCTACGACTTCCCCCCGACCGAGGGGGAAAGTCGTGGAATGGATCCAAAGGGAACAAGTTGGAACGTTGTTTCATGGCGCCCGCCGCCGTTAAAAATCTTCCGGGCGACCTTCAAGAGCTCCCTCCGAGCGGCCGCGATCCTTCCCCTTGGCTCTACCCAAAAGTGCCCTGAACTTGCCTGCCTTATCTCTCTTTTTCCCCGCCTTTTTGACGGGGCTTATTTCTTCGGCAGCGGCCCCATTAGTCCCTCCGACCAGGGAGACCAGATCGAAGACCAACTGCTTCATACGTTTTGCCCTGACGCCCAGTTCCTCGCAAACGGAGGCCGATTCCTCGGCGTCTGCGGCATTTTTTTGGGTCACTTTGTCCATATCCGAAACAGCCTTATTGATCTGCTCGGCGCCTCGGGCCTGCTCTTCGGAGGCGTGCGCTATTTCTTCGACCATTTCGGCGGCCTTGGAGATGTTTTTCGTAACGCCGGCAAACTCATTGTAAGCCTGCGCCGCCACAGCGGCCCCATCATGGACTCTTTTTACGGTCGCTTCGATTAAGTCCGCGGTATTTCGCGCCGCATCCGCGGCGCGCATGGCGAGGTTTCTCACCTCACCGGCAACCACGGCGAACCCCGCCCCCGCTTCCCCGGCCCGCGCCGCTTCCACTGCGGCATTTAGGGCCAAAAGATTTGTCTGAAACGAGATTTCGTCTATCGTCTTTACAATGGCCTGGGTCTCTTGGCTCGACTGGGAGATTTCCGCCATCGAATCCTTTACTTTTAGCATCGACCGATTCGACCGTTCGACGGTCCGGCTGATTTCCTTCATGAGCGAGTTTGACCCATGGGCATTGTGGGCGTTGCTCCTGGTCATGGACGCGGTCTGCTCAAGAGAGGAGGAAGTCTCTTCGAGGGCCGCGGCCTGTTCGGAGGCTCCATCGGCCAGCGAATGGCTGGCCGAGATCATCTGGACCGCCGCCATGGCCGTCCAGTCGGCCCCCTGGCGAAGCTGCTCGCTGAGCCTGCGGATGGCGATGGTGATGGAGCGTCCGATAAATATGCCGCCGGCGATCAGCACCAAAAAGATTATTCCCATGGAAGCGAAGTTCATGAGTCGGCCGCTACGCTCGATTTGCCCCAGACGCTCTTTGATGGAAGCCATCATCGAGGTGTCACGGGCGATGATTCCATCGCGCACCGAGTTCAATTGCGCCGTAAGTCCACGGTTCTCCAGCCAAAGCTTATAAATTGCCTGGGCATCTTTTAGCATCGAGGGAATCGCCCGGTTGATTAGAGCTGCGTAACTCTTGAATTCGGTTTCCTTGAGCATCCCGACCAGGGCGGTTGTGTTGCTTTGCTGCGAGTTCAAATCCGCCGATATTTTTTTCCACTGGTCAGAATAGCTCTTTTCGTTGTTATCGAGCAGCAGGTCCCGGTCGATAACCAGAACGAGTTCCGAAGAGCCCGCCACCATGGCCTTTGTGGCCACAATCAGAGAGTTAAGACTCGAGTCTTCCTCGCTGCCGCCCTGCATGAGGGTCATTCCCCGGATAGTGTTAATTTGCGCGGCGATTTCGGCGGACTTGGCCAGGAGTTGGTCCAAAGATTTATTGACTTCACGTTTGAGGGAATAAATGTCCTGATTGTTTCTTTGCAGATGTTGAAAAGTCGTCCGATAATTTTGCAGGGCCCCGGTAAGAGCCTGGAAATCGTTGCCCTCGCCTTCCGCGCGGCTTTCGATCTCTTTTAGATATTGGCTGCTCTTCGTATTTCCTGCAAGGACGTCATCCGCGCTCTTAGCGTCCAAATGTAGGCTGTAATCCTTCTCGTGGATGATGGTCGTTAGCAGGCAGTTATCGAAATCTTTAATTTTCGATGAAAAATCATAGTACTTCGTTGTTTTCCCGTTAAGAACGAAAAAGACGGCGGAGGAAATCAGATACAAAAGCAGGGCCACTGAAACCAAAAGCGCAATCTTATAGCTTATCCTCATCATCTTACTCCCTTGGGGGGGGGTGTCTTGCGAGACACCCCGATTTCCAAGCATTTTCAGTATATTCGATATCCGATTTCCCGCTGCGCCTATTTCTTCAGTTGACCGTCAAGATCGCTCACCTTGAGCGTATCGCTATACATTCCGGCGGTTACGACCAAAGAAGAGCCGGGCGCCTCAAGGGCATAACTGACCTTTCGCGAAGGGGTCTTTTCCCCCGGCTTGGGAAACCAGTACTCGGTCCAGCCGCCCCCCGGCTTCTTGCCGGCAGCACAAATCTCGGCAGTAAGGAAATTGCCCTTCACGTCCTGCAATCCCGCGACATTTTTGCCCACGAGCTGCTTTGCAAAGGGGTGAGCCGCCATGGTCCCCTTGCCGCAATCCTGAACGTATACATAGGTGTCCTTAAAGACCCAGGGGCCTTTCGGATTATCGAAATCGGCCAAGTTTGCTCCTTTCGATTTTTCCAAAGAAGCCGCCGCATCCTTTACCTTCTGGGTGATATCCCCCGGGGTCGCCTGTTCCCCGGCATAGGAAAAGCTTCCCAACCCCACCACCATCAGCGAAATAATTCCCGCAGCACAAACCAACCGCCTGATCTTCATCCGTTCTCCTTTTCGTGTGTTTCCACCTGATTCATAGATAAATAACCCGAAACGCGTTTATCCTGAGACCCGAGTTTTTCTCTAAAACAATATCGGTTGGGTAAAGGTTCCACATGAAACCTTTTTTAGTGAAAGTAATGGCGGCCGCGCAGGCGCTGGCGCGGATAAATCCGAAAACCGGGAACAGTCCTGAAAAACTGCAAAACATCTCAGTTTGTTCTTCCTTCCTCTTCCCGACAAACGATATAATAGTTGATCGATTCCCGCGAAAAACCCGGATCGAAGTGTTTACGGGAGCAATTTTTTTGTCTCCCCCGGGCCGGGAATCCTTCCGGGGGGGGGGGCGCGACGGGACTTCTTAACGGGCGGGATTTTTCCTTCATCTTGAGCGAAATGGCATGGCGGTAATAACCGTATTCAGAGAACCTGGAGCCATGGGAAAAGAGGTGGCGGCCCGCATAGCCGGGCGGCTGGGATTTTCTCTTGTCGACAGGGCAAAGCTTGTTCAACTCTCGGGAGAAGTCGACCTGGACGAAGCCAGGCTCCTTCACGTGGAGGAGGCGATTTCAAAGGGAGGCGGGAAAATCGACCCGGAAACCGAAGGCTATGCCAGGCTGTTTCAGGATCTCATTGCCCAGTTGGCCGAAGAGCAGGACCTGGTCGTTCTTGAAAGAGGCGCCCAGGGGCTTTTTCGCGACCGGCCCGGCACGCTCCATGTGCGATTTGTGGCGCCGCGAAAATTTCGAGTAGCGCAGGTAAAAAACCGCGAAGGCTTGTCCGAAAGAAATGCCCTAAGGCTGGTGAGAACCCTTGAAGCGGAACGTACCCGGTATTTACGCGCCTTGTACCATCTTAGCGCCGCGGACCCCACCCTCTACGATTTGACCCTTAGAATGGACCGCGTATCGGTCGAACAGGCGCTAAACATTATAGTAACCGCCGTGGAAGAGATGGGTATCCGGCAGGCGCCGAGGGAAAAGATAGTTGAAAACACACTAAAACCCCACCTCCCCGAAAAGGGGGGCAACGGACGCTATGTCAACGACGCCGAATCGGAGTTCGCGCGGTTTTTGGAATTCTACCACATCCCTTTCGAATACGAGCCTCGCACCTTCCAGTTGGAAACCGACGCCGAGGGAAAGACAATGGAGGCGTTTACGCCCGATTTCTATCTCCCCGAGCAGGATCTCTACATTGAACTGACCACTTTGAAACAAAGCCTGGTGACCCGCAAGAACCGAAAGGTGCGCAAATTGAGGCGCCTCTATCCGGAGATAAATATTCGGCTCTTCTATCAGCGGGATTTCTACAGTCTTATGGCCAAATTCGGACTATTAGGCGAGCCGGTTGCAAATGAGCGATAAACCTGAAGGCATTGTGGAGATTTTGATCGATCGGGAGACGATTTCCGGCCGCATCGAAGAGCTTGGCCGGGAGATATCGGCCGCCTATAAGGACCGGACTCCCCTGCTTGTCGGCGTGCTCAAGGGATGTGTCCTTTTCATGTCCGACCTGGTAAAGGAGATTACAATCCCTGTCGAGATGGATTTCATATCCCTTATGAGCTATGCGGACGCGCACCGCCCGAGCGGGGCCGCCCGCATAACAAAAGATCTCGACTGCGTAATCGAAGGCCGCGACGTTCTCTTGATTGAAGGCATAATCGATACCGGAATGACTGCGGGCTACCTGCTGCGAAACCTCGAAGCCCGACGGCCGAAGAGTATCCGCGTGTGCACTTTCCTCGACAAGGAGGCTCGCCGGATCTTACGGATCCCGATAACCTTTAGAGGCTTCAAGGTCCCCGACCGGTTTGTCGTGGGCTACGGCCTCGATTTTCGCCAGCTTTACCGCAACCTGCCCTACATCGGCATCCTAAGCGATGCAATCACCGGGCTCAACCGCTACTGAAAAAATTTTCTTGACAATGGATTTTCCGGTCTTAACTTCCAGTAGAACCCCGAGAGGTCCGAGTAAGAAGCCCAGTTGATATGCCCGGGGGAGAAGCTCAGCGGAAAAAAGAAGTCTAAAAAGCTTCGATGGGAAGTTGAGAAGAGCATCCGGGATGAACCACATGCGGTGAAGTTGGGCAGATGAAACGGTCACTTGGGGTTTAACTTTTCTCCTCCTTGCAGTTCCACGGTTCTCGCGCGCGAAACCGGCCTCCGGCAATCTTTTTTCCCTTCACCTTTTGCCTTTTGCCTTTTGCCTTTTTGCTTTTTACTTTATCCTTGTAGAGTGGATAAAGTGAGAAGAAAAATAATGCACCTGGATATGGACGCGTTTTTCGCCTCGGTTGAACAGGCCGACAACCCCGGGCTTACGGGCAAGCCGGTAATCGTGGGCGGAGAAATGCGCGGAGTGGTCTGCGCCGCATCCTACGAAGCCAGGCGCTTCGGCGTCCATTCGGCCATGCCCGTTTTCCAGGCCAAAAGGCTTTGCCCCCATGCAGTTTTTCTCCCGGTCAGGATGAGCCGCTACAAAGAGGCTTCCCGCGCCGTAATGGAAATTTTGCGGGGGATATCTCCCGTAGTCGAACAGGTATCGATAGACGAGGCCTTTGTCGATCTCACGGGGACGGAAAGACTCCATGGCGCCCCCCACGCACTTTGCCTCCGGATAAAATCGCTGGTCCGTCGAACCGTCTCTCTTTCATGCTCGATTGGAATGGCGCCAAACAAATTCCTTGCAAAAGTCGCCTCCGACTACAAAAAGCCCGACGGGCTGATGATTATCGAACAAAAAGAAGTCGAAGAATTCTTAAGGCGCCTTCCGGTAGGAAAAATTCCCGGAGTCGGGAAAAAGACCGGCGAAGAGCTCCGAAAACTTGGCGTCGTTTATGCGGCCGATATCCTGAAATTTCCGGCCGGCTATTGGGACTCAAGGCTTGGCAAATGGGGCGGGGCTCTTTATGCCCGGGCCTCGGGAATAGACGATTCGCCGGTTGAACCCTGCAGCGCCCCCAAGTCGGTTAGCGCCGAACACACCCTTGCCCGCGACACCGATAATTGCTTCGAGCTAAAAAAGGTGCTTCTTTCCCAGGCAGAGGAAGTGGGGCGCGAGCTTCGAAAGATTGGTTTCAAGGCAAGAACCGTAACCCTTAAGATTAAAATGTCCGACTTTAAAACGATCACCAGAAGCCGCACCCTGCCTGAGCCATTCGATTCGACAGACACCCTTTTCGCCGTGGGACGAAAGCTTTTTGCCGATTTAGGACCGGCGGGGAAAGTGCGCCTCATAGGCATCGGGGCTTCCAACTTTTTTTCCGGCCCAAGCCAGTTAAGACTCGATTTATCGGGGCGGGACACCCCGCGAAGCGCGCGACTGGACCGCGCCCTGGACCGGCTCCGCAGCCGTTTTACAGAGGATGTGGTCGTGCGGGGGCCAATGTTTGACACCTTTTGAATCACCTTTCGATCGAGGAGGACCGAATTGCCCGACTCCAGATACAAGTACCTGAAAGCCGACTTTGGTGAACTTCCCGTACGGTTGGAACACCTCGACATATATATCAACTTCTTCGAAGACAGGGTGGAGGCGACAAACCGCCTTCACATGACAGCGGCCCGAGAACTCGATAGAATTGAACTCGATGCCCGCGACCTCGAAATAATAAGCCTCGAATGGCTCCCGGAGGCCGATTCGGACCCGGTCCCCCTCGACTATGAGTACCTCGCCGCACAAAACGGACTGGTAGTACTGCTGCCGCAAAAGGTGGGCAAGGGGCAAAGCTTTTCGGTGCGCGCAAAATCGATTTGCCGCCCTTCCGACGCTGTCCTGGAAGGGCTCTACAAGGACGTAACTCCCCCCGGAGCTCCCCAGCAGTATATGTCTCAGTGCCAGCAGTGGGGCTTTCAGAAAATAATGGCCATCTTCGATGACTGCCGCGCCAAGTGCACCATGAGGACCACTCTCGAAGGGGACGCCTCCTACACCCACCT
This sequence comes from Syntrophobacteraceae bacterium, assembly GCA_031292215.1. Lineage (GTDB taxonomy): Bacteria > Desulfobacterota > Syntrophobacteria > Syntrophobacterales > Syntrophobacteraceae > SbD1. Next base: position 49,407 of record JARLHO010000068.1, on the reverse strand, counting down.
CATAAGCAACGGCAATATCGACCGGGCGCTAAACCCCGACGGCGTTCCCGTTCCCAGTGCGGATCGACCCGGCAGGCAGACCATTACCTTCGATAATCCCGTCCCGATGGCCCCCTATCTTTTCATCGCCTGCGCCGGCACATGGGACGTTTTACGGGACCGGGTGGTCTATGACAACGGCCGCGCGGTCAACCTCGAATACCTCGTCCCCCCCGGCCAGAGCAGCGGGGCGCAAATCCCCATGAGCATCCTGAAAAAATCGGTTCTCTGGATCAAGGCCACCCAGGGCTACGAATACACGGGGGATACCTATCGCACGATCTGCATGAGCAGGTCTAATTTCGGAGGGATGGAAAACGTTGGGAACACTACAATAGTCACGGACGCAGCACTTATCGGCGAAGACACGATGGACCAGTTTCTGTTTTACGCCCACGCCGTGATCGTTCACGAATTCGAACACAACCAGTGCGGCAGCGAGACCACCATGGAGACTCCCTTCGACGTCTGGCTAAACGAGGCCTTCACCGTCGATGTCGAAAGGCAGTTCATGGCCGATGTTTTCGATCCGACGGTCGTAAGGCTAAACCAGGTCGAGAGCATTCGCAGTCCGCTGCTCGGGCCGCTTTCGATCGAAGATTCCGGACACGCCGGGCGGATCGTCCGCGAAGGTTTTAACGACCCCGACGAACTAATCGACGGAGTGACCTACGTAAAGGCGGCCGAGGTCATCCGCATGCTGCGCCTGCTCCTTGGAGACGAAAAGTTTAGGGCCGGAAAAACTCTTTATTTTACCCGTTATCACTTTGGCAACGCCAATACCGACCAGTTTTTCGAATGCTTCGAAGAGGCCTCCGGCAGGCGGCTGGATGAATTCAAGAAAGAGTGGCTCTACCGGATAGGTTATCCCGCGGTGCGCGCAACCACCCGCCAGGAGCCGGAGGAGGGCGCCTTTCATGTCCGGTTTTCACAGGAAACCCGTGATGGCAAACCCCCGTTTGTCGTCCCGATAAGGCTTGCCCTGGTGGACGCCCGGGGCGTCGACATTCCAGGCACAGACCGGGTGTTTGAGCTAAGCGCGCCGGAGGCGGAACTCTCTTTTGAACACCTTCCGACCCCGCCGGCTTTTGCTTCTATAAACAGGGATTATTCCTTTTACGGGACCTTTGTCGACGAAAGCGCAAACGTCGAGACCCTCGTTCTCCAGGCGAGAACCGACCCGAACGCCTACTGCCGCGTCAATGCGATGCGCATGCTAACCGACATCGAACGAAAGAAGAAGCTACGGGAAAAGAACTCGCAGGTAGACCCCCTCTGGCTCGGCCTCTACGGTGAAATCCTCTCCGATGCCTCCCTTCCCCCGGCGCTCAAGGCATTTTTCCTAAGAATCGACGAGCAGCCGATGGACAGAAGATTTTGTGCGTGGTTTCCCGAACTCGTTTCCGCAAGGCGCCAACTCATGGTCGCCGTGCACACTCTGTACGAGCGAGAGCTTCTTGGAGAGTTCGAAAATCTCGACACCTATGCTCCCTGGTCTACCAGCGCTCTCCTTGAAGGAATCGAGGCCAGACAGTTAAAAGGCGTGCTGCTCGATCTCATAACAGCTAAGGACACCCCCGAAAGTCACCGGATAATTCTTGACCACTTCCGCCGGGCAACCATTGCAAACGACAAGGTAACCGCGCTGGCGGCGCTCAATCGCTCTTCGGCCCCCGAAAGGCTCGACATCCTGGAGGAGACCTACCGGCAATGGCATGCGACCATAACCGGATACGCCAATTATCTTCGAGTAATAGCGGGCGGCGCCTGTCCGGACGTTTTCGAACAGATAGAAAAGGAACGCGCAAGGCCAACCTTCCAGATCACCCAGCCCACCTGGTGCCGGGCGCTTTTTCTGACGATGGCCGGCAATAACGAGATGATCTGGTGCGATCGGGGCATAAATTGGATCGCCGACCTGGTGATCGAGCTTGCGCCGGTAAACTACACGAACGCCGCCCGAATGCTCAACACTTTTCAGCACGTGGGCAAAATGAAGCCCGACCTTAAGCAAATGGTGGTGTCCGCCCTCGAGCGGGTCGTTTCAAACGTATCCGATCGGACCTGCCCGGCGGTGCACCGGCAGGCAAGGGCCTATTTGACTGTGTGATTCGAGGGACAGTATGCCTGAGCTGCCGGAGGTGGCCGCCTCGGCCAAATATTTCAAAAGATTGGCGCTCGGGCAAAAGATCGCCTCGGCACGGGTAAAGGACGCTCGTATAGTGCGGGGACTCACCCCCTTTGAACTCGAAGAGCAGTTGAGCGGCCAAACGTTTTATTTCCACCAGGCAGCACGGAAAATATCTTTTTGCGAAAACCGACGGCGGCAAGTGGCTGATCGCGCACTTCGGGATGAACGGCTGTCTTCGGTACTTCGAACCACCCGCTGACGCTCCCAAATACGATCGCTTCCTGATCGCGTTCGAAACCGGTGGGTCCCTTTCCTACGCAAACCCGAGAATGCTCGGATGGATCGGACTCACCGCGGATTCCGACGATTTTATCGCCCGAAAAGGGCTTTTTTTTGCCCGCGATGTCAGAAATATTGCCCGCCAAAGTTGACCTGTCGGCATGAAATGGTAAAAACCCCGGCAGGTAGCGCCACCGGGGTTTTATAGTTTTTAGTTTAAAAAAAAGGTCGATTTGCCCCCACCTGATTGGCAGGCGGTTTTCCTCCTAATAATTGGGAAACGGTTGCTCTCCCCCATTACTATGAGCCTGCATGTTCGAAGGAGCCACCGAGGTACGAGCACAACTGGAGCATGTCGGGAAATGCCAGTTACAGGGGCTTAGCCACGATAGACTGAACCCGCATAATCCGCACTGGGCATTTGCGTTTGTCGCGAATATGCCTCCGCCGGCCATTGCAACGGTAAACACCATTATAAAAACAAGAAGCAGCTTTTTATATGCTCTCATGATATGTGTCTCCTGTATATCTGCTGTAAACCATGGTTACCATCTCTATACAATCACCTTCGATACGCCGCGACCCTCTCGGAATCCGGCACGAAAACTTGTTAAAGACAACGTAAAAACAGCTAGACTTCCTGTCAACAGCCATTGAGCGACAATACTTTGCAATGGTTTGAAACAAAAACTAATTGCAAACTTTTTCCATGTAATACTACTTAGTTATACGTCAGCACAATTACCGCGCCATGCGATTATTTTTGTAGCTTCCAGGCGAATCGATTTCCGATCCGAGATTGGAACAGCCCCGATATCTCCATGGCTTGGTGGTTGTGATACGAAGTTGCGTTCAAGCCCGGCCGACCGCGGCCCACTTACCCCTTAGCGGAGACTCCCAAGAAAGGGGCTTGGCCCTATCACCCCCCTTTTTTTGCAAAGCTGACAATTACCCACACATGCGCCCACTTACCCCTTACCGGAGATTTGCCTGGAGTGGCTTGGCTCGATCGCCCCCCTTATTTGCAACTTTGCAAAAGGAGATAGGTGGGCATATGTGTGGGTAATTGTAAGCTTTAGAAAAGGGGGTGATTGACGGGCGCCCCCTTCAAAAGGTTGAGTGCGCCCTTTTCATGGTTTCCGGGTGTGCCGGAGGGAACATGCAAAGCTGCTTCAAAAGGCTTATTGCAGGCTGCGGGAGCGTTATGGTCTTTAGCAGGACATAGGAGAGTGTCGGCAGGATTGTGTTGTTCTCGATCGGGCCTTGCGGGTGTTCCCGGCGCTGCTCCTTAGCCCGGTCCGGAGGGTGATCCGGGTCGGGGTCCTTAAAACGGCGGGACTCCTCGACCCGGCTCTTTTTTTTCTTCAGCGCTTTTTCAAGCTTTTACAAAACACATGGATCGAAACCCGGCTTGCAACTTCCATCCGGATTTTTAAAACCGGAAACCGAGCCCGGCGTCCACCGTATAGGCATTGTAATTGGCGCGTCCTATTTCCGCGTTGGCATCGAGCCGCACGGAAAAGTTCTTTCCTGAAAACAGGGTGACGCTGCCGCCAATCAACCCGAAGTCGGCGCCCAACCGCTGGGAGTGGAAACTGAACGGGACCCCGACATTGGCAAGTGAAGCGTCGATACCCCGGCTGTCGTTTGAAAACTCGTGCTCGTAGCTCGCATAGAACTGGGGCGCGAGCACGGCGGCGCCGTACTTAAGGGCGGTCGCAACCCTCACGCCGGGGCCCAGTTGGAAAGAGTCGGCGTGCTGGGAATTGACGTTCAGGTCGAGCGAATCCGCTCCGGTTTCACCGAATCCGTCGATCCACAGGCTCGAATAGGCGAGGCTTGCCATAGGGGTGAGCACCGCGCCCCGGGCCTTAAAGTCGTAGCCCGTTTCTGCGTAGCCGTTGAACATGTCGCCGGTTGTAGACCCCGACGCTTCGCGATAGATCGAGTCGAACGCGATCTGGCGGGTCGTACTGAAAAGATTGACGGCGTACCCGGCGGAGCCGTAGGCGTAGAAGCTCCCCGGGAAGTAGGCTGCATAAAGGTTGACGGGCACGGTGTCGTTTTGCACGTTGCCCAGGTTATCGTAGAACCCCGCGTCCGTATGGCCGTATCCGGTAGCGAGGCCTACGAGAAGATCGTCGCATACATGGTAGTCGGCCCCGGCGGTAAGCCCGCCGATTGAAAAACTATAGCCGGTCTCTTGAGCGGTCGAACTCTGTGAACCCCAGAAAACCTGCGGGTCCGCGTAGAAATTCCACCCGTTCGCCTTCGAAGCCGCGCCGGGGCCCGCGCCGGCAAGTGTTAAAGCCCCTTCGGGATTCATGGCCAAAGCGAGGCCGCTCGCGCCGAAGCCACTCGGCATTTGGCCGGCAAGGCCGGCATAGCGAAGGCTCGTGATCCGTTCGCTTAGATCCTGCTGGAAAAAAGCGGAGGCCGCAAAACCCAGGTTGGCCAAAGAAGCCGCAACCTGGGGCGAGATCTGCCGATAGACATTGCCCACACGATTCGCACTCGAAGCCGGGATGGAGTCGATAGCGTGCAAAACGGTCCCGAGGTCCCCGGTAGTAACGCCGGAGACCTTATCGAGCATGTTCGCCACCTGCTTTTGGTTCTGCGTTAGAGTCAGTCCGGAATTGGCGTAGTCGCGAACGGCGGTGATCGTCATCCCCGGGTCGGCCGTATTCCCCTCCACTCCCAGCAGGGTCGCGGTGAAGTTTTCAACCACGGGCGCGCCGGTTATGTTTTTTGCATTACCGATGACGTCGAACGTTTCGCCGGGGGTTGGGACGCAACCGCCCTGCAACACCGGTTGTATGGAGCCGCCGCTAAAGATCGCCGCGCCGGTCCCGCCCATATTGAGGGAACTGTAGTTGTTCGCCGAAGCTATATCTATCAGCAAAACGCCGTTTTTGCCCTGCGTGTAGTCGCCGGTCAAAAGGGCGCCGGCGTTTGAGGGGACGAAAGTCCCGCCCTGGTTGTCGAGATTGCCGTCGATTGCGCCGGCGGTCAGGGTCCCGCCGTTCAGGTGGTAGACGCCTCCGTTCATTTCGATGCCGTATCGGGCGCCGGCGCCTGTAACCGTATTGCTCCCGCCGGTCTGGGTGAACGTACCCGCGCCGCCCACATATTCGTAGTCCGCCTGCAGGGCGCCGCCATGGAGATTGTACGCCCCGGCGCCTCCGGCGCTATTGCCCAATATTTCGGAACCCACATACAGACCGCCGGCGACCGTATTGGTCCCGCCGGTCTGGGTGAGCGTCCCCACGCCCCCGCCGTCGCCGATTGTCTCGCCGGGCATGAAATCCGCCGAGCCGATCGTCCCGTTTCCAACGGCGCTAAGGGCGCCGCCGCTGAGATTGTATACGCCCGCGCCCGGCCCCTCGTTCGATTGAAACAAGTCCGTGCCGACACACAGGCCGTCCGTGACCGTGTTTGTACCGCCCGTCTGGTTAAACGTACCCGTACCCCCGCCTTCGCCTATGGACTCGCCGGGTACGAAAACCGTCGGACCGTAGTACACTGCGCCCCCCCCCCGGGCCGTCAGGGCGCCGCCGCTAAGATTGTATACGCCCGTGCCTCCCACGGGTGTTCTTGGAGACGGCGACAGGGAATAATTGATGTTGGACCCGACAAACAGGCCTGCCAGAACCGTATTGGTCCCGCCCGTCTGGTTGAACGTACCGATTCCGCGGCATGTGCCTATTACTTCGCCGCCCACAGCTTGAGGCAATCCGGAAGCAACGAGGCTACCCCCGTCAAGGTTGAACACGCCTACGCCGCCCACGCCCGACCCGTAAACGTCGGAGCCAACAGCCAGGCCGCCGTCTGTTGCGATATTGGTCCCGCCAAATTGATTGAACGTCCCCGTACCCCCGCCATCGCCCACGACCTCGCCGCCGTCGGCGCTGTCGCCGACTATCGCCGCCCCGCCTGTGTTGAGGACGCTATCGGCGCCGCTGAGATTGTATACGCCCGTAGAACCGGTCATTAGGGTATTATCCAGCCGCCACGCGCCGTCGGACCCGATAAACACCCCATTGTTGCACAGATTGTACCCGCCCGTCTGGTTGAACGTCCCGTTTCCGCCGCTGTCGCCTATCAGTTCGGCGCCGGAACCCTCCAGGTTGCTGGAACCCTCTATTAATTTGCTGATTAAAATGCTCCCGCCGCTGAGGTCGTACACACCGGTGGAACTCTTACCCGAGCCGGAAAAAATGTCGGACCCGACAAACATCTCCCCGCCGATGATGGTATTGGTCCCCCCCGTTTGATTGAAAGTCCCCGCGCCTGCATTGCTGCCGACGTATTCGAACGAAAAGCCCGTGGTGACCGATGTCTGCGGGAGGCCGAGGGTCCCCAGCGCCTTGAGGGCGCCCGTCCCACTAAGGTTGTATGTTCCGCTCGCGCCGCCGTTTAGACCCACACTGAGCGCGTTGTTGACCGTATTGGTGTAGCCGGACTGATTCATTATCCCGCCCTGCGAACTGAGACCCACCGACTCATTGTCATAGCCGATGCTCGCTACGACATTATAAGGAGAGTCGCCCAGGCTCCCGTCTACTCTCAGATCCGCTGCGTTGACCCGGACCGACCCGCACAGAGCGGCGATAACCACGAATACGCCGGTCAAAAACCAAATTGCCGCCCGTCTGCCCCACATTATCCAATCCATTATCTTCCCCCCCTTTTCAAATACGAGCTTTCCCCTGAATGTAAATCGCCCCATCACCGGTGGAATGCTCCCCGATAATCCATTTCCTGTATCGGACGCCGAATCCATGGACTTTAGAGAAAACAGCAACTTTTGATCTGTCGAGTTGTTCTTTTGGGGAAAAACGGATAAAACTCAGTCCATATTCCTAAGAACCGCAGGGATCTGTGGGGCGCCGCCTTATCGAGCCATCCCCGACGTATCGGTTCGACTTTACCCGGAACGCTTTCACGGCTTTGACTGCGAATACCAATTGTGATAGAGATAATAAGTTAGCAGGTGCAGCCGGCGCCCTGCCGGGTTCAAAGGCTCGCTGCGACTGGCGATGCTCATCTTTTGTGTACATGCCGCTCTACGCCTGGGTGGTGGAACTGGTAGACACAAGGGACTTAAAATCCCTTGCTCCTTGTGGGCGTGCGGGTTCGATTCCCGCCCCAGGCACTGGTTTAAAAAGTTTATCACGACTTTAGGGGCTGGGTTAAAGATTTCAAGCCCCGCTCCAACCCCGCAGGATCAACGGCTACTCAAAATCGAGTTCTTCGAATTGAGTCGTTCCAATCAATATTATCAATTCCGGATATTTTTTGATAATGTCCCAACAGTCAGCAAATGATTACCAGAACGGATGAACTCCAGGAAATTTTTGATGGCTTAGGTCGTGGGGCTTCTTACGGGTCATAAACAACCCATATGAGCAATGCCCGATCCTGGTTTTTGGGATTTCAAAGACACTATACGTGGAGGACGCATAATGAAACCGGATATCTCGGAGTTTCCGGCCTCCCTGGATTTAAAGAGCGCGAACCTGGGGCCATTCGGTACGATCCTGGCCGATCCACCGTGGAGATTCTCAAATCGAACCGGCAAAATGGCGCCGGAACATAAAAGGCTTTCCCGATACGGGACGATGACTTTTGAAGAAATAAAAGATCTCCCTGTCCGCGATTTGGCTCTCCCCCAATCTCATTTATATCTCTGGGTTCCCAATGCCCTCTTGAAAGAAGGCTTGGAGGTAATGCAACGATGGGGATTCATTTATAAAACGAATATCGTCTGGTACAAAATCCGCAAAGACGGCGGACCCGACGGAAGGGGCGTTGGATTTTACTTTCGCAATGTTACCGAGTTAATTCTATTCGGGGTGCGGGGAAGCTTTCGAACATTACAGCCTGGCAGGACCCAGACCAATATTATCCGGACAAGAAAGCGCGAACACTCCAGAAAGCCCGAGGAGCTTTATCCCGTCATTGAAAAATGCAGTCCCGGCCCGTATCTGGAGCTTTTCGCAAGACAACAAAGACGTGACTGGCAACAGTGGGGAAATGAGGTGGAAGGGAGCAATTACCCTGTTTATAGAACTTATCGTGGTGAAACAGCGAAGGGTCAAATCCCGGCCGATCGGGATATGGATTTGCACGCTAAGGCGTTAGAAATATCTGAAACGATAAAATAATCCAAACGAAGAAGGCAAATTGGACACTCGCACCCCGGGGGGCTTTTATTTCACCGTGAGTCTGGCCGTCATTTCTTCCTCGCTCCCCATCTCAAGCTTTTTTAGCCTCTGGTAATAAGAATCCGACGTATAAACGGGGGCCAGGGGATTGTGGCCGGTGACCCTGTCTTTTACCGCCATAATCGTCGTGGGGCCCTTGACGTATTTTAGAAACAGCGAATCATGTCCCACGCAGAGACAGAGCATAATATTTAGATCGACTCCCGCGTCATTTAAGAGCATGGCCTGGGCGATCGGGTTGCACATCGGTTCGTGTTCCCCGATATTTATCTTCTCCTCTTCCTTTATCCCGATGCGCTCTTTGGGAACGCCCCCCACTTTGCAGGAAACCCCCACGACTTCAAAGCCGTGTTTTTCAAATATTTCGGTCAAAGCGCCCGCCTCCCGGGTCACTCCCCCGCAAAACGCGATCCCAAGCAATTTGTAGCCCATCTTCTGTGAAAACTCGATGACTTCGACAATCCGGGTTTTAACCGGCTCCATGATGTAAGGCTTGCTGTCCCTGTTCGCATAGCATTGCCCCTCCTGAACCGAGGCCAGTCTGGCAAATTCTCTATTTTCAGCCTTGTCGTACTCCTGGAGCGACTCTTCGATAATATCTGTTTTCTTTTTGGTTGGACAAAATTCGGGTCCATGGCCATCGGGCTTTCTGCACAATTTGTCTACGACTTTGCACTTTACGCAGTTCATTTCCACGGTACACACCCCTTCTTGCAAAAAAGATCCAGGCCGCTTTTTCTCGAATCCTCCCGCTCCCGGGAAATTTTCACCAGAGGAAGGCCGGCTCCAGATAAATCCATTGTCATGCCTATCGAGCCAAGGAGGTCCATGACGATCGACATCGGCAACGGAACCATAGAGTGTACCAGGTACGGCGGATTTGTGGAAAAATACCGTGGAGGAAATTAAAGAGTCAGGGAATCCAAAAGCTAGCACCCAAACCCAGACAACCATTCATGTCCAGCAAAAACATTTTTGCACATCGTTTGAACTGTGGCGCTATGCCAGTCTATCACGCCGTGCTCCAAACAAACCCGAGAGAAACATAAGAATCAGCCCGAGGCCGACACCCCACATCCCGTTTGCCAGAAATGCCGTCAGGAGCAGGGGCGGATGCCAGCCCCCACCAACAGCAAGCCCCTTTAGGGGCATTACCACCAGGAAAGCGACCAAAGACGGACAGATGGCCCCGAAAAGAAAAACCGCCACCCAATAGCCGGCGCGAGCAGGGAACCAGTCGTGTATAAAGGCGAAAAGAATACCCCAGATTCCTCCCCAAACGGCCAGAGAAATGACTGCCGGAACTCCAAACGGCTTGGTGGCGGCCAGGGGGAAAGGGGCAAAAGGCGAAACGCCGGCAACCCAAAGCGCCAAGACGGTCAACTGGTGAAAAATTAATGTGGCGAAAAAGCCCGCAGTAAATCCAAGCAAAATACGCGACAGATAATCAGTGGCGCCCGCTCCATATTTCATGACGTTACTCCTGCAAAACGTCCCGGCAATCCCCGGATCTACAACCGCCCGCTCCAACCCGTGGAGCTAAAGGAATATAATGACGTTAAATTAGAAATCAAATCCCTCCCGAGTAAAAAGGCTTTTTCCATCTCGGCGGACCTGGTCCGTTCGGCGCAATCAAGGGTTCCGGCAAGACTTATGGGAATTTCGAGGAAAATAATTTTGAGGATTCACTCGTTTAGCCCGCCCGGAATCGCGTTTCCAGGCGGGCCCCGATCGAGAGCTTTAGCGCTTTAAAACTCGCCGATATCGCTTTGCCCATCAGATTCGAATTTAGTGTCAACAAGGTGTTTCATTCCATTTGCACCCTTTTCAGGGCGCCTGGCAGACGCCTTTGCGACTCCATTCGCTCCGTTCGGGCGAACTCGCTTTACCGCCCGAGAACTCACCGGGTCTTTGGCAGCACCAGCGAGCAAATCTTTGGCATCGTCGCCAACAAGTGCAACGAGCCTTGCAACCAGGCTTTTCATCTGCTCTGCCTGGCCACTCATTTCCTGGGAGGCCGCAGCCGTTTCCTCCGCATTGGCCGAATTTTTCTGTATAACCTGCTCGGTGCTGCTCATGGCCGTACTGACCTGGTCTATGCCCACGGACTGCTCTTTTGAGGCAGTCGCGATTTCAACGATCAGGGCAGCGATCTTTTCGGTCGAATCTCCCAACCCGCCAAAGGCCTCGCTAGTACTCGTCACCAACCCCGAGCCGTCCTTTACCTTTTTCATCGTGCCTTCGATCAGCGAGGTCGTATTCTTTGCCGCCTCGGCAGCCCTCATGGCCAGATTGCGGACCTCGTCGGCGACAACGGCGAACCCGGCCCCAGCCTCGCCGGCCCGAGCCGCTTCCACCGCGGCGTTTAGAGCGAGCAAATTGGTCTGGAAAGCGATCTCGTCAATAGTCTTTATGATTTTTGAGGTCTTTTCGCTCGCACTAGATATTTCCTCCATCGAAGCAGTCAAACGCACCATGGACGAGTTGGCCGTCTCAAAGGTCTGCTGGGCTCCCTGCATGAGCCTGTCCGCATCGCCGGCATGTTTGGCATTTCCTTTGGTCATCGCCGATATTTCCTCCAGCGAAGCCGAAATTTCTTCTATGGAAGCCGCCTGCTCCGTGGCGCCTTCCGCAAGAGACTGGCTGGCATCCGATAACTGTCCGGAAGCTGCGTTAACCTCGCGAGAGGCATTCGAAAGCCCGTGGATAATATCTCTTAACGCCCTGGAAACTGACCTCACCACGAATATGCTTATCAGTATCCCCAGGATGGAAACAGTCAGTATGATGATCAGCATGCCGCGAAAATAGCTCTTGAGTTTACTGAAAAGTTCCTGATTGTTCATCCCCTTTACGTTTTCGACAGCCGCGGTGCTCGCCTGTATATCGGCTGCCATGGCTATTTGGAGGACATGCTCCGAACCGGCGTTTTTGATGTAGGCAGCGGTCAAGTCCTTGACCTTTAGAAGGTTATCCCTTGACTTTTCCGCCATAGATTCGAAAGGCGTCCCAGCCAAATGCTTGATGTCTACTTCTACATTTTGCAGCACTTTGGCTATCAAGGTTAAAAGCGCTTTCTTTTGTGTTATATCTCCCTGCATCTTCGCAAACAGTACTTCTAATTGATAACTGTATGATGTATTGTTGTTTGCGCCGCCTATCACCAACATTTCCAAAGTACTGACGCCGGCTCTCGTTTTCTCATCAGCCAGTTTCGGGACGATACTCTTAATGTAATTATTAGATTGCAGAATGGCATTGTCGAGTAATTTATCGATATTATTGCCAATGTCTTTGTTTGTAGAGCGCAGCTTGTTGATTTGATTGACATTTTGCCACACTTTATCAAGACTTGCATATGTTGTTTTATTGTTAACTATTTTATTAAGTTCATTATATTTACGGCTAAGATCCGTATAAGACATAGCACGGCTCATATATGATTCGATATCTGTAGCAGTAGCCTGTATTGCGCTTGTAGTTTTCTCGGCGGCTCTCTGTTCGCCGGATAGATTTTTAATCATGGCATTGGAATTTATCACAAAAAATATGATTGCTCCAAGCAGTATTATATTCAACAGATTAGGCAAGAACATCTTGTGTTGCATCTTGAGATTATTAAATATAGCCATTTTTTCATCCCCTTCTACTTTAAACGGTAATTAATTGATACTCACAAATACCTTATTCCACAATTATCGAGCTGTTTCCTTGACAGCTATACCCGTCGGAGGGGCGCAGGGGGAAACCGCATAGAAGGCTCAAATCGTAAAAACGCAGAAGGCATGAGGGCCCATGGTTTTTTTAAGAACAGTTCTCCCCTTACGAGAAATATCGGATGAGTTCCGCTACGCCATTAGCTCTTTTTCGCTCTCAAATTCGATAAGGACCCAAAGACACGGAAGAGTTCCCGCTGCCATGGGCCGCCCCCCCGCTTCGATCGGTTTTTTGAGGGGATCGAGCTCCTCGCGGCGCGGGAAAAAAATTTCAGGATGCGCCCCACACACGCTCACCCGCTTTTCGCTCGGCTTGACATGCCGGCCCCCGATGAATAAAGACAAAGAAAAATATGGAAAGAACGGAAAATCTTCGCCGCCTTGCCCGGAGCCCACTTCTTTTGAAGGGTTTTTTCTCCCTTGCGCGCGCGATGCTTTTTTGCCGCGCGTTTACATGGAATTCCAAGCCGGACGCCTTGCCCGGGCAATCGGATACCGATCGGCCCGGCCCGGGTTTTGCTCCTTGTCATAAACGCCGCGCACGGATACTATATAAGCAGAAATACTCTGCTATTTTTCCCAAAGGCAATTTGATGGATTCCATTGACAAACTCAAAATACTTCTCATCGACGCCAAGAAAGAAGACTTCGCCATCATAAGCGCCCTTCTGGCCAAGTCCGCCTTCGAACAGCCAAAACTTGACTGGGCCGGTTCCTATGAGGCGGGGTTGGACGCCCTGGGGGACCCCTATGACGTCTGCCTTCTGGGTTATGCCCCGGGGGGGCCGATCGGCCTCGACTTTTTGCGCAAAGCAAGGGAGCGGGGCGATCGAGCCGCCATGATCCTTCTTTTGCCCGACGACCGAACGGGGATATGCAAGGAGGCCCTTGCCACGGGCGCCTCCGACTGCCTGCTAAAGGGGGAGTTAAACTGCGCGGCGCTTACAAAAGCTATCGGGTGCGCCGTGCGATTGAAAAGAGCCGAGCTCGAACTGGCAAGGCACAGGGAACACCTGGAAGAATTGGTCGAGGGCAGGACGGCCGAACTCCAGGAGAAAAACCTGAGGCTAAGCAGGCAGATAGACGCTGGGTTCGCCGCCCGAAGGGCTCTTCGTGCCAGCGAGCAAAAGTACCGCTCGCTCATAAACAGTTCACTGGATTTGACCTTTACGGTCGGGGCCGATGACGCCATTACCTCGCTAAACCCGGCGTTCGAAAAAATAACCGGCTGGAAAATCAAAGACTGGATTGGCAGAGACTGCAATCTGCTGATTCATCCCGAAGACCGTAAGACGCAGCGGGAATGCAGGCAAAGGATTTTACACGGCGAGCAACTCCCGCCCGGGGAGGCACGGCTACTGGTAAAGGCCGGAACCTACCGCTTTTTCGAATTCCAGTGCGCCTGTCTTTTTTCGGAGGAATCCATCGCCGGCCTCATAGGGACCGCCCGCGACATAACCGACAGGAAAAGGGCCGAGGAAAAAATAGTTGAGCAAAACTCGTTTCTAAGAAGTGTTCTCGAATCGCTCTCCCACCCTTTTTACGTCGTGGACGCCAAAGACTACAGCATTGTGCTGGCAAATAGCGCGGCCATGCCCGAGGCTCTTCGGCCCGAGGCAAAATGCTACTCCCTGTTTCACCGCACAGGCAAACCCTGCCCGGGCGACGAACATCCCTGTCCCCTTCAGGAAATTCGCGCGACGGGCAAGCCGTTCACAACCGAACACGTTCACTACGATCAACATGGCAGGGCAAAATACGTGGAAGTTCACGGCTACCCGATCCTGGATAAATCCGGGGAGGTGGCCCAAATTATCGAGTACTGCCTGGATATATCCGAGAGAAAGGAAATCGAGGAGAGACTGCGCAAGACGCACGAGGAACTGGAAATACGGGTCCGGGAAAGAACCGAGGAGTTGGGCAACGCAAACCTGTCCCTTTTGGTCGAGATCGCCGAACGTAAGCGGGCCGAGGAAGCGCAGCGGCTAAACGAAAAAAGACTCCAGGCTCTGTTAAACCTCAGCCAGATCCCGTGGACCTCCGAAAAGGAGATCGTACGCTACGTGCTCGATCAGGAATTACATCTCACCAGAAGCGAGACCGGCGCCATAGGATTTCTCGATGAAGAAGAAAGAGTCGTCAACTGGTGCGCAGGGGTCCCCGCCCCCCCACCCCTTGCCCAAACGCGGATCGAGGGGGCCGGGACATGGGCCGATGCGATAAAGAAGTGTCAGCCGGTCGTTGCCAATGAAATTTCGGACACCGAGGCCGCCGGAAAAGGACTGCCGTTTTCCACGGCTTCTTTTAGCCGGTGTATGAGCATCCCGGTTTGCGACGGGGAACGGGCGAGCGCTGTGGCCGTTGTCGCCAACAAGGGTGGGGGCTACGACCAGTCGGATCTGCGGCAGTTGACGCTTCTCATGGACGGGATGTGGAAACTCATCGAACGGGAACGGTCCATGAAGGCGTTAAAAGAGGCCGAGAACCTGGCGGGGATCGGCAGGGCGCTCTCGAGTGTCGCCCATGACATGAAGACCCCCCTGGTGGCTATCGGAGGGTTTACAAAACAGGTCCAGCGGCGCATCGAACCAACAGATCCCTGCTGGGCTAAAACGGAAATCATTTTAAAGGAGACCGAAAGGCTCGAGAAAATGGTCGAAGAAATGCTCGACTTCTCCAAACCCATCGAACTGTGCAAATCGATCGAGCAAATCGGTCCCCTGCTGGCCGAAAGTGTTGCTGTGACAAAGCCTCTGGCCGATGCCAAAGACATCCAACTAAGGATCGAAGCCCTTGGTTCCATCCCCGACCTGCCGCTCGATCCTCTACGGATCAAACGGGTTTTCATCAATTTGCTGACCAATGCCATCGAAGCTTCCCCCGTTTCTCAGCCGGTACGGATAGTCCATCGCATGCGGGGAAAAGAGCTGATTGTCGATGTTATCGATAACGGTCCGGGGATAGCCTGCGAAATAAGAAAAGATATCTTTTTGCCCTTCTTTACCACCAGAAAAGGAGGGACGGGACTGGGACTTCCAATAGTTAAAAAGATCGTCGAAGCGCACAAAGGAGCCATTGAAGTTGTTAACTCCGGAGACGGCGCGACCCTTCGGCTAAGACTCCCGGCGGGATGAAGGTTATGGACAACGGATGCCAACCCAAAGACCACACGGCGCTGCAGGCGGCCGAAAAGTTCTTTTTCCGAAACATTCACCCGCTGATCTCCATTGGAACGGCGAGCGACCGCTACAAAGGCTGGCTTGGCCAGATCTATACCGAAGAGCTCTACAAAGAGCAAATAACTTGCCGCACCAAAAAGGTTGGCAAAAGCTGCTTCCGTGAGCAGGTTCTGCCCGTTGATTCGGTTCGGGAGTATTTCCACCACTTCAGCACGCTCGAAATAGATTTCACCTTCTATGCGCCTCTTCTCGAAAACGGCTCGCCTACGGCCTGCCACGAGACCCTCAGGCAATATTCGATCCACCTTGGACCGGAAGACAGGGTGTTTATCAAGGCGCCTCAGATGTTTTTCGCTCAGAAGCTCCGGCGTGGAAATTCCTACGTCCCCAACGAAAACTATCTGGCCTCGGAAAAATATATCCGCCAATTCCATGAACCCGCCACGGCTCTTCTTGGATCAAACCTTAAAGGAATAATTTTCGAGCAGGAGTACCAGAGACAATCCGAGCGGATGCCCCCAGAGGAACTCGCATCGCGCCTCGATGTCTTTTTTGGCGCCATCCCCCCGGGCAACGGGCGCCACGTGGAACTTCGAACGGAGAGCTATTGCTGCAAGGCGGTACGAGAGGTTTTCGAAAAGCATGGAGCAGGACAGATATTGTCGCATTGGACCTGGCTGCCAAGCCTTAAGGCCCAGTTTGTAAAGGCGGCAAGCCGGTTTATCACCTCCGGGGGCCAAGCCGTTATCCGGCTCATGACCCCTGCGGGGGTTCGCTATGAGGACGCCTATGCCCGGGCCTTTCCTTTCGATCGGATCGTGGAGGACAGGACTCGCCCCGCGATGGTTGAGCAGACCGCCAAGCTCATGTGTGAGGCGGTGGAAAAAAATGTGCGGCTAAATGTCATAATAAACAACCGGGCGGCAGGAAATGCCCCGTTGTTGGCTCAAATGATTATCGGAGAGTTCGCGCGGCAAAAAGATCACGCGAGAAGATAAGACGAAGAACTTATGATGACCCGCACATGCGCCCACTTACCCCTTACCGGAGATTTGCCTGGAGGGGCTTGGCTCGATCGCCCCCCTTTTTTGCAAAGGGGGGTTGGGGGGATTTCAACTCCGTTCGTACAGCACGGAGTAAACTCCGTCCCTGTTCTTAAGGATATCGAGGTCGAAAAACCTGAGTACTGAATAACCCGAAATCTTTTACTCTGCCGATAGAAAACCCGAACATCGGGTTTTTCGCCTAGCTAAATCCTCGCTCGTTTTTGACTGGACGAGATGAAACCACGGTGAACACATCACTCGGCAGCCGGTGCGGACTGCCCTCCGAGCGGCCGCCGGCGCAGCCAGTCGGGCAGGTCGGGGCTCGGCAACCCGTCTGCGGCGACACGCCGCTGCCCACCGGAACATCTAATACAAAAAAGGGGGGGCGGCCGGGGAAGCGCTTCTTTAATACGGAGGCGCAAACATTATAGACGGGAACATTGGCGCTGGTTTTTCCCTCCAGGCTCCCCGCGTGCGCATGGCCGTGAAAAACAGCGGTCGCAGCATACTTGTTTACAGGTTCTTCCAGGCCGCTCGATCCCAGAAAGGGGAATAACTCCAGCGGTTCACCGGCCACGGTTTCCCGGATCGGGGCATAATGCAAAAGAGCGATGCGCGGCAACTTCTGGTTTAATGCCGAAAGGCCGGCTTCAAGCTTTTGGGCCTCCAAGACCGATTCGCTTACGAAGTTTTTTACTGCCCCCTCCCCCAGCGGCTGCACAGCCATCTTGCCAAAACCGCCCCCAAAACCTTTTACACCGGTAAAACCCACCCCGCCGACAGTGAGGCTGTTTCCATCGAGCATCGAGACACCGGCGGATAGGAGCTGCTCTACAAGCTCGTCTTGTTTTCCGGATTCGACATCATGGTTTCCAAGCACCGCGAGAACAGGGATCTTTTGCAAAACAGGCGCGGCTTGTTTCAAAAAGACCTCACACTCCCCGGCTCTACCCCAGTCGGTGATATCTCCACAAACGACCAGGATATCGGCCTCACCGGCAATTTGCTCGAAAACCGGTCGAAGCCATGGTTTGGAATCCCTGCGGCAGTGCAGGTCGCTAATTGCCGCGATCCTTACGGTGTCTTTCGAGCTCGCGCGCCCCTTAGCTACATCTGTATTCACGCCCTGCCTCCCACAAAACCCCCTCCGTTATAAAATACCCCAAGCGGCGAGCGCCCCAAAGCCTCTCGAAGCTCCATTTACAGAAAACACACACCGGCGGACAAGGGCTAAAGCGAGCGGTCCCGCCGCAGGCAGGACCGCATTCCACATCGGCAAGGAGACCGTGTCGCCAACCGGCCGCCCAAGCAGAGGCAAAGGACAGCAAGCGGGCGGGGAGGCGTGCCCCCCGCCCCCCCCCGGATAACCAAAGTCGACACTATGCCTCAAACGTGTAGCCCACCTCGCCGTGCTGGCTAAGATCAAGACCCGTGGACTCGTCTTCTTCGCTTACCCTAAGGCCCATCACAGCGTCTAGCACCTTGAGGATGATGAAGGTTACCACAAAAGAGTAAACCCACGCACACCCGACCGAGAGCGCCTGGATGCCAACCTGCTTGGGATTTCCGTAGAAAAGGCCGTTTGCGCCCGCGCCGTTTATGAGCGTTGAGGCAAAAAACCCGGTGAAAAGCGCCCCGAAAGTCCCGCCAACCCCATGCACCCCGATTACGTCAAGGGCGTCATCATAGCCAAATCGCGGCTTTAGGCTTACCGCAGCATAGCAGATTGCCCCCGCCATGAGCCCCAAAAGAAGGGCCGGCATGGGACCGATAAAACCCGAAGCCGGGGTGATGGCGACAAGTCCTGCGACCGCCCCCGAGGCAAAGCCCAGGGCTGTGGGCTTTCCCCTGTGAATCCATTCGACGAACATCCAGGAAAGGGCCGCGGCGGCCGTTGCGATGTGGGTTACCACAAAGGCCGAGGTCGCCAGAGCTCCGGAGGCCACCGCGCTGCCCGCATTGAAGCCAAACCAGCCAAACCAGAGCAGCGCCGCCCCAAGAAGCGTCATGGTAAGGTTATGCGGGGCCATGATCTCGACCTTGTAGCCTTTCCTTTTTCCCAGAACCAGGATACAGGCAAGCGCGGAAACCCCCGAGCTGATATGAACCACCAGGCCTCCGGCAAAATCGAGCGCCCCCAGGTTTCTTAGCCAGCCGCCCGTTCCCCATACCCAGTGAGCGAGCGGATCGTAGACCAAAAACGCCCAGATGACCATGAACACGACATAAGCGCTAAATTTCATCCTCTCGGCAATCGCCCCCGAGATAAGAGCCGGGGTGATGATCGCAAACATCATCTGGAAAATCATATACGCCTGGTGAGGGACCGTTGCTCCATAGTCGGGATCCGGGGTGAGCCCCACGTGGTGTAGTCCCAGCCAATGAAGATTTCCGATGAAATGGCCAACGTCTGGTCCAAACGACAGGCTATAGCCGATAATCACCCACTGAACCGATATTATGCCCATTGCCACAAAACTGTGCATAAGCGTTCCGAGCACATTTTTTCGTCGGACCATGCCTCCGTAAAACAGGGCAAGCCCCGGGGTCATCAAAAGCACCAGGGCCGAGGAAATCAGCAGCCAGGCCGTATCGCCGGTGTCGATTTTAGCCGGCACAGCAGCCAGAGCGCAAGCTGCGCCCCCAAAGGTTCCCAAAAAGACAAGAGTAACTATCGCCCACAACCTCTTCATTTCATTTCCTCTCTACCAAACAAGTCTTGAAAAATTCATCTCACGCAGAATGAATCGCTTAAAAAACTATAGCGCGTCAGAGCCGGTTTCCCTGGTCCGGATGCGCATGACGTCGCTTACCGGCGACAAAAATATCTTCCCGTCCCCGATCTTTCCCGTGTAGGCCGCTTTTTGTATCGCCTCCATTGCCCTTTCGGCCACGTCGTCGGGAACAACGGTTAGAATCATCAATTTTGGAACAAAATTGACCTTATATTCGGCCCCTCTGTAAAGTTCCACATGCCCCTTTTGCCTCCCGAACCCCTTTACCTCGGTTACCGTCAATCCCTGGATCCCGAGTTCCGTCAGGGCTTCCTGGACTTCGGTCAGCCGAAAAGGTTTAATAATCGCCTCAATTTTAATCATTTTCCCTCCTCCATCTCTTTTTCTCTTTGCATTTTAGCCATTTGCTATTTAAACAGACCGCTTTAGCCTGCAACCGGGCGAATCTGCCGACAAGGTCCAAAGCACATGCCAGAGTCTTGTTACAATATTGAATGTTTTTGTTATCTTATTGATTTGTTAACGTTTTAACCGCAGAAAGGTGACTTCGGAAAAGGATTCCCCAGACGATTATCAACACACAATTGTGCTAACGCAAATAATGGACACATATTTGAAACATTTTTGTGAGGATTTAGGAAATTGAGAAAACCACTCCCCCTCCCGGAAAGAAAAAAAATACCCCAGGCAAGGACAATTCTGTAAACAAGGGGGAGTTCGAAACGACAAAACGAAGGAAGGCGAGCGGAGGTTAACCAAAAATAAATGCGGGCGGGTAGGTCGGACCCGCCCCTTGCCAACCAATGGGATTTTAGGCCTTACAACGACTAGAGGGCTTCACTGCCGGTCTCTTTGGTACGGATGCGCACCGCCTCGTCGATTTTGGAAAGAAATATTTTCCCGTCCCCGATCTTGCCGGTGTAGGCCGCTTTTTGTATCGCATCCACAGCCTTTTGCGCAAGATCGTCTGAAACAATGGTCATGATATAGAGCTTTGGTACAAAATTGACAGTGTATTCCGCACCCCGGTAGAGTTCCACATGCCCCTTCTGGCGCCCGAACCCTTTCACCTCGGTAACTGTCATTCCCTGAATGCCGAGCGCGGTTAGAGCTTCCTGCACCTCGGTAAGCCGGAAAGGCTTTATGATCGCTTCGATCTTTGTCATGTTTTTAGCCCTCGCCTCTTTTTCGGGTTAAGGTTCATTTTTGTAAATAATGCGTCGCCATATTATCACAAATGAGACGCGTAGCGCTACTTTCGGCTCGCTTGTCGCAGTATGGGCCCCGAATAAATACATCTTTGCCTTTTTTCAATGCACGAACCGACCCCATGGAGACGCTCTCCGGAACATATTTGTCGCAATATCCGATTTATTTGACCATGAAGATACATATTTGTTCCATTTTTTAGGGCCGCCATTGCGAGATGAGACAAATTTGTCTTTTACATCAACCATTTGATTTACCGACATCTTCGCGGTATGCAGCTTGCTTTTCCCTTACGGCCTGGTGCTTTCCACCTTTTTCCACAACTACATCCTCCATGAAAGGTCTTTTCACTATGGGTTCCAAGGCCGCATCCTTGCCTTCCGTAACGATTGCTTTGACATTTTTGTCCCTGCCCCTCCTGTGCGCCCGTCCGGCGATGGCCGCCCGAGCCGGTGTTGCAAACCCCGCAGACACCGCCTGGGTGTTGATGTCGGCGGCGCTTGTCCTGCTTATGCTCCCCGGCCTGGCCCTATTCTACGGCGGCATGGTACGGCGCAAAAATGTACTGAGCTCTCTTATGCACTCCTTCGTCGCCCTGGGCATTCTTGGTCTGCTCTGGGTCGTTATTGGCTACTCGCTTGCCTTTACCGACGGGAACTGGTTTATCGGAGGCCTTAGCCAGTTCATGCTTTGTGGCACGACCGTGAACTCTGTCCGGGGCTCCATTCCCACATACGCCTTTGTCATGTTCCAGGGAATGTTCGCCATAATCACGCCCGCGTTGATATCCGGCGCGGTGGCAGAGCGCATGACGTTTAAATCCTACCTCGCCTTTCTCGTTCTCTGGTCGCTTCTCGTCTACTATCCCTTAGCGCACTGGGTATGGGGCGGGGGATGGTTCCAGGCAGCAGG
This sequence comes from Syntrophobacteraceae bacterium, assembly GCA_031292215.1. Taxonomy (GTDB): domain Bacteria; phylum Desulfobacterota; class Syntrophobacteria; order Syntrophobacterales; family Syntrophobacteraceae; genus SbD1. The sequence goes on along the minus strand of JARLHO010000068.1, from coordinate 27,934 downwards.
GGGTCTGGACTTTGCCGGGGGGCTTGTCGTGCATCTGTCGGCCGGAGTTTCGGCTTTGGCAATTGCCTACATTATCGGAAAGCGAACCGGGTTTCCCCATGAAATGTTTGTCCCGCACAACCTCACGATGACCCTATTGGGTGTGGGCCTTCTGTGGTTTGGCTGGTTTGGCTTCAATGCGGGAAGCGCCCTTGCCGCCAACTCGACCGCGGCCCTGGCCTTTACCGCAACCATGGTAGCAGCATCTGCCGGCGCATGCTCCTGGATGCTCCTCGAATGGATGGTCGTAAAACAACCGAGCGCCCTGGGGTTTGCTTCGGGCATCGTGGCCGGTCTTGGCGCGGTTACCCCGGCCTCGGGATTTGTAACCCCGGGATACGCAATAATCATTGGAATTGTCTCCGGAGCAATCTGCTTTTTCGGGGTCCGGATGAAATTCAAATTCAGCTACGATGACGCACTGGACGTGGTTGGGGTCCACGGTGTCGGCGGGTTGTGGGGGACCCTGGCAACGGGTCTTTTTGCCACGGTCGGCGCAACGGGGCTAATAGCCGGAAACCCTGGGCAGTTTGAAATACAGCTTGCAGGCGTAATCGCCGTGGGGCTTTACTGCCTTATCGCGACCTACGCGATAGGACAGTTTCTCGAAAAAACGATCGGCTTGCGGGTAAGTGTCGACCAAGAGCATTCCGGACTCGATGAGGAGCTTCACGGCGAGGTGGGATACAGCCTCTAGTCCGTTTCCCTTTCTCAGAAACGCGAACTTTTCCTGCGCGCAATTTTTCTTGTAATCCGATAGTACCGGTGGTAGTTTGAAAATTGCCAGGTAGCGCTGTCATAAATCCTGGAAGACGGCGCCGGGGGGTTCCCCTCCGGCGCTTTTATTTTTTATACTGGTTGACTGCCATGATGGCAGGAGAAGGTGAGAGGAACTTTTCAGGCCGCGGCCCCACCGTTTCCCGCGCTATTTTCCCGCAGGCTCATCGAACTGAACAGGTAGGCCTCGATGAAGTCGTCCAGTTCGCCGTCTAGAACGCTCTCCACGTTTCCTTTCTCGACATTTGTGCGGTGGTCCTTTACCAGTTGGTACGGCTGCATGACGTAGGAGCGGATCTGGTTACCCCACGCAATATCATCCAAGTTATCGTGGGTTTGCTGTTGCTTTGCCTGCTGCGCCCGCTTTTCACGCTCATAGAGCCTTGCTTTGAGAATTTTTAGGGCTATCTCGCGATTTCGGTGCTGGGACTTCTCATTCTGGCACTGCACGACAATGCCTGTTGGCAGGTGCGTAATCCTGACCGCCGAACTGGTCTTGTTGACGTGCTGCCCCCCCGCCCCGCTTGCCCGGAAAGTGTCCACACGCAGATCGGACTGTTTTACTTCGATCTCTATCCGGTCATCTATTTCCGGGAAGACCAAAACGGCGGCAAATGACGTATGCCTCCGGCCGCTGGCATCGAAAGGAGAGATCCTTACCAGGCGATGCACGCCCGATTCGGCCTTCATCATTCCGTGCGCATACGAGCCCGAAACCGTGAAGGTGACATTTTTAACGCCCGCCTCCTCGCCTTCCTGAAGGTCGATCATCTCGACTTTCAGATTCTTTCTCTCGCACCAGCGCAGGTACATTCTAAGCAGCATCTCCGTCCAGTCCTGCGCCTCGGTCCCCCCGGCCCCGGCGTTGATGGTCACGATGGCATTCTTGTCGTCGTTTTCATCGCTTAGCATCTGCCACAGTTCCATGTCCCTGTATTTTTTCCGGAGTTCCTTTAGCTTGCGCTGGACTTCCAAAAGACTTAGCTCGTCTTCCTCCTCGACGGCCATCTCGAAGAGCAGCGCGTTGTCTTCGATCTCCGCAGCCAGATTTTTCCAGGAAAGAATAATATCGTTTAGTTCCGAACGTTCCTTTACAACATCGCGGCCGGACTCGGGGTCATCCCAGAAGTCCTGCCTGGCCATGAGCTTTTCAAGCTCGGCTGTCCGGGCCTCTTTTCCCGCGATGTCAAAGATAGCCTCCCAGGGTTTGAAATCTTTGCAAAAGGTCTTTGAGGGCGGTTTTCAGTTCGGAAATATCCATATTCATCGGGGTATCCTCCTGTTGCGGATCGAAATTTTAAACGACCTTCTCATTTCTTATTTCCGGAAAAAGCAGACCGGATCGGGAACATAAGCCTGAGTATTATTGCGCAAAAAGAGCAAAAAACACAGAGCCAGGCAAAAAGATCACCGTATGTAACATAAAACGAAAGATAAGACATCGGATAAACGGCGCACGTAAGAAAACCGCTCCTGTCAAGGGCAAGAGAGCCCTGTTCGCGCCCCGTGGCATCGAAGACGGCGCTGATTCCGGTGTTGGCGGCCCGCGCGAGCGGGACCCGGCACTCGATCGCGCGCCAGCGCGATATTTCAAGCTCCTGGTAGGGCCCGGAGGTATCCCCGTACCAGGCGTCGTTAGTAATGTTTATAAGGACTTCGGCCCCTCTTTGAACCGTTTTGCGCGCAATCCCGGCAAATATGTCCTCGTAGCAGATAAGAACTCCCAAGGGGAGCCCTTTTAAGATCACCGGCCCCGGGTTTTTTCCGGGGACAAAATCCACCGGCCCAACGGAGGCGCTCTTTGCAAAACTAAACAGGCTCATCCAGGGCACATATTCTCCGAAGGGCACCAGGTGCTGCTTTGCGTAAGAGCCAAGGAGCGCGGCCCCGCCGTCTAGAAGATAGGCGCTGTTTAGCAGATGGACCTTCCCGCCGGAGGGCGCAACCCCCAGGCTTCCAAAGAGCAGCGGTTTTCCGATGTTTTTTACGACGTCTTCGACCTTGAGGCTAAGCGTGCGGTTTATACCGTAAAAAAAAGGCATGGCGGATTCGGGCCACACGATAAGGTCTGGCGCAGGATTTTTGCGTGCGGCCTCCGCGCTCAGGCGCCCGTAGGTTTGGATGGTTTTATCCACCGCCGCGCGGTCCCACTTCTCATCCTGGGAGATATTGCCCTGTACGACCGATACGTTTAACGCAGTCTGCAGATGCTCCAACCGTTCGATTTGGGCGGCTCTAACAAACCCGTACGTCAGGACAAGCGCGATCATACCGGCCAGCACCACTACGCCGGAGCGTCGGCAATAGTTTGCGATAAACCCCGAGATGACGGTGCCGGCAAGCACCACCAGCCAGCTAACCCCATAGACCCCTGTGAGATCGGCCACCTGAACGAGGTGGAGAAGCGGCGTCTGGGTGTAGCCGAGATCCGCCCACGGAAACCCGGTGATCACGTGGGCCCGGATCCATTCGAGCGTAACCCACACAAACGGCAGCCCAAAGACATAGAGAGCGGGGAATCCTTCGAACTTTTGGGCGGCAAGGGCAAAAAGAGCCGGATAGATGGCCATGATCGCGCAGAGCAGCGAAAGGATAAGGCAGGACAAAACGAAGGAAAAACCTCCGAAGTGATAGATGGCGTAATCGATCCAGTACAGGCAGGTCAAGGAATGGACAAACCCGCAGAGATAGCCCAGCATAAGGGCCCGTTTCGCGGACCTTCCCCGAACCGCCAGAAGAAGCGGGACCAGGGCCACCCACGCCAGGTAGAACATAGCCGGCTTGGGAAAGCCGGCCGAAAGCAATAGTCCGCTAAGGACCGATAGCAATATGGCGTACATGCTAATTCATGTGTAATGATATCATCAGATGGATTTATACCAGGTTGCGTTCAAGCCCAATCCGCCACACAGAAACAGAGGAGCTAGCGCGACTCTTTGCCGGAAGACACCTCGGAAGTTTCCTCGCCCGTTTTTCGAATGCGCACCCTGTCGATCTTTCTGCTCGTAGCCGCCTCTATCACGATCTCCATGCCCTCGTAGATAACTTTTTCGGATACCTCGGGCACTTTCCCGATGAGGCTGATAATGAAGCCGCCAACCGATTCAAAATCTCCCTGCGGCAGATCCACATGAAGGAAGTCTTCCAGTTTTTCCACATCCAGGCGAGCATTGACGGAGATCGACCCGTCCTCGTGCTCCACGATGAGTTTTTGCTCGGCGTCGTATTCGTCCATAACCTCGCCGATTATCTCCTCAATGATGTCTTCGAGCGTAAGTATGCCCGCCGTCCCGCCATATTCGTCGATCACGATGGCCATATGAGACTTATTGTCTCGGAAATCTTTTAGGACCTCGCTGATTTTTTTGGTCTCGGGAATAAAATAGGGAGGGCGCACGATGTCACGGATCAATACATCGTCGGTGTGCCAGTATTGAAGAAGGTCCTTGGCATGGAGCGTTCCGGTGATGTTGTCGATATTGTCCTGAAAGATAGGGATCCTTGAATGTCCGCTCTCGATAATGGTCTTGATGATTTCAAAGAGTGTGGTATCGGCCTCCGCGTACACCGTATCGGTGCGCGGGACCATGATTTCGCGGGCTATGGTGTCGCGAAAGGAAAAAATCCCCTGGATCATCTCCCCTTCATCTTCGGAGATAAGCCCGCGCTGCTCCCCTTCGTCAATTAGCTGCTGTATCTCTTTTTCGACGTCATCGGCGTTTTCAACCCCGGCAAGGCGCCGAAAGCACATTCTTAGCCAATTCTGAATTCCCTTGGCTGTCGGTTCTTCCAATTTCAATTCACTTTCTTTCCCATGACTAAACCAAAGGCAAATAGATGCCCTGACCTGAGAACTCCAGTTCGCAAGCCGTAAAAATTTCGCATCGACCGCGGAGACAATTAGCCTGCCCCCAGAGGACAACGCCGGACTTATCGGTTGGCCACAAGTCTAACAAGCAGCTCAGACGTTGTCCATGGAAAATTGGATGCAATATTCCGCCCGCTCTTGATAATAACAAACAGTTGTGGTTTTATAAATGTTTTAGCTTTCATCAGCTTCTAAAAAGCTTTCTCGACCGCCCGGGATAGTCCGGGGGACCACAGGACTGGTTTGGCGATGGAAAATAAACGCAGGCTGCCCGCCGAGTGGGAAGAGCAGGACGCGGTCCTCATGGCGTGGCCCCACGAAGCCACGGAATGGGTAAATCTTTCGGCGGTCCAAAATGTGACTGTCGCAATCGCACGGGAAATCGTGCGGTCCGAGCGACTGCTTTTGGCTGCCCCCGATGTGGAGGAGGCAAAACGCCGGCTCGCCCGTGGACGGGTGCCCCTTGAGCGCGTCGACCTCTTTGAGATCGAGACAAACGATACCTGGGCCAGGGATTTTGGTCCGATTACCGTCTACGAGGCCGAAAATAGACCGGTTTTGCTCGATTTCGTCTTTAACGGCTGGGGCCTGAAATTCCGCTCCGATTTAGATAACCAGATAAGTCGCAAACTTTCCACGCTTGGGGCTTTTGGAAAAACTCCACTCGCGACCCAAGGAGTGGTCCTCGAAGGCGGAAGCATTGAATCCGACGGCCGGGGCACAGTTCTTACCACCTCGGCCTGTCTGCTTAGCCCCAACCGCAATCCTCATCTTTCCAGAAGCGGAGTCGAGGAGGTACTCTCCCGGGAGTTTGGCGCAAAACGGGTGCTTTGGATAGATACCGGCGCCATCCAGGGAGATGACACCGATTCGCACATAGACACGCTTGCACGGTTATGCCCCGATGACGTTATTGTCTACACGGCATGCGATGCTCCCGAAGACCCGCATTACCGCCCGCTCGCGGAAATGGCCGAGCAAATACGGGTCCTTCGCACAGCAGAGGGCAGACCATATCGCGTTTTTGCGCTTCCCTGGCCCGATGCAGTCTACGACGAAGACGGCCGCAGGCTTCCGGCGACCTATGCAAACTTTCTGGTCATAAACGATGCGGTGCTTGTCCCCCTCTACGGGACCCCCAAGGACGCCGCGGCACTCGAGATCCTCGGGCGGGCCTTCCCCGACCGCAAGCCAACGGGCGTTAACTGCCTGCCGCTTTTGACCGGCAACGGCTCGCTCCATTGCATCACCATGCAGTTGCCCAAAGGAGTCCTGGAATGAAGGAACTCGTTACGGGGCTCGTCCAGCAAAGTTGCACGAAAGATTGCAACGCCAACAGGCAAAAGAGCGCTTCAGCCATCAGGAAAGCGGCATCCCACGGGGCCCGGCTGGTATTGCTCCAGGAGTTGCACCTTGGCCCTTATTTTTGTCAGACGGAAAACCCCGCCCACTTCGACCTGGCCGAACCGATCCCCGGACCGTCGAGCGACCTCTTCGCCTCCCTGGCCGCGGAATTGCGTATTGTGATCGTCGCCTCTTTTTTTGAACTCCGCGCGGCAGGCTTGTATCACAATACGGCGGTGGTCTTTGAAAAAGACGGCGAAATAGCCGGAAAATACCGCAAGATGCACATTCCAGACGATCCGGGCTACTACGAGAAGTACTACTTCACCCCCGGCGACGGGGACTTTCGCCCCATTTCCACATCGGTTGGCAAACTGGGCGTGCTTGTGTGCTGGGACCAGTGGTTCCCGGAAGCCGCACGGCTGATGGCGCTATCCGGCGCCGATCTGCTTCTCTATCCCACGGCCATCGGCTGGGGCGCAAACGAGCCCGATTCGGAGCGCAAGCTGATGCTCGACGCCTGGACGACCATCCAGAGGTCTCATGCGATCGCCAACTCCATTCCTGTTGTCTGTGCAAACAGGGTCGGGTTCGAGCCGGCGGGCGCAGCCGGGAGCGAGGGGCTCCTTTTTTGGGGCAACAGCTTCATCGCCGGCCCCCAGGGCGAATTTTTGGCCAAAGCAGGCGGGGATGGCGAGCAGGTGCTAATTGCGCCAATCGATATGGCGAGAACTCAACTGGTGCGTCGCAACTGGCCATTTCTTCGAGACCGCCGCATCGACGCCTACAAGGACCTGTCGCTTCTCTACCGCGACTAGACAAAAAAAAGGGCGACAGGCCCGAAGACCTTCGCCCCCATTCTACTCTTTATTGCAAACCGGCGCTCGCCCTGATTTCGAATTTATTTTCCCGAAAATTTTCAAACCAGGGGCTTGTGAACCGCGGCCCGGCCCTAGTGGCGCTGCTTTAGCATCCTGTCCATTCGCACTACCTGGGCCGATTCCCGAACGGTATTGGGAAACTCCTGGCCCCTGTCCAGTATCTTGGCCTCATGCTTTTGAATATTGAAATAGCTCTTTATGGTCTGGACCGCCACTTCCGTATCGAAAGGCTTGCACGAGAACATGTCGATACTCAGATACTGCTTATCCGGGAATGTATGAATGCTGATATGACTTTCGGCGATCAGCACAAAACCAGATACGCCCCAGTCTTCCGGAACCAGCCCGTTATACCGGAAAACGTAGGGGGGCATGATCTTGGTCATATCCATTTGCGTAGGGTAATTGTCGAGAAAATTGTAGATCAGGCTTATGTCTTGCAGCGACGCACTGTCACAGCCGTATCCATCCAAAATCAAATGGACCCCGAAACCGAATTCAGGTTTGCCCATGGGTGTCACCTCCCCTTATGAGAACCAGAAGTTCCCGTTACAAATAAAATGAGACTATTTGCCGCCCGTTGCCGGAGATGCCACCGTGAGCTTTTCTGAAAACGGTGTTCGGGTGTCCCCGTTTTCAGCCATCCGAGGATGGACTCAGCACTGCCAGAGTTAAGAGCGGACTTAATGCCACATCATATAGTGGACTCGCACACGAGTGAACGCCAAAAAGGAGCCGCCCGAATCCGCTTCCTGCATCGGCCGCAGATCCAACGGCAGCGCCAGCCTATCTCCATTTTGAAGCCAGGTTTCAAGCGCCTGACTAAGTCCAGCAATTCTCACCACTTAATACAAGGGCGCCTTTGCCCTCGCAGTCAGCCCTATATAAAGTACGCATGGGGGGGTGTCAAGAGTTTAATTGTAAATGGCCCTCTTTTTGGACGCCCCAAACTCTTAGCACGATTCCCAATCGACATGAACGCAGTTTTTGCCATATTCTTTTTTTGCCGCATAGAGCGCCTTGTCAGCCCGACAAATCATGTCTTCGATGTCCCCATCGATAGAACCCGACTTTTCGATAAACCTGGCTATACCGATTGAAAAAGCCGTCGGTTTGAATTCCAAGAGGTTAAAATTCCAGCAGACGCGCTCGGCGACTCTTCTCGCCTGGTCGACGGGCAGATGAGGAAGCAGCATTATGAACTCATCGCCCCCGTAGCGGTAGACGGTGTCGATATTTTCCCGGATCGAATTGGTCAGCAGCTCGGCCACTTTGACGAGCAGCCCGTCGCCCGCCTGGTGTCCGTACAGGTCGTTATATTTTTTGAAATTGTCTATATCCATATAGAAAAGGAAAAGCGTATGATGGTAGCGGACCGCGCGCATGGCCTCCCTGCGGGCAGTATCCTCAAAGGAGCGGCGGTTACAAAGAGAGGTCAAAGGGTCGTGAACGGCGAGCCGTTCGAGTTGATTGCGCAGGCCCCTCTCCCTTATGAGTCTATTTAGCTTCGCCTCGAATTCATTGAGCGAAAAAGGCTTCGTAATGAAATCGGCAGCTCCGGCCTCCACCACCTCCGTATACTTATATTTCATTATATGGCCTGTAATGGCGATTACATCGATATGGGCATAATCGCGGGCTATGTGCTCGATCAGCTCCATCCCGTCCATTCGAGGCATATCCATGTCCGTTATTACGATAGTGAACTTTTTTTCCCTGATTTTACCCAGCGCCTCGCTGCCGTCGTAGGCTACCTCGACATTGTGGCCCCAGGAGGAAAGCGCGTCCGAGAGAATTTCGCAGGCCTGCGGCTCGTCATCTACTACGAGTATCGTCTGGGAGGAGACTGCGTTTGGTTTCTCTTCTTTCATCGGGCCACCTCTGCGCTATCGACGGGTCAGGGCGCGCGGCAAATCTCTTGACTCGTCCACAATAACAGCCTATAGGCAAATAAAATGATCATGCCGATGCAAAGTAGAGCAACTGGAGAATTTTGACAAATATTTTCACACAATCCCGTTTCCATGCCCGTATGATTTCTATTTTGGAGGATTTCGATGCGCCTTGTGTCGATAATATATAAACGCATGCGGCCCGAAGCCGCCCTTCTTGCCCACCAACTCGCAAAATGGTTCGGCAAGCGGGATATCGAGGTCTTTATCCGCGAAAACATTGATAATTCAGGAGTAAGCCGCACCTACGAAAAAATCGACATCCCCGAACAGACAGAAACTGTCGTCGTCGTTGGCGGAGACGGGACCTTCCTTAGCGTTGCGCGTTTTATCGAGGAAAGGTCCATCCCGATAATCGGCGTAAACCTGGGAGGACTCGGGTTTCTAACCGAAATCAACGCAGAATCGTGTTTTGCCGAATTTGAAAAGATGCTTGCCGGCAATTTCGAAATAGAGGAACGAATGGCCCTGCGGGTATCGGTCAGGCGCGAGGGAAAACGGATTTTTAGCCATCGCGTCCTAAACGATGCCGTGATCAACAAGGCAGCGCTCGCCAGAATAATCGACCTTCACGCCACCATTAACGGCCATTTTCTCACTCATTACCGGGGCGACGGCCTTATCATCTGCACCCCCACCGGCTCTACGGCCTACAATATCTCAGCCGGAGGCCCGATCATCTTCCCGACCGCCCACGTGGTCATCCTGACCCCGATTTGCCCGTTTACCCTCACCATTCGGCCGATAGTGCTGCCCGCAGACGTCACCGTCATGGTTGAAGTAGCAGAGCCGGCAACGGACGTCACCCTTACCTGCGATGGACAGATAGGATGCCCGATAAGGGATCTGGACCAGATAGAAGTTACTGCCGCCTCCACTCCGCTTCGCTTCATAAAGGCGCCGGGCGTAAATCATTTCGAAATCTTACGGTCCAAGCTCAAATGGGGCCAGCAGTGATTTCCTCCCACAGCCTTGACCTCAATCCCCCCCATTCTTAGCAAAAAACTCGCAAGAATGGGCTAGGCCCAATCGCCCCCCTTTTTTTCAAAGGGGGGTCGGGGGGATTTCAAGTCTGGTCGAACCGCACGAATAAAACTCCGCGCCCTATTCTCAAGAAAATCGAGGTAAGAATATCGAGACGAAAAACCCGCATGCCGATACCCTACATTTTCAAAGATCTTGTCTCCGATCCCACCTTTTGCCCTGCCTACATCTGTATGATGTTATCCGCCATCAAGCTCTACAATCAACTTCACGCTCCAATAGAAGGTCGTGGTTTTAGACTACTGCTAAAGAGAGGTATTTAGTAGCTCCCCCCTACCCCCATTTGAAAACTGACAATTACCCACACATGCGCCCACTTACCCCTTAGCGGAGACTCCCAAGAAAGGGGCTTGGCCTGATCGCCCCCTTTTTTTGCAAAGGGGGGTTGGGGGGATTTCAAGTCTGCTCGTATGGCACAAGAGGGTAATTCAAAGCATGTGTGGGTACTTGCAAGACTTTAGTCGCGCCCCCGGCCGAGTATTTGCACCGCATTCCTTATGCCTGCCAAAGTCAAATCCTCCATCGGGAAGATGCGGCCGATATGGCCGATCGTCGCACTTTCCGACGACCAGTATTGCCTGGGAATCGGATTTAGCCACACACTGGCAGGGAATGCCGCCCGCAACTGTTTTAGCCATTCGACGCCGGGTCTTCGATCCGCAGTATAGAAATAGAGCGCGCCGTTTGCGGCCATAAGCTCCGAGGGCGCCATATTGGCGTCGCCGATTACAATGAGGTGAGTATCGGCGCCCCGTGAGACAAGGGTTTCCCACCCAACGGCCTTCATCCGCTCCATGTCCTCGTAGACCGTCCCATACAAACAGTTGTGGAAATAATAGTACTTAAGATCCTTAAACTTATCCCTGATTTTGCTGAAAACCGATTTTACGAGCTGCAGATGGGGCTCCATCGAATAGCCGCCGTTATCGAGCAGCACCACCAGCTTCAGGCGGTCTCGAAACTCCCGGGCAAACACCAGCTCGATTTCGCCCCCGTTTTTGGCCGTCCGGTGTATAGTCTCATCGATTTCCAGCTCACTCTCGGGTCCCGCGCGCTGCAGGTTTTTAAGGCAAGCCAGCACCTGGCTGACATTGTTGCCGGCCAGCGGGGATTTCCCGCTGTAATTCATATAGTTTCTTTGATCGATGACCTTCTGCGCGGTGCCATGCAGACCCCTTCCGTAGACCCGCACCCCTCCGCCCGCAGACCCCGAATGACCAAAGGGCGACCGGCCCCCCGTCCCGACCCACCGGCTGCCGCCGTGGTGGGCGCCATCCTGCTTTAAAAGAGTTTTCCAGAATTTTTTCAGCAACTCCTCGATATCAAACGTTCGAAGCTCGTCGGGGGTGATCGCCCCTCTTTCCACCTGCTCGCGCAGCCATTCCTCGAAGGGTTTTCCGGCAAACGCATTTTCCCAGTCCGGCATTTGCCAGGAATCCTTGCCCAGAAAAAAAGCAGCGAAAACCCTCTCAAAGGCGTCGTAGTGCTCGACTTTCTTTACGAAAACAAGACGTGCCAAAATAAACAGCCGGTCCAGATCCGGGGCGAGCCCCTTTAGGATACCGTCATAAAATTCCAGAATATACCGAACGCTTACAGGTATTTCGGCCTTGCGCAACTGTTGAATGAACGAGAGCACCGGTAAAACCCTCCGGAAGAGTGTAAATACAGCAAGTCCGTTTGTCAGGGGCGAATCATCGCCAGGGAGTTTTTTGGCCCACCCCTCTAAACTTCAACAAATCCTGGGAACGCTTAAGCAGTGTCCCCACATGCCGAAGAGACTTCCCCTCCCCGGGTCCGCCGGAATCTTCACCAGAGTTCAGGGCGCCGATCCAGTCGAGGAGCTCCGCGGTTGCGGGCGGTTTTTCGAACCCCCCTTGACGCAGCCGGTAGAACTCGCTTAGACAGGCATCGAGAAGCTTATCGGAGATTGCGGGATAATGAAGCCGCACGATAATCGCAATCTCCTCGGGTCCCGGAAACGGAATGTAGTGGCAGAAACAGCGGCGCAAAAACGGATCGGAGAGCTCTCGTTTGGCATTGCTCGTAATGATAATTATGGGCTTTAGCCTGGCGGAAACCTTATGGTTTATTTCTCTTATGATGAAGGAGCCGTCTTCCAGGACGTCCAGGAGGTTGTCCTGGGTGTCCGAATCGGTCTTGTCGATCTCATCGATCAAAAGGACCCTTCTGTCCTCGGAAAGAAAGGCTCTGCCTATGGGGCCGAACCGAAGGTAGTCCCATATGTCGTTTACGTCTCGGCCGGACTCCCCGCTTCCAAACCGCGAATCGTTTAACCGCAGCACTGCGTCATATACGTAGCAAAGTTCTTCGCCTTTAAAGGTGGACTTGCAGCGCGCCTCTTCCATACTGACCCCGAAAGCCCTGGCGATTTCAAAGGCCAGCCGGGTCTTCCCGGTCCCCGCTTCCCCCATGAGAAGCAGAGGCTTTTCCATGGCGATGGATATATTTACGATCTCTCCCAGTTCAGGGCCAAGGTAATAATTCTGCGTGCTTTCGAATTTCATTCGCCCTCTCTCCGCTGTCGCTAGTTTAGGATTCAGATTTATTGGCCAATTGAAATAAATAGCAATTGTGAGGAAATGAAGCAAGGCTTTCGAGACCGGCGAATGGAAAGGGGCGGGAAATCGCCGATCGTATCGGCAACGCCTTCTGCCTCCTGCGAAAATCCTGATCAAAATCAAACCGGGATACTGCCTCTTTTTTTTTGCAAGGACATTCGGTCACGTGGTAGAATGACATATCGGTTTTTTTGTCCACATGGCCTGTAAAATTGCGACTCGCCTGTCAAAACCACCCCGGGGGGGGGATTCCCGATGCTTGTAAGAAACTGGATGACCAAAGACCCGTTTACCGTTGACGAAGACGCCTCGATACAGGATGCGTCAAAAATTATGAGGGAACATAAGGTTCGCATGCTCCCCGTCCTAAAGGATGGGAAGCTTACGGGTATGCTCTCGGATTCCGATCTCAAGCGGGCATCGGCCTCGGATGCGACACTGCTCGATATTCACGAGCTTCTCTATCTTATCTCGAAGATAAAAGTTCGAGACATCATGTCCAAGCCCGCCGTTACCGTCCCGGAGGATTTTACCGTTGAAGAGACAGCTCAGATACTTATGGAGCAAGAGATTTCAGGGGTAGCAGTGACAAACGGGGACGGAAAACTCGTTGGCATCATCACCCGCTATGACATTTTTAAAATACTGACAAGCCTTAGCGGCCTCGGGAAAAAGGGAGTCCAGTTCGCTTTCCGCATAGACGACACTCCCGGTTCGATAAAGCTTCTAACCGATGTTGTCCGACAGCATGAGGGGCGGATCGCAAGTATTCTTACCGGCTACGAATACGCTCCCGAAGGAAAGCGCATCGTCTACTTAAGAGTATACGGAATCGAGCGCGCGGTCCTGCCCGAAGTTATCCGGGAATTGGGCGAGAAGGGGGCTCTGATATATTGTATCGATCATCAGGACAACAAACGGCACGTATTCCTGGATGAAAAAGCCTGAGGAGGCTGCTGGAAGCGCTCGGGGCTCACGGCTTCGCCTGTTTTGCGTACCACTCGATGGATTCCTGCAACCCGGCGTCTACGGTGTATGCCGGTTCGAAGCCAAGCAGCCTTTTACCCCGCGAAATATCGGCCAGCGAATGGAGGACGTCGCCTTTTCGAAAAGGCCCGTAGACCGGCTCGATTCGGTCCACCCCGGGGTGGCTGGAACCAAGAGATTCCTTTATGAGAGCCATCAACCGGTTTAGAGTCGTGCGGTGGCCGCAGGCTATGTTGTAGGCCTTATCGAGAGAATCCGCCGTGTCGCACGTGGCGGCGAGGATATTTGCCTGAACCACGTCTTTTATATAGCAAAAATCGCGGCTGGTCTCCCCGTCGCCGTTTATTAGAGGGCTCTCTCCCCTCAGAAGCGTATCGATCCAGCGCGGAATGACCGCCGCGTAAGCCCCATCGGGATCCTGGCGCTTCCCGAACACGTTAAAATACCGAAGACCTATCCAGTGGAAATCGTAGACCTTTGAAAAAACACCGGCGTAGATCTCGTTAATCAGCTTGGATGCCGCATAGGGGGAGAGAACCGCACCGATTTCATCTTCTGTCTTGGGCAGTTTTTCGCTGTCGCCATAAACAGAGGAGGAGCTGGCGAATACAAACCTCTTTGCGCCCGACTCCCTTGCGGCCACGACCATATTGAGAAATCCGTCCACGTTGCACGCGTTGGTAGTAACGGGGTCGTCTATCGATCTCGGAACGCTTCCCAAGGCTGCCTGGTGTAGAATGTAGTCGACACCCGAGCAAGCCCTGCGGCAGTCGGACATATTTCGGATGTCCCCTTCGATAAATTCGAACCGGTCCCACTTGCGCCCCACCCTGTCACGGACATCTTCTATATTTCGACCATACCCGGTGATGAAATTATCGAGGCCAACCACGAATTGATCCAGTTCGAGAAGCGCTTCGCAAAGGTTTGAGCCGATAAACCCCGCGACACCCGTTACCAGCCACTTCGCCGGCTTTTTTCCAAGTTCTGCCCCAATCCGATCAAACCTGTTCACAATCGATATCTCCCTATCGAACTAATCGGCAACGGAAAGATGATAGGCGATGGAGTCGAGCTTTATCGTGAAATCGACATTTTCGACGCGACAGCAATCGGGAACCTGGATCTGCACGGGAGCAAAATTTAGAATTCCATTGATTCCCGCAAGGACCAGTTGATTAGCCACGCTTTGAGCCGAGGCCGGAGGGGTGGCGATAACGCCGACGTGTACTTCCCGCTCCCGCACAATGTCTTCGAGCTCGCCCACGTGATTTATGGTAAGACCGTTTGGCAGTTTTTGTCCGACTTTTTCCGGGTCGGAGTCGAAAGCCGCAGTGAAGACATAGCCGTGCTTTAAAAAATTCTCGTGTCTGACAAGAGCCGACCCCAGGTTGCCAAGCCCGACCATTGCCAGGTTCCATGGGCGGTTCAATCCCAGAATTTCCTTTATCTCGCCGACAAGCTCACTTACCCGGTAGCCGACCCCTCTTACCCCGAATTCCCCGAAGTAGGCAAGGTCCTTGCGGATTTGGGCAGGATTTACCCCGCACTGCCTGGCAAGACGCTCGGAGGATATCACTTCCACCTCGCAATCGAGCAATTCCTCAAGGGCGCGCATGTAGATCGAGAGCCTGACGATGGTGGCCATGGGGATTTTGGCGAACTTCATAACATATCCTCGAAGGCGGGGAAAAGCGCCTAAGTGTGCGATTTTACACACACAAAAAGGCCAAGGCAAGAATCAAACAAAGGGCGAAACGGCGCGAACACCGCTTGCCCTTGCCTAAAATCCGTTACTTGGGGCCTACTTGGAAAGACCAACGAATGTCTGGATCAGCTTCGATACCGGGTTAGCATAGATGAGGATCAACGAAACAACCAGAGCGTAAATCGTCAAAGACTCGATCATGGCCAAACCGATCAGCATGGTGACGGTCACCTTGCCCGAGGACTCGGGATTGCGAGCGATACCCTCAACTGCGCCCTTAACCGCCATACCTTGGCCGATACCGCAACCGTGAGCGGCGATGGCAACCGCAAGACCGGCGGCAATGGCGGAATAGAGGAAGAAAGAAACAGCCGAGGACTTAACATCGCCGGAAGCCGCACCCTGGGCGAAAGCTGCACAAGTAGAACCGAAAACCATAAGCGTAGTCAAAAAGCCGATTTTTCTCTTCATGAAACAAACCCTCCTGAGTAGATTGAAAAGTAGTTAATAAACACTATATGCGAACATGGCCTTCCCCACCACGCATTCGCCATTATCAGTGCGCGTGCTCGATTGCGCCCGCAAAGTACATCATCGAGAGCAGCACGAAAATGAAAGCCTGGATAAAACCGGTAAAAAGCCCGAGCAGCATCATCGGAACCGGCGCCATGTAGAGGCCGGCCAGGAAAAAGAGGATGCTTAAGACGAGTTCTTCACCGAAAACATTTCCGAAAAGACGAATCGAGAGGCTGAGGACCCTGGAGAAATGTCCAACCAGTTCGATTGGCAAAATCAGCCAGCTCAGCCACCACACTGGCCCGAGAAAATGTTTGATGTATTTGACCCCATGAAACTTGACCCCGAGCACGTGAGTCATGACCACGACGATCAGAGCGCACGCAAGGGTGGTATTGAGGTTTGAGGTGGGCGATAAAAATCCGGGAATCATCCCGAGGTAATTGCAGCACAGGATGAAAAATCCGAGGCTGGCGATCAGGGGGAACATGAAGCGCCCGTCTTCGCCGGTAATGTCGATCATAAAATCTTCGATGCCCGTAATCACCAGCTCGAAGAAATTCTGTCCGCCATCGGGGACCATCTTGATGCTTCGCACGGCAAGGGCGCTCACCGCAAGCAGAAACAACATGACCACCCACGTGTAGGTGACGTGCGGCTGCAGCAGGAAGTCGGAAAAAGTATGGGGAGATTGAGGAATGTGGACACCCAGTTTCTCAAGAATAAGGTTGATCAGAAGCACATGCTCTTCCATAAGTTTAACTCTCTTCCTTTTTCATCATGATAAATTCGAACGCCCCAACCAACACGATACTTAAAACCATCACGGAAAGACCAATCAGAATCGGAAAAGGCTTGGCCAATCCGAGATACATGACCAGAAAAATCACAAAAAGCGTTGCCAGAAACCGGACGTAATAGCTAAGAAACACTGCCGCCCGGGTGGGGAGCTTGCCTGGTTTTTGGAGGGTGCGCCTTAGCTGCCACTTAAGAACCTGGAAGCTTATGACGACAATCCCGCCACCGATAAAAACCCCCGAGGCGGAGTTCCACGAGAAAAAAAACGCGGCGCCAAGCGTAAGTACAATCAGCAATATTGCCGAAACCAGTTCGATTCGCTGCAGGAGCTTTTCGCTCTCGTCAATCGGAGTCACTGCTTCTTTTGACCCTTGTCCTGATCGCGCTGCTCCACGGCAAAACGGTAGTAGTTCAGGCCGGCGGCGGCGACCCCGACCAACAGGAATATCACCGTCATATACGGATAGGTGCCGAACTCCCAGTCTAAAAAATAGCCGATGGCTATTCCGACAAAGGGGGCGAAGGCCACCTGGAATCCGATAGTGCTGGCCATTACGGCCTGCTTTAGTGTTTGTTTGTCTTCTTTCTTCATCCCTTTTTTCACAATTGAATGATTTCCGGCGGTACTACCACATAAACGCCTTTACAGTCAAATCTTTTTCATAAATCCGGGGAGCATTTCCGCTTAACGACCCTTAGGGCATCCGATGCCGCCTCGATGGTGAGATCGAGATCCCGGGTCGTGTGAGCCGCGCCCACAAAGAAGGCTTCAAACTGGGAGGGGGCAAAATAGACGCCCCTCTCCACCATCTCCTGGAAAAATAGTGCATAAGCCTGGGTGTCGGATTTGGCGGCGCTTTCGAGATCGGTAACCGGTCCGTGGGTAAAAAACGCGCATCCAAGCGAGCCTACCCGGTTTAGCGTGACGGGAACACCGGCCGCGGCCGCAGCCTCTTTTAGCCCCTCGCAAAGGTATGCATTTTGTCTCTCGATTTGCTCGTAGATCTCCCCGCGGGAAAGAACTCCGAGCATCGCCAACCCGGCGCTCATCGCCAGGGGGTTTCCCGAAAGGGTTCCCGCCTGGTAGATGTCTCCGCAGGGGGCGATGTGGTCCATGATGTCCTTTTTGCCCCCGTAGGCCCCAACCGGAAGCCCGCCGCCAATGATTTTCCCAAGACAGGTAAGATCGGGCGCTATCCCGAAATACTTCTGCGCACCTCCCGGCCCCAGCCTAAAGCCGGTGATCACCTCGTCAAAAATGAGCAGCGCCCCGTATTCGGTACATATTTGCCTGAGACCTTCCAAAAACCCGGGGGCGGGCGCAACGACCCCCATGTTGGCTGCCACCGGCTCAACGATTATCCCGGCGACCTCTTTTCCCACCTCGTTCATTGCCCCGCGCACGGCCTCCAGGTCATTATAGGGCAGCGACAGGGTGTGCCGCACGATTTCATCGGGCACCCCCGGGGTTCCGGGAATCCCGAAGGTCATAAGGCCCGAGCCCGATTTTACCAGTAGCGAGTCGCCATGGCCGTGATAGCAGCCGTTAAACTTTACGATCTTCTTTCGTCCGGTGTACCCCCGAGCGAGCCTGATTGCGCTCATCGCGGCCTCGGTCCCCGAATTGACCATTCTCACCATCTCTATGGAGGGGACCATCTCGACGACCTTTTGCGCCATTTCGACCTCGATTCGGGTCGGAATGCCGTAGGAGGTCCCACGGTCGAGGACACCGGCGATCGCCGCCACGACCTCGGGGTTGGAGTGGCCGAGGATGAGCGGCCCCCAGGAGCCGACGTAATCGATATAGACGTTATCGTCTTCGTCGGTGATCCGGCATCCGCTGCCCGATTTTATGAAAAGGGGCGAAAATCCTACCGCCTTGCCCGAGCGAACCGGGCTGTTCACCCCCCCGGGCATCAATTTGCAGGCTTTCTCGTATAGACTTTTGGATATAGTGTGGTTCATTCGGCCTCCAACGTTGCAATGTCATAGTTTTCCAGGTGGAGGTTCGGGTCGGCCTTAACCGAGATCGTCGCGTGCATTCTCTCCTCGACCCGTTCGAGGGCCGCACGCTCTTCATCGTAGAACATGGCCGCGACCTCCGGATGAGTCATTACGATCATGTTTCTGCCGTAGGAATCTTCCCTTTGCCGCTCGAGTTCTCTTAGGATTTCGTAGCAAACCGTCTGCTTGGATTTTAAGTGGCCTTCGCCGTCGCAGTAAAAGCACGGTTCGCAAAGAATATGGCCGATGGATTCCTTGGTGCGCTTGCGGGTCATCTCGATCAGCCCCAGTTCCGAGAGGCGCAAGATGTTTGATTTGCTCTTGTCCTTGTAAGTGGCGGCCCGCAGTCCGTTCCAGACTCTTTCCCGGTTCGCCTCCTTTTCCATATCGATAAAATCGATGATGATGATTCCACCGATATTTCTTAGCCGCAACTGATAAGCGATCTCTTTTACCGCCTCGAGATTCGTTTTAAGAATCGTCTCCTCCAGGCTGCGCTTTCCAACGTATCTGCCGGTGTTAACGTCTATGGCCGTAAGGGCTTCGGTCGATTCTATGACAATATATCCCCCGGATTTTAACCAAATCTTTTTGCTAAGAGCCCTCTGAATCTCCATCTCGATCCCGTAGGCGTCAAATATCGGCTCCTCTCCCCCGTAGAGCTCGACCTCGCTGCAAAGGGCCGGCAGGAAGGTCTCGGTGAAGTTTAGAATTTTTTTATACTCCACCTTTGAGTCCACGACGAGTTTGTCGACTTCCTTGGTAAAAAGATCGCGGACCGCGCGAAGCGTAATGTCCAGCTCCCGGTAGATCAGGCAGGGGGCAGGTGCGTTTTCGGACCTTCGCAGGATGGATTGCCAGAGCCTGGCCACAAAATCGGACTCGGAGCAAAGCTTTTCACTTTCAGCCCCTTCTGCGACCGTTCGCACGATAAAGCCGCAATCGGGGGGCTTTATCTCACAGACTATGTCTCGGAGGCGCTTTCGCTCCTCTTCGTTTTCAATTCTTCGAGAGACTCCCACACGATCCATCGTGGGCATAAACACCAGGTTCCTTCCGGGCAGGGTAATATGGGTCGTTATCCTGGCGCCCTTGGTTCCAATAGGCTCCTTGGCCACCTGCACCAGGATCTCCTGGCCTTCCTGCAGCCTGTCCTCTATCGGGACCAAACCGGAGTCGCGGTGCAGGTCGATATCATTGCACTCGTCCCGGTCCCCCCCGAGAGGCTCGCCGGCGCCATTTTCCCCCTCGTCAACCGGCGAGGCGATAAGGAGCTGCTCGATTTCGCCCATCGGCCGACAGACATCGGTTACGTAGAGGAAGGCGGCCTTATCCAGACCGATATCCACAAACGCTGCCTGCATGCCGGGAAGTACCCGCACGACCCGCCCCTTGTAAATGTTTCCCGAAATCCCTTTGTCTGAACTTCTTTCGATATAGAGTTCGGCAACCTGCCCATTTTCTATCAGCGCTACGCGAGTTTCAAATGCATTGCTGTTAATGATCAGTTCAGCCGACATTTTGTTTCCCCCGCGAGTTTTCACTAGAATTCGATTCACCGGGGAGGGCGGAAAGTTTTTTCTAAAGCTCCCCCCTTCCACACCTTTAACCGAAATTATTCCCTCGTCTCCGAGCGGTAGGACCCAATTTTGCAAATCAGGCAGTTTTTGAGCTCCTCGGCCCGCGATCCGGCAAGGCTTTCAAGAATCGCCATCGGCCTGAAGCAAAACCCCTGCGTCTCGTAGACATCCATTTCCAGGGAGCTTTCCCCGCCTTTTCGCATATCCATAACCACACGGTCCAGCCTTGCCGTGGCCTCCCCCCTTTTTGTCTTTTTGGTCAGCTCAGTGGCGCCGCTTCGGGGCCAGATGTCCAAAAGAGCTCGGGCGAGCGAGGGCTCTAACCCCGACACCAGATAGACGCCCCGGGTTGCCGGGTGGGGCGCCGGTTTCTTTTCGATCCGTTCGACAACCGATATCCGGATAAGCCCGTTTAACTGGCCGTTTAACCGCTCGCGCATCAATGCGGTGTCGATCCTTTCGCTTAGCCCGATGTAGGCCTCGGCCACTATCGTTTCCATACCCAGCGGCAGGGCCTCGCCAAAGGAAATTCTCGGATGGGGATTAAAGCCCTTGCTAAACGCCGCCTGAAGGTCCGCTCGTCTAAGCGCCCTCTCAAGAGCCGCGGCAATTTCCAGTTGACCGAAAAATCGCGCCTTCCCAAGCTTGGAATAAATCACCCGGTAGACAAATTCCTTATCGGCCCCGCAGGAGATGGGCCCATTGCCGGGCTTTTCCTGAAACGGAGCAACCTCTTTGTGGACAAAGGGGGCAATCCCCGCGTGATCGCAGACACCGCACACCGAGCATGAGCCCTGCCGGCAATCACCTGTAAATTGTTCGCCCATGGCCTTTTCATATTCACTCCACAGGAAGCTGCGATCCACACCCGCCGACAGGTGGTCCCAGGGCAGGATTTCCTCTGGACTTCTTTGGCGCTCGGCAAAAAAGCGGGCGCTAAGCCCGGTTTCTTCCAAGGCCCTTTGCCAGAGGTCTTCCCGGAAGTGATCTGTCCAGCCGTCAAACCTTGCCCCCAAATCCCATGCCCGCTTTAGCGCGGCCCCAAGCCTTCGGTCCCCGCGGGCAAACACCGCCTCCAAAATGCTGCTGCCGGCCTTGTTCCATTTAAATCTCAAACCGGGCTTTCTCAGCCTATCCTTAAACTGCCGGATGCATTCCTCAATTTGCCCCCCCTCCATTTGCGCCGACCACTGGAAAGGAGAAAGGGGCTTGGGCACGAAGGTCGATATCGACACGTTTATCGACGACTTGGTCTTCTTGCCCCTTTCCCGGACCCTCATGCACAGATCGACGATCGCCTGGCGGTCGGCCTCGGTTTCTCCTGGAAGCCCCATCATGAAGTAGAGCTTTATTAGCCGCCACCCCATGTCAAAGGCCGCCCCGGCGGCATCGAGGAGATCCGAGTCGCATATCCCCTTGTTTATGACTCGCCGCAAACGCTCGCTCCCGGCCTCGGGCGCCAGGGTAAAGCCGGTTTTTCGAACCTTTTTCACATGGGCCATAAGCTCCGGGGTAAGAGTCCCTACGCGCATCGACGGAAACGAGACGCCGATCCTTCGGGGGGCGAGTTCTCCCACCAACTGAGCCAGCAACTCTTGTATCCGGCAATAATCCCCGGTGCTCAAGGAAAGAAGCGCTACGTCTTCAAAGCCGCTTGCGGCAAGAGCCTTTCTTGCGGCCTCAATGACGTACCCCGGCCCACGTTCGCGAACGGGCCGGTAAATAAAGCCGGCCTGGCAAAAACGGCATCCCCGGGTACAACCCCTTGCGATCTCGATGCCCAGGCGGTTGTGAACGATGTCTATAATCGGCACCAGCGGATTTTCGGGAATCGGGCACACACGGTCAAAATCCTGGACGACCCTTTTCACCACCCGGGTGTAGTTTGAAAACTTCGGCATAACCGCGGATATTTCGCCCCCTTCAAAATAGGAGACCGCAAAAAATGAAGGCACATAGACACCGGGTATGGCGCGCAGCGCCTCCAGGAAACCTTCCCGCAAGCCACCGCCTGCACTCTTCCAGGCCCTGTACGCCCCAATGATCTCGGGCAGGACCTCTTCGGCTTCCCCAAGGACGAAAAAGTCGAAAAAATCGGCCAGGGGTTCGGGATTAAAGGCGCACGGACCGCCCCCGACCACAAACGGATGGGCCACGGTTCGCTCGCGACTGTAGAGCGGGATGCGGCCAAGGTCTAGCATGGTCAAAATGTTCGTATAGCTCAGTTCATACTGGAGGCTGACACCCAGGAAATCGAAATCGCTTAGAGCGTGCTCGCATTCGATTCCTCGAAGCGGCTCGGATTCCCTTCTTAGTTTTTCCTCGAAATCGGGCCAGGGAGCGTAGACCCTGTCGGCCATCACTCCCTCGGCTTCGTTTAATTGACGATAAAGGAGCTTAAGGCCTAGATGACTCATGCCTATTTCGTAGACATCCGGAAATGCCAGGGCAAAACGGACCGAAGCGTCCTCGAAACTTTTGTTGTAAGCGTTAAGTTCCTGGCCAATGTATCGGCCGGGTCTTTCAACACACGTCAAATTTTGATCAAACATTATACGGCTACTATACCTTTCCTATCGAAAAACGGGCCGGGCTAAGAGAAGCCCTGCGACGCGAACCACCCGGGGCGCAGGGGCCCGCGCTAATTAATCTTAAATCTTTACTTATACTTATGGCCACGGCGCCATGTCAATAGATTAGTGAATGGTAAATGGTTGCCATGCGCTGTTAAATTTTGCAGTATACATCCTTAGAGCAACCGGTAGCCGAAATCATGGCGCGGCTTTTGGCGCCGGACAATCCCCCGGCTCACAGGGTAATTTATGCTTGCATTATTCCAGCTAGGTTGCTATTTTCCAACAGTTCTGACGATAATGGCGGCTTGGTGGAAAACTTGATTTGAGAAAACATGCTCGACAAATTTTCATACCTGGATACGAACAATTTGAAGGAGGTAGGACATGAAGGTTTTTGTGGGCGGTGTCGTTGCGGCGTTCCTCGGCTTTTTGGGCGTCATTATTGGGTTTCATAGCGTAATGGGTTTCATCGCAGGCGCGATCCCGCTCATCCTGCTGCTCGGCGGAGCCATGGCCGCATATCTTGGCTACGATGAAGTAAAGGAAAAGCTCCCATTCAAGAAGTGCTGCGATGCCCAGGAAGGCGCCGGAGACACCAGACTGAAAGAGGAAGCTGAAAAATACAAGCAGGAAGTGGAAAGACTGAAAAGCGAGCTGGAAAAAAACAAGACCGCTTAGCATCTTTTCCTGCAAAAAGAATAGTAAAGGCCGCACCGCGCTTAAAACCCGGGCGGCTTTTTTTTGCCAGGCTGCTTGGCCATTGGATAAAAGAGTCGGGCCGGGGGGGGGCCATGCCTTTTGCCCCCTTTTTTTTCTTCATCCATCACGGGTGAGCTTCGGTCCAGTTTGTCCCCCAACCCACTTCGATCCTTAGCGGCACATCGAGTGGATAAACATCTTCCATCGCCCGCCGGACAAGTCCTTCCACCGATTCCCGTTTGTCGACCGGGACCTCGAAAAGCAGTTCGTCATGGACCTGGAGAAGCATCCGGGCCCCTGAATTTCCTTTTCTTAACGCTTTGCTCAAATCCACCATGGCCTTCTTTATGAGGTCCGCGGCGGTACCCTGGATGGGAGTGTTTATGGCAAGACGCTCCCCCAACTGGCGGATCGAGAAGTTTTTGCTCCGAAGCTCGGCGATGGCGCGCCGGCGGCCAAGAAGGGTCTCCGCATATCCGAGGTCGAGGGCCTTTTTAACAGCCTCGCCGATGAAGCGCCGAACGCCGCTGTAGCGTTCAAAATAGCGATCGATTGCCGCCTTTGCGATCCGGTTGCTAATGCGAAGCCTTTTCGCCAGGCCAAAGGCGCTCATGCCGTAGGCTATGCCGAAGTTGATCATCTTGGCCTGCCTTCGCATCTCCTGGGTGACATCGGCAAGGTCTGCTCCAAAGATTTCCGAAGCGGTCCTGGCGTGGACGTCCTCGTCATTTCTAAAGGACTCCATAAGGCTTTCATCCCCGGAGTAATGGGCAAGGACTCGGAGTTCGATCTGAGAGTAGTCGGCCGACAGGAGCATGTTGCCCGGGGGGGCTATGAACGCTTCGCGAATCCGCCTTCCCTCGTAGCTCCGTATCGGGATATTTTGAAGATTGGGGTTGGAGCTGCTCAAGCGGCCCGTTGAGGTCACCGCCTGGTTAAACGAGGTGTGGATGCGGCCGGTTTCGGGACGGACCAGCTTGGGGAGCGCGTCCGCGTAGGTCCCTTTGAGTTTTGAGAGGGTGCGGTAGCCCAGCACCTGCTCGGCTATCGGATGCTCCAGGGCCAGTTCCTCCAAAACGCTCGTATCGGTGGAAGGACCGCTCTTGGTCTTTTTTAGCGGCGGGAGCCCCATTTTTTCAAAAAGAATCCCCCCGAGTTGCTTGGGCGACTGGATATTGAACTCTTCGCCGGCCATCTGGTGGATACGGGCGGCCATCTGGTCCATGGCCTTGCTAAACTCCAGGGAGAGGTCTTCGAGCTTTTGCGCATCGACCAAAATCCCGGTGTACTCCATGTCCGCCAACACTTCGGTAAGGGGGAGCTCAATGGAATCGTAGAGTCCGCTTAGACCGCTCTCATCCAGTTTTTGCCGCAAAACGGGCACGAGGCGAAATACCGTCTCGACATCGCGGCAGCCATAGTCGACCGCTTTTTGAAAATCGATTTCCGAAAATCTTGTGAGGTTTTTTCCCCTGCCCGTCACATCTTCCATCGAGCACAAAGACTCTCCCAGCCGCTCGGCACATACGCGGTCAAGAGCGTGGGTCGGTTCCCCCGGATTAAGAAGGTAGCTTGCCATCATTGTGTCGAAAGAAACCCCGCCCGGCGCCACGCCATGTCTTTTGAGCACCAGGCGCTGAAACTTAAGGTCATGGCCGACCTTTCTCACCGAGCGAGCGCCAGCCACCGGGGCAAGCGCCTCGAGTGCTTCCGCAACGCTCATCTGCTCGCCGCACGCTCCGCTGTGGCCGACCGGAATGTACCACGCCTTTCCTTCCTCCCAGCAAAGGGCCACGGCGACTATGCCGGCGCCCATGGCTTCCCGCGTGTCGGTCTCGATTTCGATGGCGATAACGGGCTTTGTCGAGGCCGTTGCCACAACCGCTGCCAACTCTTCGCGGGTCCGCACAATATGCTCTACGATTTCACGGCCGGCCGTCGCGGGGGCGACCGGCTGAGCCAGGTCGTCGCTCCATTCGCGCTTTAGCATGTCGACCAAGGTCTTGAACTCGAGTTCCTCGCAAAGGCCATAGAGATCGAGCCGCATCGGAGCCAGAGGGGCAAATTCCTCCAACTCGTCCATCTGCGCCACATCGAACCGGAGTAAGACAAGGTCGCGCGAGCCCCAGGCATCCTGCCTGCCCGCTAGAAGCTTTTGCCTGAGAGACACCGGCGAAATATCTTCTAAGTGAGCGTAAATCTTTTCAAGCGAGCCCCACTTCTGCAAAAGCTGGCTTGCGGTTTTGGCCCCCACCCCTTTTACCCCGCAGACATTGTCCGATGTATCGCCCACAAGGGCCAGGTAGTCGACAATCTGGGCAGGGCTTACCCCGAACCGCTCGATAACTGCCCGCTCATCGAAGACACGATCGTTTTGAGGGTCCCACTGCCTCACGACCGGATCGCAGATAAGCTGGTGCAGATCCTTATCGCCGGAGACGACCACGATTTCGACCCCACGGGCCGAAGCCCAGCGGGTGAGCGTAGCTATCAGGTCGTCGGCCTCATAGCCCTCGAGTTCCATCTGGGGGACCCCCAGATACCTTGCCACCTTCTTTATGTAGGGAATCTGGGGAATGAGCTCTTCGGGGATGGACTGGCGCGTGGCCTTGTAGGCTGCGGACAAGTCATGGCGAAAATTTCGCCCCGGGGCATCGAAGACGACGCATATATAGTCAGGCTTTCGCTCCCGCATCACTTTAAAGAGCATCGTAAGGAAGCCGTATACCGCCTGGGTGGCCATCCCACGGGAATTGGCAAGCCTTCGGATCGCATAGAAAGCCCGGTAGATATAGGAGCTTCCGTCGATGATGAAAAAAGTTTTCCGCTCGGCTTGCAGCTCGTCTTGGATCTCGTCGTTTTTTTGCTGGTTCATTGGGCTCTTGCTACCCTTCACTCGGCTTCCCCCCGCTTTCCGGATGGTCCACGCTTTCCCCGGACCGGAAGCGGTGGGGGCAGGTATTCGAAATTAACGTTGCTCATTGCGTGGTAAATGTTTCCCCGCACTTTGGAATTCGTCCTGAAAAGCTCCTCCATCACGCCGCGAATTTGTCCCCTTCGATTTTTCGCCGCCGAAGGACAGGTATTCGGCAGGACCGGCAGACCGAGGTTGTGGCACATCTTGAGAATGTTGGCGGCCGAAACGAGAGCAAGAGGGCGTATCACGGTGATTTCGCCGCCGAAAAACTCCTGTTTGGGAAGCATCGCCGCAACTTGGGCCCCGTAGCAGATGTTTAGGAAAAATGTCTCGATCATGTCGTCCTGGTTATGGCCAAGGGCGATCTTTGGGCAACCCAGCTCCCGGGCCTTCCGGAAAAGCGCCGAGCGCCTGAGCCTTGCGCAAAGAAAACAGGGACTTTCGCGATTTTGCGGCCCGTGCGCCCTCAGGCCGTAATCGGTTCGAAGGATTTCGTAGCGAAACCCCTCACGCCCCAAAAACTCCTCGAGTCGATCGGCGGTCTCCGTATCGAACCCGGGATCGACGTGGACGACTACAAGCTCATAGGCGATCGGCACCCGAGAAAGCCTCTCCCTTAGCAGCCACAGGAGAAGCATACTGTCTTTTCCCCCCGATACCGCAACGGCGATCCTGTCGCCGTTTTCTATCAGCCCGTAATGGTGAATCCCCTTTCCGAGCAACCTTCGAACTTCTCGATCCCCGAACGCCATGATTGAAACCGCTTCCCCAAGTATATTGATGTTCATTGTCATCTTAACAGATTTTTCAATGTAAGAGATATACGCTACGAACCTTGCGGTGCGCAAGCATATCGAGGAGCGATCGTATCGGGGGCAGGGCCGTCCCCCCCCCCTTTGCGCCCTTACAATTACCCCCACATGCGCCCACTTACCCCTTAGCGGAGACTCCCAAGAAAGGGGCTTGGCCCGATCGCCCCCCTTTTTTGCAAAGGGGGGTTGGGGGGATTTACTCTCCAGCCGCTGCAATGACGCGCATGGACCGGCTGGGCTCGCTCCCCTTATTTGCAACTTTGCAAAAGGAGATAGGTGGGCGCATGTGTGGGTAATTGTAAGCTTTGCGCCAGATGTCGAGCGGTATTTGCAAAACAAAAAACCGGATTGGATTCGTTTCTGCATTGACTAGGAGGCGGAGCTTTGTTACTATCGCTTCTTCGGTAGCGCCCGTAGCTCAGGTGGATAGAGCGTCGGACTTCGAATCCGCAGGCCGCAGGTTCGAATCCTGCCGGGCGTACCAATCGGAATTGTTTCCGGGCCGCTAGCTCAACGGTAGAGCAGCTGACTCTTAATCAGGAGGTTCGGGGTTCGAGACCCTGGCGGCCCACTCGGAAAATCAAGGGGTTACGGCAAAAAGGCCGTAGCCCCTTTTGTTTTTTGGGGATTCTGTGTAAGAATTTCTCCTTCGCGGTTTCCTCCGAAGCCAAGCCCCACTGGCCGGTGGTTGGGCCGATACCCCGGATATGGGTTGGCACTCAATCTGAGAATTTAGAGTGGGGGCCAAATCGATGAGACTTATGTGGTGCTAATGCAGGACTGATGCGGATCGAGCATGATACTGAGGGGACGTTAATTCTCAGATTGAGTGAAAATGGGAATTCAC
>JARLHO010000067.1 GCA_031292215.1 Syntrophobacteraceae bacterium | reverse complement strand
GCGAATATCTCGGTGAGGCAGCGCAACCATGCGCGCAGGAAAAGAAGGCAAGCCGGCTTGCAGGAACAAAAGCAGAACCTGAAGACCAACAATGTCTCACAGGTCTTGGAGGCTCTGCAGCCTCGTCTGGCGCCTGATACAAGAGCCGACGATAAGGCTCCGGTCAGGAAACGTTATCGCTATCTCACAAATCGCCTCACTCAGATTGACTATCGGGGCGCTATAGAGGCCGACCTACCGATAGGTTCCGGTGAAATTGAGAGCGGAAATCGTCATGCGATTCAGCAAAGGCTAAAAATCTCGGGAAGCTGGTGGCTAAAGGAAAACGCTGACAATATGTTAGCCCTGCGAACCACAAGGGCGAACTCCGACCGGGGCAACTACTGGCGTCAGTGCGGCGAGGAAGCCGCTTAGCGTATCAGTTTGAATTACACCCTAAGCCTATTTATCTTTTCTCTTCCGCCAGGCGGGTAGCCGTGGAAAAAAGCGGGCGCCAAAGGCGAACGTTGGGCTGCGCTGCGTGCAACCTCCGGAAACCTGTTACTGGACAAAGTGAAAGGTTTTCCGACCCCGAATTTCTTAAGAACATGGACGGAGTCTTATCCGTGCTGTATGAAAAGACTCTAAATCCCCCCAACTGCCCTTTGAAAAAAAGGGGGGCGATTGAGCGCGTGTTTATTTGCAAAAGTGGGGGGGTGAGCGGGTCTTTGCTACTCCCGGTTGGGTTCAGGAGTTCGCCTTATTTGATATGCTGATGAATCAATTTGGTTATAATGAGGTATTTTTGCGAGGAAACTGCCCCGGGGTCTGGGGGCATCGCGGTCCGGACATGGTTATACAAAGTTGGAGTGGGGAGGACACATCGGGGTGAGAGGCAGTCGTTTGGAAAAAAGTTCGCAGAAGGAGGCGTGGGGCTCGGTCCGGCTGCTAAAGCCGTACTTTAAGCGTTATTTTTGGAGGCTTGCGGGCGGTTTTGCGGCCCTGGTGCTAGTCGATGTTCTTCAGCTTTTTATTCCGAGGATCATTAAGCACGCCGTGGATGCCCTGCAAAAAGGCCATGCCACGCCGCGTCTTCTTTTGGACTGCGGGTTGTATATATCCCTCATGGCTTTGGGCATAGGAGTTTTTCGGTGCGTCTGGCGCCATCTCATCCTGGGATTTTCGCGCCTTGTGGAAACGCACATGAGAAACGGGTTGTTCTCCCATCTGCTCGGAATGGACAAGGAATTTTTCCAAAAAACCAGCGCGGGCCAAGTCATGGCCCTTGCGACAAACGATCTATCCGCGGTTCAGATCGCTGCGGGCATGGGGATAGTGGCCTTGTTCGACGCGGTTTTCATGGGGCTTGCCGCCTTTTTTTTCATGCTCTACATAAATCCGGTACTGACCCTTATAGCCGTATCTCCCATGCCGCTTCTCGCAATGCTCACCCGTACGCTCTCAGCCCGCCTGCACGGGCGGTTCAAAAAGGTCCAGGAACAGTTTTCGGTTCTAACCGAATTCGTGCGCCAGACAATCTCCTCGATTCGCCTCGTTAAGGCCTACAACCAGGAAGAGCATCTGAGCGGCCGTTTTGCCCGGATGGGCGACACCTACGTAAGAGACAATGTCCGGGTGGCGGCGATATACGGCGTTCTGTTCCCGGTGTCGGGATTTATCGCCAATTCGAGCATGCTGCTGCTCTTGATTTTCGGCGGACGTCTCACCATTCGCGGAACCATCTCGGCGGGGGATTTCGTAGCCTTTATCAGCTATCTTTTCCTTATGACCTGGCCCATGATGGCCCTGGGGTGGGTGGCGGACCTTTTTCAACGCGGCGCCACCTCGCTATCCCGGATCGAGTCCCTCCTGAAGATCAGGCCGTCTCTTCGCGAGGCCGAAAATGTGTCCTCCGTTTCGATCGGTCGAGGCGAAATCGTTGTCAAAAACATGTCGTTCGTCTATCCGGGACAACCGGCGCCGATAATAGACGGGCTGGATCTGGCGATCCCCGCCGGAATGGTGCTCGGGATCGTGGGACGCACCGGGGCAGGCAAGAGCACTCTTTGCAACCTGCTGGGGCGGCTTTTTCCGGTCGGGCCAGGGCAGCTCTTTTTCGACGGCTACGATGTCAATGCGGTTTCCACCGATTCGGTTAGAAGCGCCATCGCCTATGTCCCTCAGGACGTTATGCTTTTTTCGGACACAATCGCCTACAACATTTCGTTCGGGGCCCCGGAAGCCGGCATGGAGCAGATCGAAAGGGTCGCCAGGGCTGCCGCGATCCATGACGAAATTTGCGCCATGCCCCAAGGCTATGATACGAGAATAGGGGAAAAGGGGGTAAAGCTTTCGGGCGGACAGCGGCAAAGGATTGCGATTGCGCGGGCGCTGCTCATGGACAGGCCGATAATCATGATCGACGACGGTCTTTCGGCGGTTGACATGGAGACCGAGCACGCGATAATTCGCTCCATCGCCTCTTACCTGGAAGGGCGCACCTGTATAATCGTCTCCCACCGCATAGCGCCCGTGGCCGATGCCCACCGGATAGTCGTTATGGAAAACGGCCGGATCTCCGACCAGGGGACTCACAGTGAATTGATCGAGCGCAATACTTTCTATTCGAGCATCTACAAGCATCAGACTTCGATCCCTTTGCTTCGCGGAAAACGGGACGGGGTAAATGGCGGGGAGCAATGAACTACGAGCAGGAAACCTTAGATGATGAGCAGAACCGCTTCCACGGCGACTTCAAAATTATCCTCAGATTGCTGAAATTTGTCGCAACCGAGTGGAAAGGGGTCGCCATAGCCGTGGGGCTGGCCTTTGTCATAACCGGGGCAAGCCTCACATGGCCGAAGCTTCTCCAAATGGCCATGGATAAGTACATCCTGAACGGCACGTTGCCCGCCGCTGCCCGAATAGAGGGCGTTAGCCACCTTGCCATCATTTTTTTGGCAGTCATCGCAACGGCCTTTGTCGCCAATTTCTTCCAGGTTATCGTTTTGGAATGGGCCGGCCAAAGAATCATGGATTCTTTGCGCCAGGGCCTTTTCCGCCACGTGATGCGGTTAAACCTGTCCTTTTTTAGCGCCAGCCGCGTAGGAAGGCTGGTGACCCGGCACACCAACGACATCCAGAACCTCTACGAAATGTTTACCTCCGTCATCGTGACGCTATTTAACGAGGGGGTGAGGCTGGTGGGGATCCTTGCGGTCCTTTTGTGGATGGACTGGAGACTTACGCTGCTCCTTGCCACCACCTTTCCCGTAATATTTGTCATGACGCTGCTTTTCGGCCGGCTGAGCCGGCTCGCTTTCCGCAAAATGCGGGCGCGTCTTGCGGGCATCAACGCCTTTTTGCAGGAATCGGTCCAGGGGATGGCGGTCATCCAGATGTTTCTAAGACAAAAAGACATGCGGGACCGTTTTGCGGGGATGAACGACGGGTATCTCGACGCGGCGATGTACCAGATTCGGGTATTTAGTATTTTTGTGCCTCTAATAGACATAATGAGTTCGGTGGCCCTTGCGCTGATTGTATGGTACGGCGGGGGGCTCGCGCTTAAAAAAACCATAACGATAGGGGTTCTGGCCGCCTTTATTGCCTATATGAGGCTCTTTTTTCAGCCCATTCGGGAGTTTTCGCAAAAGTATAATTTGGTCCAGTCGGCAATGGCCTCCGCCGAAAGGATATTTCAGTTGCTGGAAGAAGACGACTACGAGGTCGAGTCAAAAGATGTCGTAAGGATCGACAAGGTGAGGGGGGACATAGAGTTTCGAGACGTAGGTTTTTCCTACGAGGCGGACCAGCCGGTCCTAAGAGACGTGTCCTTCCGAATAGAACCGGGGCAAACGCTTGCGATCATCGGGGCGACCGGATCGGGAAAGACAACCATTACAAATTTGCTGGAAAAATTCTACGAGCCCCGGGAGGGAGTCATACTGCTCGACGGCGTGGATCTTCGCCGGTTGGAGACGCGCCGGCTCCACGAACACCTGGGGCTGATCATGCAGGATATTTTCGTCGTGCCGGGAACCATTCGCGAAAACATACTGCTGGAGCGCGAGCTGCCCGAATCGCAGATAGAGCGAATAACGGGCCTTTCGCAGTTGGCCGGCCTGGTAAAAAAACTACCTCTCGGACTGGACACGATCATTGGCGAGGGCGGCATGGATCTTTCGGCAGGCCAGAAGCAACTGCTGGCGTTTGCGCGAGTGCTCGCCCGCGACCCCGAAATACTCATCCTCGACGAGGCGACTTCCAATATAGACTCCGAGACCGAGATGCTTATCGAGGAGGCGATAAAGGCCGTGACCGAAAACCGGACCTGCATCATCGTCGCCCACAGGCTTTCTACGATCAGACGGGCAAACCGGATCGTCATCATGGAGCACGGGCGCATCGTCGAGCAGGGGACCCACGAAGACCTCATGGAGATGGAGGGTGTCTATCATCACCTCCAGATGCTGCAAAACGGCGCGTTACATGAAACAAAAACCGGTGAAACAAGATCCGGTGAATCGGTGAATCGGTGAATCGGTAAACCAAACAAAAACCGGTGAAACAAGGGCTGTGGTGAATGGGGGCGGCTGTTCCTTTGTCCTCGCAAATTTTTCCACGGGAGAACAGGCAGCCCGGATGGCCGGGCGGCTCAATAGGGGGTGGGGCAGTAGTTACTGCCAGCTCGTTACATCGGCGTTTTCACCCGTGCCGCCTTCCTGTCCATCGGCTCCGAAAGATTCCAGATCATAGTCGCCATGCTCCCCCGGACACCTGTAAATGTAGGGCTTTCCCCATGGGTCCAGAGGAACGTCTTTTCGAAGATAGGGGCCGTCCCAGCCGGGGAGTCCCGGATTTTTGTAAAGTGCTTCCAGGCCTTCATCGGTTGAGGGGTATCTGCCCACGCCGAGCCTGAACGCATCGAGAGCGTCACCCAGCATCGAAATCTGGACGGCCGTCGCCTTTTGCTTCGACTCGCCCAGGTGCTTAAAAACATTTAATCCGATAAGGCCGACGAGAAGACCTAGAATCACCATGACCACCAGCAGTTCGATAAGGGTAAAACCCTTCTGCGAACACGCGCGCTTTTCTATGCGATATTTCATGTTCAGGCAATGAGACATCGGGTTTTTACTCCGTAGAAGTTAGTCGAAACGACCATCGAAGAAGCCGCAAAAAGCCAACGGATAGGGGGTGGTCAAAGCCAACCGCACCCGCGGGGTCTTTCCAGACCGGCTAAAAAGAATTTTGCAAAGATTAGCCCGTTCGCGCCGCAGTGTCAATTGGGTGGCATAGGGTCGGATGGAAAATTTCACCGCACAAGCCTGAATATAGTACCGGGGGATTACAGAAAAATTCTTTTAGAAAATGCTGTGGCCGGCCGATTGTTACTATTGAGAAATGACCAAAGAGCAAACGGACAGATTGGAGGCAGTCGCCATGAACGGAATCCGAAAGAGTGTCGCCGGCAAAGGGACGAAAAGACTAGAGGTAAGCGTTGAGTCGGCAGGGGTTTTAGAGCAGCAAATGCCGGTTCAAAGGGGATTGGCCGATCTCCGGATGGAAAACATAAAAGAATTCATTCGCAATATCGATGTGAAATCGCTTTAGCCGGTCTGGTCTTTTTCTTTTTTGCCAAACAAACCTTCGGAACCCCTTTTTTTGCGCTTTTGCGTAAAAAGGGGGTTTTTTGTCCAATTGATAACGGAGGGGACATTGTATATATAGAAAGGCTTGGGTGAGGGTGAGGAGTGGAACCGAGAAATTTTAAGGGAAATTCGCGGATGAAAAAAAGGACCTTTACAGGCTTTGGAGCAAAGCTCATCGGATTGCTCCTCGTTTTTGGCTGTCTTGCGCATTCAGCCCTTGCCTCCGATGAGTTGACACAGCCTAAGGACAGGGTTTTTGGCGACTGGCTTGTCAGAAATCTTTCGGCTGAACCGGCCACGCTAAATCCGATCACGGCTACCGACGCCTACGCGGGCTCGGTCAATAACTATATTTATGAAACACTGCTCAAAAGAGATGAAAAGTCCTTAAAGCTTGTCCCTGTGCTTGCGAAAAGATGGGAAATCTCCCCCGACCATCTGACCTACACCTTCTACCTGAAAAAGAACATAAAATGGAGCGACGGCCATCCCTTTACGGCAAAAGACGTTCTTTTTTCCTTCAACCGGATCATGGACCCGAAGGTGGATGCAGCACCTCTTCGCGGCTATTATCAGGACATCGAAAAAGTCGAAACCCCCGACGACTACACCGTTCGCTTTCATTACCGGATTCCCTATTTTCTCGCCCTCGAGATGTGCGGGGGCCTTCCGGTGGTTCCGGCCCACCTTTTTACGAGCGGGCAGGATTTCAATTCGAGCCCGATCGGTCGAAGCCCCGTCGGCACAGGTCCGTACAAATTGCTTTCCTGGAAGACGGGCAGTGAAATCGTTTTGGTGCGAAATGAGAACTATTGGGGAGAAAAGCCGGCAATCGAGCGGATAATCTTTAAAATCATAACGGATTCAACGGTTTCCCTGCAGGTGCTAAAACAGGGCGGCCTGGACATGGTGGGGCTCGAACCGATTCAATGGGCTCGCGAGACTCAAAACAAACGGTTCACGGAGCAGTTCCGAAAGCTTTCCTATTACCAGCCGCAGTTTAATTTTATCGGGTGGAACTGCAGACGGGCGATTTTTTCCGACAAAAGGGTCCGGCGAGCAATGACGATGCTTGTCCCGCGCCAACTGATTCTAAAGAAAATCCTTTTCGGACTGGGCGCGGTCGTAACCGGTCCTTTCTATATCAACAGCCCCGATTACGACAAAGAGATAAAGCCTTTCCCCTACGACCCCAAGGCAGCTCTTGCGCTTCTTAAATCCGCCGGTTGGAACTACCCGCCGGGCAGCTTCGTCCTTGAAAAAAACGGAAAACCCTTTAAGTTCCAGTTTTTGATCCCCGCAGGGGCCAAACTGCCCTTGCAGATAGCTACCATACTCAAGGAGGAGCTCCACGAGATAGGTATAGAGATGTCGATTCAAAGGCTCGAATGGGCCGTTTTTTTGCAGAAAATAAACGATGACGACTTCGATGGCTGCACGCTGGGTTGGGCGCTTGGCTGGGAGAACGATCCCTACCAGATTTGGCATTCCTCGCAGGCCGTAAAGGGCGGATCGAACTTCGTGGGCTTTAGGAACGGGGAGGCCGACAAGCTGATCGTGGAGGCGAGGAAGGAATTCGACCCGGAAAAAAGGCGCAAGATGTATTATCGTCTCCAGGAAATCATTCACGACGAGCAGCCCTACACGTTTCTTTTTACAAGCAAGGCTCTGGTGGCGGTTTCGAAAAGATTTCAAAACGTGGTGGTTTACCCGATGGGGCTTGCTCCGCTATACTGGTGGACGCCGAAAGCGGCTCAAAAATATTAGGGGGGCAGGAGCGGGGAGCAAAAAGGGGGGAGCAGCAGGAAGCAGGGAGCAAAAAGAGGGAAGCGAGAAGCAGGGAGCAGGCGGGAGTGAACGTGCTTCTTGCTTCCTGCTTCTCGCTACCAGGAGTAAACGCGCTTCCCGCTACCTGCTACCCGCTACCCGCTACCCGCTACCTCAAAAACAGGTGCGTTTAATGACCGAGAATCTGGAAAAGTCGTCAAATAATACGTTCGTGGCCAGGGGGCTGGAACGTGAGTATACCCGTCGCAAGGAGCCGGAGTGGCTGGCGAGGAAAATGAATGACCCTGAATCGCTATTTATACCGGTTCGCCAGTCGAAGGTGCTCGTTATCGAAGGAGATGTTCCGGCGCCTGTTTTTCTAAGCTCTGAGCAGTTGGCGCGCTATAAGCAAACGCAGTCGGCGTTCTTTCTTGGCGAGCAAAAGGGGCGCGCTTATTTTGCCGTAGAGCTCGAAGAAAATGACTTCGGGGCTTTCGAACTCGTTGGCCGGTTTAAAGACTTAAGGGTCGTAGCGCCACTACTTTCCCATGATGAGGGGGCCATTTTCGCGTATGCGCAAGCGCTTACCTACTGGCACAGGCGCAATCGGTTTTGCGGCTGCTGCGGCGCGGGAACCGAAATCAGGGAGGGCGGCCATCTGCTCGCCTGCTCCAATCCACAATGCGGCGCAGTACATTTTCCGCGTACGGACCCGGCCATAATCGTGCTTATAAGGTTTGGGGGGAAATGTCTTCTTGGCAGGCAGCAAGGCTGGGCGCCGGGGATGTATTCCGTTTTGGCCGGTTTTGTCGAACCCGGCGAGAGCACCGAGGGAGCCGTTGTAAGGGAGATTTTAGAGGAGGCCGGAGTTCGCGTTGGAAACATAAAATATCATTCCTCGCAACCGTGGCCTTTTCCGTGTTCTCTCATGCTGGGCTTTACGGCCGATGCCAAAGACGAACGAATAACTCTTGGCGATAGCGAACTGGAGGATGCGCGCTGGTTTGGGCGAAGTGAGCTGCTGGAAGCCGTGGAAAAAGGCGAGGTCAAGCTGCCCCCGCCCGTTTCGATTTCCTATCGGCTCATCGAAGAATGGCTTAAGGGCGGTGAATGGTGAGTAAAAACAATTAAGGGTTTTTGCGGATGCGCGCTTACATAATAAAAAGAGTTTTTCAGATCATCCCGACCCTTTTGGGGATAACCCTCATAACCTTTGTCATCATTCAGATGGCGCCGGGAAATCCGGCCGTTTTAAAGATGCAGATGCTAAAAGGGGAGGGGGCTCTGGGAGGTCGGATGTCCACCTCGGCCCAGATAATCAAGCAGACCGAAAAGCTCTACGGCTTGGATAAGCCTCTGTATGTCCAATACTATCGATGGGTAAAGCGTATTTTCACGCTCAATTTCGGCTATTCCTACACGGATCACCGCAAGGTGTGGGACAAGATCGCCGAGCGGCTGCCCATAACGCTGGAAATAAATATCATTTCGATTTTTCTCGTCTATCTTGTCTCCATTCCGTGCGGCATCTATTCCTCGACTCACGAGGGGTCTTGGGGCGACAGGTTTTTGACCCTGGGTTTTTTCTTCCTCTATTCGCTTCCCAGCTTTTGGGTCGCCATGCTGCTGATAATGTTTCTGGGGGGCGGGAGTTTTCTAGACATATTTCCGGTCTACGGCATATCCTCGATTGGAAGCCAAACG
This sequence comes from Syntrophobacteraceae bacterium, assembly GCA_031292215.1. Lineage (GTDB taxonomy): Bacteria > Desulfobacterota > Syntrophobacteria > Syntrophobacterales > Syntrophobacteraceae > SbD1. The sequence continues at coordinate 13,997 of JARLHO010000067.1, read as the reverse complement.
ATGGGGATGGGGCCCTGGCTGCTCGACAGGCTCTGGCACCTGGTGCTCCCGGTGGTGTGTCTCACCTACGGAGGGCTTGCCTATCTTTCGAGGCTTACTCGGGCGAGCATGCTGGAGGTCATCCGGGAAGACTATGTGAGGACCGCCCGGGCAAAGGGGTTATCGGAACGGGTGGTTATCTTCAAACACGCGTTTCGAAACGCTTTGCTTCCCCTTGTAACGATCATTGCGCTCCTTTTGCCGGCGATGTTTGGCGGAAGCGTCATCATAGAGTCCATTTTCTCGATCCCCGGGATGGGGCAGTTGGGTTTCCAGGCTGTGTTGGGCCGGGACTTTCCGGTTATTATGGCCATTACCACGATCTCGGGTTTTCTTACCCTGATCGGACTTTTAATTTCCGACGTTCTCTACGCGGTCCTAGACCCGCGGATAAAGCTTGAGTAGATGGGACTTAGCCGCACGCGATCCGGAGCCGAAGACGGTGGCCCCAAGACCTACTGGAAAATGGTCGGCCATCATTTCAGGAAAAAGAAGCTGGCTGTTCTGGGGCTGTGGGTGACGATTTTTATGATTGTTGTCGCTGTTTTCGCGCCTCTTCTGGCCAATAACCGGCCAATTTTTTTCTACCAGGGCGGCAGGGCGTATTTTCCGCTTTTTTCCGGGCAGGAACGGGTGGGTCCTTTCGTATGGAAAGAGCTGCGGAAAAAGAAGCCGTTTATTTTTCAGCATGTTCGCCAAGACGGGGGGGCGATAGTCGTCTGGCCTTTGGACAAGTATTCGCCAAACGAGTACAATCTGCTCGACTATCTTTCGGGACCCGACGCCGGCCACTGGTTCGGGACAGACGACAACGGCCGCGACGTGTTGGCGAGGATGATCTGGGGGGCGCGGATATCTCTTTCGGTAGGTTTTGTCGCCGTGGGGATAGCGTTGATCCTGGGGATACTCCTGGGGGCGATGGCCGGCTATTTCGGGGGATGGATAGATATTTTTATAAGCCGCCTTATCGAGATCATGCTGACGATCCCTACGTTTTTCCTGATAATTGCCATCATTGCGGTCAAGGGGTCCGGAATCTACAACATCATGGTGGTGATCGGGCTGACCGGGTGGATGGGGATCGCAAGGTTCGTGCGCGCCGAATTTCTTAAACTAAAACAGCTCGATTTCATTACCGCTCTGCGATCGCTTGGCGCTTCGCACAAGCGCATTATTTTTTTTCACATGCTCCCGAACGCGATGGCGCCGGTGCTGGTGTCGGCAGTATTTGGAATAGCCGGGGCGATCCTTACCGAATCGAGCTTGAGCTTTCTGGGGTTTGGCGTGCAGCCTCCGATGCCCAGTTGGGGCGAGATACTTTCCCAGAGCCGCGACTACATCGATTTTGCCTGGTGGCTGACGGTATTTCCCGGTCTTGCGATATTTGCGAGCATTACCGCATACAACCTCGTAGGAGAAGGGCTTCGTGACGCCATGGACCCGAAACTATTCCGATAGAAGAGACAGAGAAGGATATGCTCCAGTTACACGTAGGAGATGAGAGCGGCATACTCACGGTCAGCGGCCTAAACGAGCAGATCAAGGCGCTTTTGGAGAAAAAGTTCCCGTTTGTCTGGGTAAAGGGGGAGATTTCAAATTTTAGAGTCCCGGCTTCCGGACATTTTTATTTTACGTTAAAGGATGCGAAAAGCCAGGTCAACGCGGTTTTTTTTCGCGCTCAGAATCGCTACCTGCGCTTTCTTCCCGAAGCGGGCCAGCAGGTCCTTTGCCAGGCCCGCCTGAGCGTCTATGAACCCCGCGGCGAATACCAGATTATCGTTGAGGTGATGGAGCCGGTCGGGGCGGGGCAGTTGCAACTGGCGTTCGAGGCGCTAAAGAAGAAACTCGATGGCGAAGGGCTCTTTGACCCCTCCCGCAAAAAGACTCTACCGCTGTGCCCGCAGAATGTGTGCCTTGTCACCTCGGGGTCGGGGGCGGCGATAAAAGATATTCTCAAGGTGCTCCAGGGCAGTCCCTATCCGGTGACGGTCACGGTGTTTCCGGTGGCGGTGCAGGGGGCGCAGGCCAAGTTCGAGATAGCCGAGGCTCTCGGGGCCGCAAATATTTTGTGCCGGCGCCATGAGTGGGATGTTTTGATCGTTGGGCGCGGCGGGGGGAGCCTCGAAGACCTTTGGGCCTTTAACGAGGAGGTTGTGGCCCGGGCCGTTTCGAGTTGTTTGATTCCAACGATTTCGGCTGTCGGCCACGAGATAGATTTTACGATCGCCGATATGGCCGCGGATCTGCGTATGCCAACGCCTACGGCTGCTGGCGAGTGGGTGGTGAGAAGGCTCGAACATTTCCACCGGGAGCTGCACACGGGCCGTGACCGGCTGGTAAAAGGCGCAAGGGGAAAACTCGAGCAGTTGGGCTACAGGCTGCAAAACCTGGAGGGGAAAATCACGCACCCCCGAAGGCGGCTTGAAAATTTGAAGGTTACTGTTGACGACCGGCTGGAGAGGCTTGGCGTAGGCATCAGGAACCGTTTGGAAAGGGAGCGGCTGTCTTTGGGACATCTGCTCGGAAGGCTCCTCTATAAGAACCCGCAGGAGCGCATCAAAAAAAGCGGGGTGGAAGTACACCGGTTGGGTAAGGAGCTTACCCTCCATCATCGTCGTATTCTAGACGGGTATCGGCAAAGGTTTGAAAACGGCCTTGCGCGCCTTGAGGCGCTAAATCCGCTTTCCGTTCTATTGCGCGGCTATTCGATCACCTATCGCATAGCCGATGGGAAAGTCCTACGGAATAGCGACGAGACGGGACCGGGAGACCGGGTCATGGTGCGGCTTGCCCGGGGCAGGCTCCAATGCGTGGTCGATAAGGCCGAAGGCGAGGCTGAGCGAAAAGAAGGGGTGATCGGGTGACTAGAAAGAAAAGCGACCTGTTTGAAGATGCGTTAAAAAAGCTTCAAAATATCGTGGAGAAGCTGGAGAAGGGGGATTTGCCGCTGGAGGAGGCGATGGAATGCTTCTCTGAAGGGATACGGACCGCCCAATTTTGCCACGGCAAGCTCGAAGAGGCTGAAAGCAAGGTGCAAATGCTTTTAAAAGACCAGCAGGGCGAATGGAAATCGGCGCCTTTCGAACCGGTTCGAAATGATTTGAACGAACAGGAATAAGGAAAATCCGGCCATTTGCGGCGAATTCGTCGTTTTTTGTATCTGGAAGTCCTGGCATTAACGTGTTAGTATTTTCCTTTCTGGTTTTATGGATGTTAAATCCTTACTGAGAGCGCGTATGGGTGAATTCGATTTAAAGGCCTATTTGAGCCGGCGCAGGCAGGTTGTGGAAGAAGCGCTGGAAAAGATTTTTCCAACGACCTCGGGGCTGGAGAAAAAGGTTGTGGATGCTGCGCGCTACAGCCTTTTTGCGGGAGGAAAGCGGCTTCGGCCCATACTGTGTCTTGCGGCCGCCGAAGTGGCGGGGGGAGATATCGGGCCTGTTCTGCCGGCTGCCTGCGCGCTCGAGATGATTCACACCTACTCGCTCATCCATGACGATTTGCCGGCCATGGATAACGACGACTTCCGGCGCGGGGTGCTGACCAATCACAAGGTTTTCGGGGAAGCGGTCGCCATTCTTGCCGGGGACGCTCTTTTGACGGAGGCTTTCGAACATTTTGCCTCGTGCGCCAAAGAGGGCATAAGCCCGGTAAAGGTAGTGGAAGTGATCCGGATCGCGGTAAAGGCTGCGGGTTACAGGGGGATGATCGGAGGCCAGGCGATCGACCTGGAATGCGAAAACCGGAAGGTGAGCCTTGCTACGGTTGAATACATGCATATACACAAGACGGGGGCCCTTCTTTCGGCCTCCCTCGAGATCGGGGCGATTCTTGGCGGCGGGGATGAGGCTCGGATAAAGGCGATGAGGACCTACGGCCACCACATGGGGCTCGCGTTTCAAATTACCGACGACCTGCTCGATGTCGAGGGGGACCCCACGCTTATGGGGAAAACCCCCGGATCGGACGCAGCCAAAAATAAGATGACCTACCCGGCGCTACTGGGAGTGATCCAGTCCAGGGCCGCGGCCAAAGAGCATGTCGAGAGCTCGCTTGAAGCTCTTTCGGGCTTTGGCGAAGCCGCTGAACCTCTGCGCGCTGTCGCGCGCTATCTGCTGGTTCGCAAAGGATAAAATATCTTGACTACAGTACAGTTTCCGTTAATTGCCAGGTAACCGACCAAGCAGGCGACAATGAAAGGGGCTAAATTGAAAAACAAGGTTGTCGGAAGCGGTCACCTTACCGGTATTGAAGTCCCCGGTCAGTTGAAAAACTTTTCCAATCAGCAACTACTGGAACTGGCCGATGAAATTCGCGCGCGGATTATAAGCACGGTAGCCGAAACGGGCGGGCACCTCGCTCCCAGTCTCGGAGTGGTGGAACTAACGATAGCTCTTCACTGCGTATTCGATGCCGCCTACGATCGCATCATTTGGGATGTGGGCCACCAGGCTTATGCGCACAAGCTTTTGACCGGTCGCCAGAAAGACTTTGGCACACTGCGTCAGTATGAGGGCCTTAGCGGATTTCCCAAAAGATCCGAGAGCAAATACGACGCGTTTGGGACCGGCCACTCGAGCACGAGCATTTCTGCGGGTCTTGGAATTTCTGTGGCCAACTACCTGAAGAAAAACCAGGCGCGAACCATTGCCGTTATCGGCGACGGGAGCATGACCGCGGGGCAGGCTTTCGAGGGGCTAAACAATGCGGGAGATCTTGCCCGAAACCTCATCGTGGTCTTAAACGACAACGAGATGTCGATCTCTCCCAATGTCGGCTCGCTTTCTTCGTTTTTGAGCCGCAAGCTATCCGGTAAAACCCTCACCTACCTCAAGCGGGAGATGGAGGATTTTTTAAATTCCATCCCCGGGGTCGGCCCCAATATCTTGCAGGTGCTAAGGAAAAGCGTTGATTCGCTGATCAGCTTTTTTACTCCGGGCATGCTGTTTCAGGCGCTTCAATTCAAATACATCGGCCCCATAAACGGCCATCGAATCGACAAGTTGATAGAAACCTTCGAAATCGCCGGCAATATCGAAGGTCCGGTCCTGATTCATGTGTTGACCAAAAAAGGGAAGGGCTACGAGCTTGCGGAAAAGGACCCCACGAGGTTTCACGGGGTCGGAGCATTCGACGTGACCTCCGGCAGGAGCCTGGAGCAGCCGGTAAATCTTTCCTACACCAAGATTTTCGGGCGGACGCTAAAGAAGCTTGGCGACTCGAACCCCAAGGTGGTCGCAATCACCGCCGCGATGCCCCAGGGGACGGGGGTGGACTGTTTTGCCACAGCGCATCCCGAGCGCTTTTTCGACGTGGGCATAGCCGAGCAGCACGCGGTGACGTTTGCCGCAGGTCTTGCCACGGAGGGGTTCCAGCCCGTGGTGGCGGTGTATTCGACTTTTTTGCAGCGCGCCTACGACCAGGTGCTCCACGACGTTTGCCTCCAGAATTTGCCGGTAGTCTTCGCACTCGACCGCGGGGGATTGGTGGGCGAAGACGGGCCGACGCACCACGGGGTCTTCGATCTGTCCTTTCTTCGGGTGATGCCCAACATGGTGGTCATGGCGCCCAAAGATGAAAACGAGCTTCAGCACATGGTAAAGACCGCGGTGGATCACCAGGGTCCGATAGCGGTTCGCTACCCCAGGGGGGAAGGGGCCGGCGTGAAGATGGACGAAGAACTGCGGGCCCTGGAGATAGGCAAGGGCGAGTTGCTCCGGGAAGGAAAAGATCTGCTCCTGGTGGCGATCGGCTCTACCGTGCAAAACGCTATGGAAGCCGCCGAGCGGCTGGAGGGCGAGGGGATCGATGCGGCGGTGATAAACGCCCGGTTCGTAAAGCCTCTGGATAGTGAGCTGATTTTGACGTGGGCCGAAAAGACGGGCAGGGTCATTACGGTTGAGGAGAACGCGCTGCAGGGCGGGTTTGGAAGCGCTGTGCTTGAAATGTTCGAGGAAGAGTCGTTTTTTCCCAAAGCGTTTAAGAGATTGGGTGTATGCGACTTCTTTGTTCCCCATGGAAACCAGGTGCTTTTGAGAAACCTGTGCGGTATCGATACCGACGCTATCGAGAGGGCGGCTCTCAGGTTGCTAAATTACAATAATGGCCAAATTCTGCGAGCGATTAGATAAACTGATTGTAGACAAAGGTCTTGCCCCTTCGCGCGAACGGGCTCAGTCGCTGGTTCTTGCGGCCAAAGTGATGGTCGACGGACGGGTGCTGACCAAGGCGGGGCAAAGAGTTGCCGAGGATTCGCAAATCCAGGTGATAGAAGATGCTCTGCCGTTTGTCAGCCGGGGGGGGCTAAAGCTCGATCAAGCGATCAGATCGTTTCCAATCGAAGTCTCAGGCCGCACGGCCATGGACGTTGGGGCCTCGACCGGCGGATTTACCGACTGCCTGCTCTCGCATGGAGCGCGCAGGGTCTATGCGGTCGATGTGGGCTACGGGCAGTTGGCGCTAAAGCTAAGAAACGATCCCCGGGTGGTGGTGCTGGAGCGTAAAAACATCCGGTATCTGCCGACAGAACTTGTGGCCGAGCCCATAGAGGTTGCGACCATTGACACATCTTTTATCTCGCTTAAGCTGGTCATTCCCGCGGTAATGAATTTTCTTACTGCCGGAGCCATCGTTATTTCGCTTATAAAGCCCCAGTTCGAAGCAGGGCGGGCGCAGGCCTCCAAGGGGGCCGGAGTCATTCGGGATCCGGCGATTCACGCGCAGATATGCGAAGCTTTGACCGAATTTGCAACAGGGCTGGGATTTACGATAATCGGCGTCATTGCCTCCCCTGTCCTTGGGCCCAAGGGCAACCGCGAATTCCTGATGGCTGCGGTCGCTCCTTAAAATCAGCGGTAATGGCATGCGCATCCACCTCGTATTTGTCGGAAAAACGGCCTTTGGCGACATAGAATCGGCAATAGATCGCTACGTGAAAAGACTGCTGCATTACTGCCGGGTGGAAATTCATTATGTGAGGGGGGAAAAGATCGGCGGTGGTATCGGGGACCAGCTCGTTCGCGACCGTGAGGGGGAGCGCATCCTCAAATTGACGGGGCGCGGGGAGCATTTGATAATTTTGGACCAAAGGGGGCGGGAACTCGATTCAACGGGTCTATCGAAACTTTTGGAAGGGCTTGGCGATTCGGCGGTATCCGAGGTTTGGATGATCGTGGGCGGCCCGGTCGGGGTAGCGGACAAATTGTTGGAAAACGCCCGGGAAGTTCTGTCTTTATCGAAGATGACCTTCCCCCACGACCTTGCCCGGCTGATGCTGGTCGAGCAACTCTACCGGGCTTTTACGATAATCAAAGGCGAACCCTACAACCGATAAGCCGGTGATGCGCCGGGGGGGGACCCGGTTCGCATCCGGCGCGGGTTAGACGGCTACAACTTCAGTAACTTCCGGGATATCCTGCTTTATGATCCGTTCGACTCCCGATTTCAAGGTCATTTGGCTCATGGGGCATCCACGACAGGCGCCGGTAAGGCGCACTTTAACCACTGAGCCGTCGATGTCTATTAGTTCAACGCTCCCGCCGTCTTTTTCCAGCATGGGTCTAATCTTGGCAAGCGCCAGCTCCACTTTGTCACGCATCGGCTTCCTCCAGGTAAATTATTCGCATAAGCAACTTCATTGGCTGCACCATAACATATAAGAGAAGAACGGAAAACAAAATCGTGGCCGCAAGAGGGGAAAGCTTTACCGGGAGGTGGTGTTGCGCACGGGTTTGCAGCCCGTCGGGATGGCGGAGCGCCCTACTTTTCGCTTCTATTCCAGGCAGGGATTGGAATTGAAATTTGGTATTGTTTTCAGTAGAATGCAGTCCAGGTGGCAATGCTGTGACCTTTTCCTGACCCTGGAGCGCGTTAACTATGACTGAGTATCGGCTTTTAGAGCGTGTTTCCCCCGAGCGGCTAAACAGGTGCATCGATGAGCTGGCGCAACGGATAAACCATGATTATGAAGGGAAATCCCTGATTTTGATCGGGGTTTTGAACGGCGCGTTTATATTCATGGCCGATCTTGCCCGGCGCATCGCTATTCCGGTGAAGTTCGATTTCGTGCGGCTGGCCAGCTACGGGGACAAGACACAGACCAGTGGAAAGATAACGATCACCAAAGATGTCGAGATTACCTTGGAGGGCAGCCACGTGCTGATCGTCGAGGATATAGTCGACTCCGGAATAACGGTAAAATGGCTTTTGGAGCACATTTCCGAATTTGGCCCCGAATCGGTGAAGGTGTGCGCGCTCGTTGACAAACGAGAGCGCCGCGAGGTGGAAATTTCCCCCGATTACGTGGGACTGAGCTTGGACAGCGGTTTTCTGGTCGGCTACGGGCTCGATTTTTCGGAAAACCACAGAAATCTGCCCGGGATCTATGAGGTGTTGTTCAATCAGTCCCTCCCTGCGTCCGGCCGATGCCCGTCTGCCGAAGGATGAGAAATGGCGACATTAGTTATTACGTGCGAGTCTTGCGGCGCCAAGTTCAGGCTTAATTCGGACAAGCTCAACAAGGCCAAAAACAAGGTGAGGTGTTCGAAATGCCAAAGCGTTTTCCTGATCGAACAACCGGAAGAAGACGAGTTGATTCATATCGAGATCTCGGATGAGGAAAACGATTTAATTCCGGGAGGCGGCTCGGAGGTTGAAAGAGAGGTTGTCGAGCAGGAGGAAAGCGAGGAGGAGGAGCGAGTTGTTCCGCGCAGGGGCGGAGCGCGCCCGCAGGCTGGCTCATCGGGGAAAAAGTATTTGATTGGCGGACTTCTTGCCGTTTCACTGGTTGTGATTATCGGGCTGGCTTTTGTTCTGGGCAGCCGGTCTTCGATTTTTCAGGCCAAAAAAGTTCCCGTTGGGCCCGACAAACCCCTTGTGACGATCTCAGACAATCTCAAGGCTTTTTATCTTGAAAACACACATGCCGGGGAAGTGCTTGTGATCGAGGGGGAAGTATTCAACAAATCCGATAAGCCGGTCAGTTTTGTGATGGTAGAAGGAAAATTGTTCAATAGAAAGGATTCCGTCGTCCTGACACAGCGCTGTTATGCCGGCAATCCTCTCACCCGCAAAGAAATTACCCATCTAAAGCTTCCGGAGATCCAGGAAAAGATGTTGAACCGGGAAGGGCAGAACTTGAAAGACGTTCGGATTCCCCCGTCGGGCGAGGTGTCTTTTGCGTTGGTCTTCCATGATCTTCCGGAGATAAACACCCTCAGCAATTATAGCGTAAACGTCGTGAGTTCTCAGTTGGACTAAGCGCGGGGATTTTTGACGCCTCTATCGTATAACTTATTGAAGTAACGAAAAGAATTGACAAGCACCCTGTAAAAAGCTAAAAAGGCGCGAGTTCAAGCTCCCGAAAAAATAGGCAATTCATCACCGTGAGGCGCAAATCATGCTGGATGTGAAATTCGTTCGAGACAATATGGAACAGGTGCGCCGGATGGTTCAAAACCGCCAATCCAATCTCGACCTCGAACCTCTTTTAAAAATAGATGAAACCAGGCGGCGGTTGTTATTCGATGTGGAAGAAAAAAAACACCGGCGAAATGTCGCATCCGAAGAGATTGCCCGGTTGAAAAAGGAAAAAAAGGACGCATCCGGCCTGGTTGGGGAAATGAAGGATTTAGGCCAGGAGATAAAGTCTCTCGATCAGCAGTTGAGCGTGGTTGAGGATGAATTCACGGAATTTCTTCTAAACATCCCCAATGTGCCCGACGATACGGTTCCTGTTGGCCGCGATGAGAAGGACAATAGAGAAATCCGGACATGGGGAGAAAAACCGGTTTTTGATTTCGCCCCCAAGCCTCACTGGGAAATAGGCGAAGAGCTGGGAATCCTTGATTTCGAGCGCGGGGCAAAAATCGCCGGGGCAAGGTTTACGCTTTACTGGGGGGCGGCTTCAGCGCTTGAGCGGGCGCTTTATTGCTTCATGCTCGACACCCACACACGAGTGCACGGGTACACGGAGGTGCTGCCGCCTTTTATGGTTAACAGTTCGGCCATGCTGGGCACCGGTCAGCTTCCCAAATTTAAAGACGACCTGTTCAAGGTGGACGGATGGGATTATTGGCTGATCCCCACAGCGGAAGTACCGGTCACAAATATTCACTCCGGCGAGATACTCGAAGAATCGGTGCTGCCGCTAAAGTATACGGCCTACACACCGTGCTTTCGCTCGGAGGCCGGGTCTCACGGGAAAGACACTCGGGGTTTGATTCGCCAGCACCAGTTCAACAAGGTCGAGCTGGTGAAGTTTACAAGACCCGAGGATTCCTACGACGAATTGGAAAAACTGGTTGGCAACGCCGAGGCGATCCTGCGCGAGCTGGGCATCCCCTACCGGGTCGTTTTGCTTTGTACCGGGGACATGGGTTTTTCATCGGCCAAGACCTACGATATCGAGGTTTGGCTTCCCGGGCAAAACACCTACAGGGAAATATCGTCTTGCAGCAACTTTGAAGATTTTCAAGCCAGGCGCGCAAATATCCGTTTTCGCCAAAAGGGGCGGGGCCGCACGCAGCTTGTACACACTCTAAATGGTTCGGGGCTGGCTGTGGGAAGAACTTTGGTGGCGATCCTGGAGAATTTTCAGCAGAAAGACGGGACCGTAGTCATTCCGGAAGTTTTGCGTCCATACATGGGAAACATGAAGGTGATCGAACGAGGAGCAGGGTGATGACCAAAAGTGAATTGATTGAAGCATTGGCCAAAGCAGAAGGAATAACCTTAAAAGCTGCTGAAATTGCTGTAAACGTTACGTTCGAGAGCATGGAACAGGCCCTTGTGCGCTCTGATCGGCTGGAGATCCGAGGGTTTGGCAGTTTCAAGGTAAAAGACTACGAAGGATACAAGGGCCGAAACCCCAAAACGGGGGCGTTGATCGAGGTATCGTCCAAGAAATTGCCTTTCTTTAAAGTCGGCAAGGAACTCAAGGAAAGGGTAAACGCCGAGGAGGCCGATGTCAGGATTACGGTGAAATAGTGACTGGTGAATAGTGACTGGAAGCGGGAAGAACGGGGATACCCGACACATGTCCGTGGGCACGGGGGCGCGTGGTGCCCACATCTTTTGAGGCGGCAACTTCCCGCCTGGTGCGACAAGCTTCGCGGATCGCCGCCGCCGCGCGTGCGTCATCCTCAATTTGCAGCTTGGGCAACATCCGCCTGGCCGAGTCCACCAGGTCCCGCTTCTCGGGACTAAGCGCACCATAAAGCTTGCGGTATTCTGCATCCTCGGTGTTAACACCTTGCCGTACAAGCTCCATGCACTGCCTAAAGGCTGGCCCTTCCTTGCTCATTTCCCGAAGGCCACCGCCTGGCGCCGTGAAAAACCCGAAGGATATCGACAGTCCTGTCCTTAACCCCGTATGGCACAATGTATGGAGCGCCTGTTACGACGAGTTCCCGCGTATCTGGTACGCGACCAGGACGACCAATTGCAGGATGCTTCGCCAAAACATCAACACTATCGAAGACACGCTTTACCAGTTCTGCCGCCGCTTGAGGATTATCCTGAGCAATATAATCTGCTTCGGCATCCAGGTTTTTTAGGGCAGTCCTCAACCAGCGAATTTTATAACCACTTCGCACGGAAAACCCTCATCTCTTCGTCCGTTGCAAAATCTCCCGAATTAGCTTCCTCGATAGCTTTTAGGGTTTCCTCTACTTGCCATGCCTGGATTTCAAGATAGGCTTCTACAGCCTGAGCAATCAAAAAGCCTCTCTTCCGGCCTGTAGCCTTCGCCAGCGTTTCAAGCCGTTCTTTGGTGCCAACCGGTATTCTGGCAGAAACAGTTGCAGTTTCATCCACGGCTCATTCTCTCCTTAATCTGTGTATGTTGTAAACATTATATGCAAAATAAGAGTTGTCGGCAAACTAAATTCTTTCCCCGCCGGCGAATGCCCCCGACAAAAAACCATACGCCCCCCCCTTCATGGACCAACGGGGGGCGAAGAGGCGACCGCCAACAGAGCGCGTTGATCTCGTACAAAATCAACCAGAGCTGTCTGGCAGTTGCCAAACGCCCAAGGCACATCGTTCGCCTGTCAGAGTAAAGAAACGACCTCGTAAAATGCGTTTTAAGCCCGTTTTCCGAGTCGGACCATAATTCACACAATTCGTGTCTTCAGGCTTGATCGTGGGAAAGCCCCGGCAAGAATAGAGCAGGCGCGTGGTGTTTTTCCGTTCAGCCCTAGCGCAAAATCTGCCAAAGTAAAAAGCCGCGCCCGAGTCGGGTGCAATCGTAGCGCGAACACATGTAACTGTTCAAGTTAACCCCAAACTGAACGAATCGACACACCCATGCGATACACCCTTGGAGAAGCGGCAAAGGCGACGGACAAGAGCATAGCGGCTATTTCGCGGGCAATCAAGAACGGCTGCGTCTGCGTATCAGCCGAAAAGCAGGATAACGGCTCTTACAAGATTGCCCCTGCTGAGCTCCATAGGGTTTACCGCGCTGTAAGGGCTGAACAGGAAACACAACCGTTCAGCGTTAACCCTGGTGAAACAGGCGAACTTAGAGGGCTGCAGGCCAGGATTGAAGCGGCAGAACAACGCCAGCGGGACAAGGACAACGTTATTGACGATCTGCGCCGGCGCCTCGATGCGGAAAGCGAGGAAAGAAGACGGACGCAAGCTGTGTTAACGGGACTGCTGACCTATCAGAGGGAAAAACAGGAAGCGGCAGCGCCGGAACCCAAAAGGGGCTTCTGGCGTAAATTGTTCGCCCCCGGGTTGACATAACGTCACAAGGCGGACCTCGGGCGACACTCCATTCCCGGTTTTGCGCGGTCTTTCCCCGTTTCAAGCAGTTTTGGCGTTTTGGCTCTTCGAAAAAGCGTTGAAAATCCCGAAGTACGATCTTTTAAAAGCTCACCCGAGCTTCAATTTTCTCCGCCGCCCGAACTGGAGGCCCCGAAGCCACTAGGGTAAACCGCAAGGCCGGCTTTAGGCTCAGAGTCCTTTCCTTACTTTGACATCTAAGAGTCCTTTGCTTTGAAGGAACTCGACCAACCGGGAACATGTTTCTAAGCCAAGGCGCACAGTCAGTGTCATGTCATGTGCTGACTGTTTTGCGGGTATGTCTAAAATATCAGAACCCATCATCTCCAGTTCTATGCAATCTCCATCAGGGCTTAAATGAAAGTCGCCTTCTTTGGGAGGCCCGGATTTAAATGTAAATGTTGGACCTTGTCGATTATCTCCCTCTCTACGAATATTTTTTGTACAGATTGACACGAATAGCATAGATTCTCCTCAGTTACTTTCTTCCATGATTTTATCCACTTCTAACATGCTATTTGTAAAATTTATAAGCTGCGTAAGATGCTTTATTCTCGCTATATTATCCTGTGAGTCCCACATAGTCTTTATTTCAGATTCGGAATGATTATGGCTTAGATAATCGACATAATAGCTGTCTATCCCCCAGAAGTAAGCCCCAAGACGAAATGCATGAGCTGATCCAATGGTTTTAGATGCTACCATATATATTTATAAGCACAAATCAGCTACGTTAATAAAATGGATTCGTTGTGACTCATTTTTTTCATGATATTTATTTGCGTATTTACTTCTCCCAGGAGGTCAGCATATTTCAAACGATTTACTCCAACTTCTGTATAAGATTTAAGTAGTATAAATGCAGTAATTACGTCCTTGTCATCAGCATGTGCTACCGATTTTATAACGCACATTATTAGAGATACTGAAACAACGATTGTTTTCATTTCTTCCTCATCTCTTTTGACAATACTTGGCTAAAAGCGGCCCTGCAGGCGCCTTTTGACGATCCCCGTCATAGAGCCATTTTTCGTAAGCGTTCACCACAGTCTCTCATGTTGCTTCGGAACACCCAAAGCAATGAAAAGATGTTCCGGGGGCAGGTTCTTTTCCAACGCAGCGCTGGTTAGCCGCGACAAAACCAAAGCAAACCACAGAGACACGGAGGC
>JARLHO010000066.1 GCA_031292215.1 Syntrophobacteraceae bacterium | reverse complement strand
GCTTAACTTGTATCAAATTTTGTAGTACCTTGTGCCAACTCAAACCGGGAGGAGCGAGATGGCGCGTGTTGTTGCAGAACTCCCCAAAGGGAGCCGAGTAACTGATTACATTAGCCTCGGAGTGGTTGCCAAGACATTCCCTTTGGCAACCATAAAATCGGTTTTGGCGGAAACTGACAAGGACAGCCGGCGGCATCGAGAGTTGCCGGCGCATGTGGTTATTTACTATGTTATTGCCCTGGCCCTGTATATGCAATCTTCCTATCGTGAAGTGCTGCGGTGTCTTCTTGAGGGAGTACAATGGTTGTTTGGTCCCGACTTCAAAATCAAGGTGACAGGCAAGTCGGGGATTTCTCAAGCCCGAACCAGACTGGGAGTGGAACCTCTCAAGCTTTTGCATGACCAGATTGTTAGGCCTATTGCGGTAGAGGCTTCCAAGGGGGCATGGTACAGAAAGTGGCGTTTGGTAAGCCTTGATGGGTCCACGATGGATGTGGCCGACGAGGTGGCTAATGAAAAAGCTTTCGGCCGCCCCACTACGGGTGAGGGCAAAAGCGGCTATCCGCAGTTTCGTTTTGTGTCGCTGGTGGAAAACGGCACTCACGTGCTGTTTGGAACCCAAATTGGTCCCTACGCAGCGGCGGAACTCACCCTGGCCGAGAAACTTATCCCCTGCTTGCAGCCCGGGATGCTCTGCCTCGCCGATCGAAACTTTTTCGGCTACGAGTTTTGGAGCAAAGCCCGCAATACGGAAGCCGATCTGCTCTGGAGAATCAAAAAGAACATGGTATTTCCCTGCGAGAAACGGCTGGAAGACGGCTCTTACCTGAGCCACACCTATCCGTCGGCGCAGGATCGAAGGCATAAGACCAGAGGGATACAGGTTCGAGTTATAGACTACAGGCTTGAGGGAGTTCCAGATGCCGAGTCCATCTACCGCCTGGTTACCACAATCCTCGATCCCGAGCAGGCTCCAGCAAAGGAATTGGCCGCCCTCTATCATGAGCGATGGGAAATCGAAACTGCGTTTGACGAACTGAAAACCCATCTGAGGGGTGCAAGAATAGTTATGCGAAGCAAGACCCCCGATTTGGTGCGCCAAGAGTTCTATGGTCTGCTTATGGGACACTTCGCTGTCCGTAGACTCATGTATGAAGCCGCCCTTACAGCCGACATTGACTCCGACCAGTTGTCTTTTCTTCATGCGGTGCGAGTTGTTCGACGCAAGCTGCCGGTCCTCAACTCTTTTCCCCCCTGAGGACCGAGCAATGCTCCATAAGATAGTGTTGGCTGAAATCTTGGACGAACGGGTCGTGTCGAGCCGCAACAGTAGCAATCCTCGCGGAGTAAAACGCAGGAACTCAAAGTTCCCTGTGCGCAGGCATGGCCCCAAAAGACTTCCTCCAATTAAGATATCAGAATGTATTTTTATTATTATGTGGACAGTATTGGGGGTTGGGGGGATTTCGAGTCCTGTCCTGGTCCTCTCCTTAAGAATATCGAGGCCGGAAGACCTAAGTACGGATAACCCCTGGAAGGAGCGGATAGCGGGTAGGATGGGTGAACCCCATCACTTTTTTTGAGCGTGCGCGGGGGGCCGGCTTTCGGGTTTAGCCGAAAAGCCGGCGAAATGATTCCCCCGGAAAATGTTGGTCCGAATTAGATGTTTCTCGCGATCTCGTAAGCGCCCCATATCGCGTACATGATATTTTGCACCTGCAGGGCGTCGCCTGTGAGGTAAATGTCGGCGGTCTGGTCTTTCACCCTCTCGTAGAGGGTCGTTTCCGGATCGTAGCCGATAGCTGCGACGATGCAATCGGCCTGAACGATCCTTGCGCCTCCGCCTCCGCCTTCGCGAGGTTCGATGACAAAGCCTTGCGGCCCCTCTTCGACAACCCTGGAACCGGTGATGACCTCGACCTTTTTGAAATGAAGAAGTTCCTGGAGCATATCGCCGTTTGCATGGCAAAGCGGGCCGGCGCACTTTAGAAGCCCGTCCAGGAGTTCGACGATTGTGACGCGTTTTCCCTTTTCGGCAAGCCAAAGAGCGGTCTCGCATCCCACCAGGCCGCCTCCCACGATTAGCACCCTCTCTCCCGGGTCGGCTTTTCCCAGCAAAACATCCGTTGCGCTGTAAACATTCTTTGCGCCCGAAATGGCGAGCTCTTTCGCCTTTGCGCCCGTGGCGACGATAACCGCATCGGCTTTGGATACCGAAACGGTCCCCGGGTCGATCCTCTCGTTTAGATGCACCGTGATTCCAAGGTCTGCAAGCTCCTCTTCGTACCAGGCGATAAGCGCACGGTCGTCTTCCTTGAAATCGGGAACGCCTCCGGCTATTACTACTCCTCCCAGCGCTTTCCCGGCTTCATAGAGATCGACCTTGTGCCCCCGTATCGCGGCAACCCTTGCCGCTTCCATTCCGGCAACGCCGCCGCCAACGATCATGACCTCGCGTTTTTTTCCGCTCGGCTCGATCCCGTACTCCCTTTCCCGTCCACACGCGGGGTTTACGGCGCAGGAGATGGAAGCGTATTTTGCGAGCCGGCCCATGCAGCCTTCCTGGCAGGAAAGGCAGGGGCGAATTTTTGAAACCCGCCCGCTCCTTATCTTGTTTGGAAGCTCCGGATCGGCCATAAGAGGTCGCGCGAGGCCGATCATATCGGTTTTCCCTTCGGCGATGGCCCGGGAGGCGAGGTCGGGGTTGTCCATTCTGCCAGCCGTAATGACCGGTACGCTCACGGCTTTTTTCAGTATCTCGTTATAGGGCAGATACAACCCCTTTTCCTGGTACATGGGCGGGTGGTTCCAGTACCAGGCGTCGTAGCAGCCGACATCGCCGTTAAACGCGTCATAGCCGGCGCTTTCAAGCATTGTCGCCGCCTCGATGCCCTCGGGGATGTCCCGGCCCTTTTCTTCGAACTGCTCGCCGGGAAGGCCCCCTTTTAGCCAATCCTTGATGAAGCTCTTGAGGCTGTATCGTAGAGACACGGGAAAGTCCCGGCCGCAGCGCCCCTTGATGACCTTGACGATATCGGTTGCAAAACGCAGGCGATTTTCGAGGCTTCCGCCGTAATCGTCTGTCCTTTGATTGAAAAAAGAGATTGCAAACTGGTCGAGCAGGTATCCTTCGTGAACCGCGTGAATTTCCACACCGTCGAACCCGGCCTTCTGGCAGATTTCCGCGGAGTCGGCGAACTTTGCGATATAGGTCCTGATCTCCTCTATTGCAAGCGGGCGGCAGGTAACGCCCGGGAGCCACCGGTGGGGGATGGCCGAAGGAGCGACAGCCGTGTTTCCGACAATGGAAGGGATGCTCACGCGTCCAAACCCTGCGGAGAGCTGGATAAATATCTTCGCTCCGTAGGCATGGACCCGTTCGGTCATGAGTTTGGCAGTCTTTATGAAATTTACGGGATTTAGCGTAGGGCAGGGCATGGAGGGCAGCGAGCACTTCTCGATCTCGTTTTCGACCATGGTAACGCCTGGCATGATCAATCCGGCGCCGCCTCGGGCCCGTTCCACATAAAATTCCACGCCGCGGTAGTTAAAGGAACCATCGGCTTCGCAGAATCCCCCGGGGCCCATCGGGGCCAGCATGAAACGGTTTTTGATCTCCACTGTGCCAATTTTTATCGGCTGGAATAGATTGGCATGCGAGTCGTTCATATCGCGTCCTTCCTTCGCAAGAGGTTTCATTCGAACGAACGAAAGTGGAAAGGCCTGTGTAGGTTGGGCTAAGCGCAGCGCAGCCCAACAAGGAGCCGATGCATCTTCTATTCCATTGATCGCGCGCAGGTTCCGTCCCGTTTCAGGAAGGATCGGGCGAGCTTCTGAAACCTGGAAGTGACGAAATTGTGTCGCCTGATAGTTTCAAAAACCGCTTGCCTGGCGAGAATCTATGATCTCACAAGACGCATTCCGCTTTGATTTCCCCGAGTCCATACAGCCGCGGAGGACAATTGAGCTCACCCGTTGTCTCCCGTCATCGAAGATCATTTCAACTCGTTTCTTGAGATTTAGCCGCACGTCTGATAACTTTCGGTACTATCTCGGCTTAGCGGCTTACATTCCCTCCCCCCCGAAACGGAATGGAAAAGCTATGCTTTGCGTGCAGCTCGATGAAAAGCTGGAAAAAAACTCGACGATCTTTGCGGTTCCGAAAATCGGAGCAAGGAAGACTTCGTCCGTGAGCTTGTGGAGGACTATCTCCTCGAAATGGAGGATGTTTCTGTCGCCAATGCCCGGCTCTACGACGAGACCGATCCGGTGATAGCCTTCGAAGGGATGAGGCGTCGCCTTGGCCTGGACGATGGAATCCAAGGCCTCTGTTGAAAAAAACCTTCGCAGGCTAAGCCCTGAGTCCCGTGATCGGGTCATGAAATTTCTGGTCGAAAAAGTCGTCGAAAGCCCCGAATTCGTCGGCATCCCATTAAGAGCCTCCGACCCTTTGGCGCTACCGTACCGGCGCCGTCTGAGGTCTGCGATGTGATTCTATGTAAACTAAGGGAGCCGGGAGCTGGTGGACCATGCTGGGACTCCAAGGCCCCGAGCATCGGAGAAAAAAGTGTCCAACGCAAAAAAACTGCTCAGCCCTAAAAAGAGATCGTATATAGTGTAGAGGGAAGAGAAACGAGGAAACGGGGCAGCTCCCGCCCCCCCCCGGGCTCCCCCGTTTCAAAAAGCGGGATGCGTCATTTGTATAGGAGAGGACTGCCCATGAGCGATCTCGCAGAAAAGAAAGCCACCTACGCAGACCTCTACGGGGTCCCCGAAGATATGATCGGGGAAATCATCGACGGGGAACTGATCGTTCATCCGAGACCATCAAGGAGGCATACGCGCGCAACATCCGCCTTAGGGTACAAATTAGGACCGCCTTATGATTTTGGGGAAGGCGGCGGACCCGGCGGATGGATTATTATTGTTGAACCGGAGATCGGGCTGGGCGAACATACCATTGTCCCGGACCTGGCGGGCTGGAAAAAAGAAAAATTTCCGGTTGAAGAAGATCATAACTGGATTTCTGTGGCGCCGGATTGGGTGTGTGAAGTCCTCTCTCCAAAGACCTTTCGAACCGATAAAGTGAAAAAAATGCCTGTCTATGCTCACCATGGCGTCGGCCATATCTGGCTGATCGATCCGGTTGCCATGAGCATGGACGTCTTCAGACTGGGAGTTGGCGTCGGATGGCTGCTGCTCGGCAGCTTTACCGAAAACGACAAGGTGCGGGCCGAGCCCTTCCAGGAGATCGAAATTAACCTTGAGGACTTATGGCTCGAAAGCTTGCAGCCGTCAACTTCTTAGCCAAATGAAGATGACGGACTTGCCGGGAGCGCGGCGAGAGCGTGAAGTTTTTGCCGCAATCTCTCTGCCTTTGCCGATCGGGCGCGGATATCCGCTTGATTTGTCGTCGCCGGATACTGTCCGGATAATTTCCCGCGTCCTTGCGGGACTTCTTATCCATCCAGGAGAGCGCCTGGCCGACGAGCTACAGGCTCTCGGCATGAGCGCGAACTCGCTGGCGAAAGAATTGGGCGTGCCGACAAACCGGCTGACGCAGATCATGGCAGGCAAGCGCGGCATTTCGGGCGACACGGCTTTGCGCCTTGCCAAGTGGTTCGGCACGGGGCGGATATCAGGATGAACCTGCAAAAGAACTACGAACTGCGGCTTGCGGCGCAGGAAATAGGCGATGCCCTCCAAAGGATTTCCAACCATCACTGTAAGACAAAGGCGAACAATGGTTGAACGCGTAGCGTCGGGACGGAAGCCTATCAAGATGTATAACCCGCCGCATCCCCGGCAAAATCAATGACGCGCATGGAGGGGCTTGGCTCAATGCCCCCCCCCTTGCAATGACTCCCATGGACCGGCTTGGCTCAATCGCCCCCCTTTTTTGCAAAGGGGGGTTGGGGGGATTTCGAGTCTGTTCGTACAGCACGGAGTAAACTCCGTTCCTGTTCTTAAGAATATGGAGGTCGGAAAACCTGAGTACTGATAATCCTAAATTTGCAAGGACCTTATCTCTGATCTCATCTTTGACCCTGCCTTCATCTGTATAGCGTTGTCCGCCATCAAGCGCGAACGCCAAGCCTATACGCTCGACACCTCGACACGGCGGCGCGCGCGCTTGGGTTAAGCCGCCGCATGGCGGCCTATTATAGACAGGGCGCTAAGCCTATTCCGCGCGTCGTTGCGCATGCGACGCGAGCGCTCGACCCCGGCCCCACAATCTCATGGAAGCCCGGTCTTCCAAAATTATCGAATTGTCTTGCGCTGCCGATACAATGTTTGACAGCGGGCAGGGGTCGTAATAATCTGAAGACGTTAGCAAATTTGGGCGCACTGCGCCCACAATCATTTCTTTGACCTTGCCCCAAAGCAAAATCATGCCGCAAAAAGAGCGCGACCTCGTGCCCGCCAATTGGGGGTTTGCAAGCTGATGATCCGTCATAACGTAGGACCGCAGGATCGAGGAGACCTTACAAATCAAAAAGGGTGACGAGGAGTTTTTCGAATAGAAGCTAAAGAGACCAGGAGCGCATGGTGACCGGTAACGAAGCATTCTCGCGCGTCATGATCGACTCCCTGTTGGTGGACCAGGGGTGGAAAACGCAGGATTCGAACTGCGTGCGTTATGAATACGTGCTGCCGGACGGAACGCGGGCCGACTATGTGCTTTGTGACCGGTACGGGCGCTCCATTGCTGTGATCGAGGCGAAGCGCTTCTCGATAAGTCCCGGTGATGCGGCGGAACAGGCCAAAGCCTACGCCAGGCAGCTCGGCGTCCCTTACGTGTTTCTTGCCAACGGCCGGGAAATCCGGTTTTGGGAATGGGAAAACGAGGCCTTCCCGCGAGCCGTCAAAACCTTCTTTAAGCAAACGGACCTCGAAAAACGCCTCGCCACGCGCCAGGTAAAAAAAGATCCGCTGGCCGTGCCTATCGACAGGCGTATCGCCGGCCGTGATTATCAAATGGAGTGCATCGACACTCTTTGCCGGGAGATAGCCCAAGGCAGGCGTAAGCTGCTTGTCGAGATGGCGACCGGAACGGGCAAAACGCGCACGGCCGCCGCCCTTATCAAACGGCTGTTTCAGGCAAACGCCATTACGCGCGTTCTGTTCCTCGTAGACAGAATCCCGCTTGCCAAGCAAACGGAAGACGTGTTTGCCGAACATCTGCCGGATTATCCCTGTTACGTACTGCGCGCGGGCCGCCGCTTCCAGGACGAAAAACAAATCACGATCACCACGCTGCAAAGCATGATCAACATCTACGGGGATTATTCCTCGGGATATTTTGACCTGGTGATCAGCGACGAGTGCCACCGCAGCATTTACGGTAAATGGAGCGGGGTGCTCAAACATTTCGACGGCGTCCAGATCGGTCTCACGGCAACGCCATGCGTGGCGGGTGAAGACGATTTTGGCGAGGACGAGGACAACCTTTTCGTGCGCGATACGCTGCGCTTCTTCGAGGTGGACAAGCCAACGTTTTCCTACAAGCTAAAAGACGCGATCCGCGAGGGCTACCTGGTCCCCTACCAGATTTACAAGGCCAAAACCGTAAAGACGGCCGCTGATGGCGGCTTCGAGGTAAAGCGCGCCGAGCTTGACTGGTCGGACATGGATGCGACAACCCGCGCCGAATTCGAAAAGGTGTTTGGCGGCGAACAGAGCATCATGATCGACCCCGCAGTCCTGGAGCGCCATTTCACGATACCGGAACGCAACCGGGCAATTGTGCGGGAGTTTCGCGACGTGTACGACAATGGCTACCGGGACGGTAAGGGCCGGTTGCGCAAGCCGCTCATCGGCAAAAGCATCGTTTTCGCTGTCACCAAACGCCATGCGGAAACGCTGGCCGAAATGATCGACGAGCAATTCAAGGATCAAAAACCTTCCCCGGAAATCCGCTACGCCGATTATGTTGTCTCGGGCGTGGGCAAAGACGACACGGTCGACGGCATGAGCAAGATCAACCGCTTCAAAAAAGAGGCCTTCCCGAAAATCCTGGTCTCGGTCAATATGCTCGACACCGGCTTCGACTGCCCCGAAGTGGTAAACCTGATCTTCGCGAGATTTACCAAATCGGCCATTCTCTACCAGCAGATGCGCGGGCGCGGCACGCGCAAGCTGCCCACAAAGCCCGTCTTCACGATGTTTGATTTTGTGGGGGTGTGCGACTATCATGGCGACGATGACGAGATCATTGAAGGCGGGATCATCACCGAACGGTCAAAGAAAAAGAAATACGAACCACGCAAATTGCTCGCCCTCGATATCGACGACCATATAGACCCGATGACGCGGGAATGGGTCACAATCGATGAAACCGGAAAAATCGCCTTTCCGGAAGCCTCGGAACAGAAGGCCGCGGAAGTTGGCGCGAATTTCGAGTCCTGGCTTCTGGGCCAGGAAGGGCTGTCGCCAAATGAAGAAAGTTGGCTGCGGGTGATCGGCAATCAGCTCCGCGCCAATGCCGACAGCCTCGACGAGTTCAGTCTTGCGCATCTTGCTTTTGCGCCCTTTACTTTGATGGGCGGCGCTATGGCGGCAACGCGCGTTTTCGGTTGCGAAGAGCGGCTTGAAGGCCTGCTAAACAGCTTAAACTCAATCGTGCTCGCTAAAAAAACAACGGAGCCAACAGGACTGCTGATGGCAGCGGAACAGCAACAGCTCCTCCATTAATTAGTGTCCATTCGGAAACCCGGGTCGTGATGGCGGTGAGCGCGATGATCCATACCCCGCTTCGCTCCCCCGCCCTTCTACACCAGGTGGGGATCTCGTAGGGTGGGCACAAGCTTCATCGTGCCCACCAGTAGGTTTCCGGATGGACACTAACTAAGTCAGGGCCACAGGGAAAAGATATGCCTTTTACCTCGGAGATGCGCAAATCTATTGAGCAGATACGCGATTACCTCTATGGCGGCGGTTACCCCGATCCCGTCACAAATGCCGAACAGCTCTCCTTCCTCTTTTTCTTTTACTTGATCGAGGGCATCGACCGCGACAACGGGACGAGAGCCAAAGTCCTGAAACGGCCCTACTCAAGCCTTTTCGAGGGCGGATGGGCGCTCAGGAACCCGCTAAACGCCCCTGAGAAAGGCAAGACGACTATCCCCTGCGAGCGCTTCAAGTGGTCCGTGTGGGCAAAGGGGCTCTCGGGCGAACCTCTAGTGCGCTTCGTTCGCGAGGAAGTGTTCGCTTTCTTCGCCGAGTTCGCCGAAAACGGAACCCATAATTTTATGCGCGGCGCGCGTCTCACAATCGATGAGCCAACCGTCCTAAGCCAGGTCGTCAACTTGGTGGACGGCCTGCGTCTCGACCAGGAGGACGCTGACAGCAAGGGCGATCTCTTCGAGCACGTCCTGAAGCAGATAAAACAGGCGGGCGAGTTGGGCCAGTTTCGGACGCCACGCCACATCATCCGCACAATCGTGGAGGTTATAGACCCGCAGATCGGCGAGACCGTCTTTGATCCGGCAGCCGGCACCGCCGGCTTTCTTGTCGCCGCCTACAACCACATTCGGCTGGCCAATTCATCGCAGGCGGGCATAAAGGAAGTCGAGAGCGACGGCAAGACGCAGCGGCGAGGGTGGGGCGATAAACTCTCGGCGAAGCAAGTCTCCGCCCTTCAAACGGCGACATTCTTCGGCAGTGACGTGGATCCTAAAATGGTCCGCCTGGCCACCATGAACCTGACGCTGCGCGGCCTGCCAAACGTCCATATCCTTATGCGCAACGTGCTCACCACGACACTGGACGCAGAGAAAAAGGCCGAATGCGGGCTGCCGCCCGACGGCTATAACGTCGTGCTCGCCAATCCGCCGTTTTCGGGGCGGGTGGATAAAGACCGCATCGTCGATGACGTGAAAGTCGGGACCTCGACCGCAACCGAGCTCCTTTTCGTGAAATACATGATGGACAGCCTGCGCCCCGGCGGACGTTGCGGTGTAGTAGTCCCGGAAGGCGTTCTGTTCGGTTCGACCACGGCCCACAAAGAGCTGCGCCGCCAACTGATCGAAAACAACCGCGTCGAGGCCGTGCTATCGCTGCCCGGCGGCGTCTTCCAGCCCTATTCGGGCGTCAAGACCTCCGTGTTGTTCTTCAAGAAAGGCGGGAACACGGAGCGCGTGCTGTTTCTCCACGCCGACAATGACGGCTACAAGATCGACGCCAATCACGACACCCCTATCGAGGCCGACGATCTTCCCGAACTGGTCGCGACTTACCACAAAAAAGAGACGAGCTGGGCTGAATGGACGGCACGGGATATGGCACAAGAATGGACGGCTAAATGGTGGTTGGCCGACGCTGCAACGCTCCGCGCCAATGACTTCAACCTGTCGGCCGGCCGCTATCGGCCCATGAACCATACGGCCGTCGAGCACCGCGACCCGCGCGAACTGCTGGACGAGCTGGCGGCTATCGAGGCGGAAATTGTGGAAGAGGTAGAAGCATTGCAGGCAGTGCTGGCGGAGGGCCTTGCATGAGAGAATCCCAATGGCCGTTAGAACCGTTAAACCAAGCGTGCACGATCAATCCCCGTTTGCCAAGGTCTCACGGGCTGACTGACGATCATGTTGTGTCGTTCGTTCCTATGGCGGCGGTTGATGAAGTCGCGGGAAAAATCGCAAATCCACAGGCTAGGCCATTTGCTGTGGTCAAGAAGGGTTTCACACATTTCGAGGATGGCGATGTCTTATTCGCCAAGATCACGCCTTGCATGGAGAATGGTAAAGCAGCGATTGCCCGCGAACTTTTGGGGGGGCATGGATTCGGCTCAACGGAGTTTCATGTTATCCGGCCCCAGCCTCACGTGCTCCCCGAGTGGGTATTCTACTTCGTTCGTCGTCAATCGTTTCGCGCAGAGGCGAAGCGAAACTTTACCGGCACTGCGGGACAGCAGCGGGTTCCCACCACCTTCATGGGGTCGGCGATGTTGCCTGTTCCCTCACTCGAAGAGCAACGCCGCATTGTCGATATTCTCTCACGCGCCGATGGCATCGTTCACCTGCGGCGCGAAGCGCAAAAGAAAGCGGCAGAGCTCATTCCGTCCCTGTTCCTCCACCTGTTTGGCGATCCGGCGACGAATCCGAGAGGATGGCCGGTGCATGAAATTGGCAATTTGGGGATAGTGCAATTGGGGCGCCAACGCACTCCGAAATATCAGACAGGTTTTTATACTCGGCCTTATATGAGGGTCGCCAATGTTTACGAAGACAGAATTGACACATCCGATGTGTTGAGCATGGATTTTGACGAAAGAGATTTCCCACGATATAGATTGTCATATGGAGATATTCTGCTGAATGAAGGACAAAGCACAGAGCTTGTTGGTCGCCCTGCGATGTGGCGCAACGAGATCAACGATTGCTGCTTTCAAAACACGCTTGTCCGTTTTCAGCCAGCCAGAGACGTAATGAATTCAGAATTCGCACTAGCAGCACTGCTTCATTATTATCGTTCTGGAGTGCTCTCACAGATTAGCAGCAAGACATCAAATGTAGCGCATCTTGGAGGTGGCCGTTTTGCGAAACTAACCCTTTATTGCCCGCCGATTGAATTGCAAATTGATTTCACTCGGAAGTTTGAACAAGTGAGATCTATTCGAAACCAAGCAATAGCAGCCACACAAAAGGCCGAGGCCTCTTTCGGCGCGCTGCTGGCAAGAACATTCAACGAAACGTATGAGGGAAGCCATGGCACGGAGTGACCTTCTTATCGCTCTAGTCAAAGCTGGCAGTGCCGGCGACAAGCGAGGCGTGCGCGCGGCGGCCGAAGCAATCATCGCTGAGGAACACGCAAAGCAGCACAAGGTGCTGGCTGAGCGACTGACCAAGGCCATTCAGACAAACGGTCAGGGGACGACGCACGCCGCCATACCGGCTTCTGATCAATCAGGACGCGCACGCGACTTCATTGCTGAAATCATGCCATGCCGTCGGCTAGAGGACTTGGTCTTAAGCGATGATTGCCGTCAAAACATAACAGAACTCATAGAAGAGCAGCAGCGAGCTAGCCTATTGCGGTCGCACAGCCTAGACCCACGTCATCGCGTCCTTTTGGTTGGTCCCCCCGGCAATGGCAAAACTTCGCTTGCCGAGGCAATCGCGGAAGCTCTCGCCGTACCCTTTCTTGTTGTCCGTTACGAGGCAATGATCGGTAGTTTCCTCGGTGAAACCGCCAGCCGTTTAAAACGCGTATTCGATTATGCGCGGACAACTCCGTGTCTCTTATTCTTCGACGAATTTGATGCTGTGGGAAAGGAAAGGGGGGATATCCACGAGACTGGAGAGATCAAACGTGTTGTAACCTCACTCCTTATGCAAATCGACGATCTCCCAAGCTATACGATCGTCGTGGCCGCAACCAATCATGCCGAACTTCTCGACCGGGCCGTCTGGCGACGCTTCCAGCTCCGGGTCGGGTTACCAGCCCCGACAGCGAAGGAATTAACTCGCTACTTCGAGCAGTTCTTTAAGTCATTCAACGAAAAACCACGCATGAATATCGCCACACTCGTTAAGCGTCTAGGACAGCTCAGCTACGCCGAGGCCGAACAGTTTACCCTCGACATACGTCGGCGATGGATACTGTCAATGAAGGAACAGGCTCTAGATACAGTAATCGAAGGGCGGTTGCGTTTTTGGCAGGACCGAGCCCAACCAATCAGCACAAAAAACAAGGAGGCCCCGCATGGTAGAAAGACCTCTCCTGGCGCTCCCAAAGCCGAATAAAGTCTCGCCAACTTCTAAGCAGCCCCCTCGTGAGAAAGTGCCAGGTATCTCGGCCGGAAGGCAGACACAAAGGCTTGGCCCAAAATTCGACCGATTGAGCCAAGTTTTACCCGATCCAACTCGACTGGCTGAGTTGAGAGACGATCCTAGCGCGATTGTGCCGGAACGGGCATTGGTGTTCGAGGTGACAGGGACTCTCACCGACTTCTATCGTTCTGTAAATAGCATTCCGGGACTGGAGTTTCTTGGCGAAGAGGAAGACGAGATCATCGCCGATGAAGACTTTGTCGTTGTAGAGAGGGGCGAACCGAAAACCGCAAAGGCCGTCCCGATTCGTTTCTATTTCACCATCCCCGACACCGAGGCATTAAGAGAGCTGGTTCGCCTCTGGGAGTTGTTTAAGGCCCAACAACCTCTGGGGCATGGCAAAAGCGAATGGAAAAAAGTCTTCGAACACCTGGCCGATGTTCGCCCTTGGGGGCCTAAGGATCGTTTAAGCGAAGAGACTATCGCCAATTGGAAATACCGCATTGATACATCCCATGACGAGCCGGTGCGTTTCGAGGTGGAGTTTTGGTATCGCGATCAGCAGGAACGGCGTCTAAGCGTCGAACGGGCGTTTAGCATAGAGCTTGAGAGACTCGGGGGCACGCGGATTGATCGGGCAGAGATTATACCAATCCGCTATCACGCCGTTTTGGTCGAGGTGCCGGCAAACGTCATTCAAGAGCTTGTGACACATCCGGATATTGGTTTGGCCAAGTTTGATAACATTATGATTCTCCGACCACAATCTGTCGTGGGAGAGCCGACCGTCGACTCCGATGTTGAATTGGAAGCGATTGCAGGCCCGACAACGGTAGAGGAACAAACCCCGCCCATCGCCGCATTGTTTGACGGGTTGCCCATGAGTGGCCATGATTTCTTAAGCGGCCGTCTAGAGATCGA
The DNA here is from genome assembly GCA_031292215.1 of Syntrophobacteraceae bacterium. Taxonomy (GTDB): domain Bacteria; phylum Desulfobacterota; class Syntrophobacteria; order Syntrophobacterales; family Syntrophobacteraceae; genus SbD1. The sequence continues at coordinate 45,961 of JARLHO010000066.1, read as the reverse complement.
TGATCCAGATGATTTTTCCTCTGAATATGGCCGCGCCAGCGAACAACGCCATGGAACCGCCATGGCGTCGCTGATCTTACATGGCGATCTGAATGCCCCTCCTTCTACGGTCAGACATCCACTTTACGTGCGGCCGGTAATGACGCCACAACCGTCGGGTTTCGGTAGACGTGATGAGTTCATGCCTCCTGATCGCCTTGGGATCGACCTCATGTGGAGAGCCTTTCGTCGGATGATGGAGGGCGAGGATGGCAACCCTCCAAGTGCCCCGACTGTGCGGATCGTTAATCTGTCCCTAGGCGATACAACACGCCGCTTCGCGGGTGTAATGAGCCCATGGGCACGGCTAATCGATCATCTTGCCTGGGAATATGGTCTTCTCATTTTGATTAGCGCCGGTAACGTCTGCGATCCTTTGTCATTACCAGACGTCATGATTTGGAGAGCTTTCGAAGAATCAGCTGCTGAGGAACGCCAAGAACAGATGCTCCGCAATCTTCTAGCACAGCGCGCCAACCGCCGGCTGTTCTCACCTTCGGAAGCCATCAATTCGCTCACAATTGGTGCTTGTCATGACGACAACGTGGTACCGAATAGTGCCGCCCTTATGGCAGTCACCCCTTATGTCAGCTGTCATCTTCCGAATCCAAGCTCAGCCCTTGGCCTCGGATTTCACCGTGCTGTAAAACCAGAACTATTGTTTCCTGGCGGTCGTGAACAGGTTCAATCGAGGTACTCGCACGCACCGATCGAGGTAACACCGGTCGGCAGCCCCGTTCGGTTTTTTGGGATAAAGGCAGCTGCACCCAGCGAATCGGGTCAGACAAATTTTGTCAACCTCCATAACGGAACCAGCGTTGCTACAGCACTCGCTACACACAGCGCAACCCAGGTGTTCGAATCCCTTAAAAATATGCCCTCCGATCAGGTTCATCCTGCTATTGATGACCGTTTTTCCGCCGTAATCCTGAAGACTCTTCTAGTACATGCAGCCCGCTGGGATGACCAAACAACCGACCTCCTGAGGTCGCTCGTCAATCCTTCCAATTTTCTCCATCATGAACACGTGAAGGCTGAGCTCACACGGATGTTCGGGTACGGTTGTGCTGACATGCAACGGGTTCTCGATTGCACTGCAAAGCGGGCCACTCTTGTTGGCTGGGGGATGATCCGTGATAAGGAAGTTGACCAGTACCGCGTACCGATGCCGGCAGAGCTTGAGGGTATTAGGGGTTTCCGTGCGGCCACGATAACAATTGCGTGGTTGACGCCGGTGAACCTCAAGCACCGCATGTACCGCATGGCAAAGCTAGAGGGAGGGGCTGGGAGCGACAAAAAGTTTTCACTCGGAGTTGAAAATGCGAAAGTGCAGCCATCCCACCATGCCGTCGCACGTGGCACAGTGTTTCATCGCCGATGGGAGGGTGAGGATGCGGTCGCCTTCGCGGACGGTGGAGACCTAGTGTTCAACGTATCTTGCAAAGCTGCCGCCGGAGAACTGGATGACACAATTCCCTATGGTGTCGCTTTAAGCCTTGAGGTAGGACAAGACGTCTCTGTCGCGGTTTATGAGAAGGTCAAGGAGAAAATCGAGGAGCAGATCAGGTCCCGACTACGCGCTGGCGTACCTGTCACATCCTAACGTACAATAACGCGGCAAGCTGCTATGGGGAGCCCAAAATTCGTTCTCATATAATTTTGCTCAATTCTTTTAAGGACGCTATCATTAATGAAAAACACAGCCTCCCCGGGCAATTCAGTGCGCCCGTCGCGCTCTGGACTCAGACATCATTTCAGTTTGCCATCAACTATTGCCATTCCATTAGACCTACAGAAGCGGGACCACAGGCGGGAGCTAAAGGCAACCCCGGCTAATCGGTCGCCTCTGCCTTGAAAAGGCGGTTGCGCCACCTGAAGGCCAAGGGCAAGGGCCGGGGACCTCACAAGCCAACCCCGCCTCTTTTTCCCCACTCCAGCAGAAAGTCCACGAAAGCCTGGTTTGCCCGAGACAGGTACTGGCGTTTTCTCCAGGCGATCTTCAGGTCGAGGTAAAGCGGCGGATCGAAAGGAATTGCCGCAAGGTCCGACTCGCCTGCCAACGCCGTTCTTAAAAACGTGGAAATTCCAGTCCCGTTTTTCACAAGGGATTTGATAAGGGAGAATAGATTTGTCTCGAGTACGACCTTGGGAGTCGCGCCCAATTCTTTTAGCGTCTCCTGCAACTGTTCCCGGATATAGTAGCCTTCCGTGTAAAAAATCAGCGGCTCACCGATAAATTCGGAAAAGGTGACTGATTCTCTCTTTGCCAGACGGTGTCCCGTGGGAACGCAAACGACGATCTCCTCCCTCAAAAAATGGCCCGCATGGAGCGTATCGGGGAAGTTTTCTCCCGCCACGACCCCCATATCCAGAACTCCATGCTCGATCATCGTCTGGAGCCGTCCCGAACCCTCGCCGTAGACCGATAAACGCAGCTGCGGGTAACGTTTTATGAAATCCCTTATGATTTCCGGGAAAAAATAAGCCGAGATCATCGGGGGAATGCCAATCCTTACCTCACCCCTGGAAAGTCCCTTGAGTTCCTCCATCTCGAGTTCGGCGGCCTTGATGTCATCAATTACGCGATTTGCGTGCCGCAGGAAGATTTCTCCCTCGGCTGTAAGCGTTACCTTTTTGTCCTGCCGGTTGAAAAGGACCAGTTCGAGCTCTTCCTCCAGCTTCTTTATGGCGATGCTTACGGCAGGCTGCGCGATCAGCAGGTTCTCGGCCGCCCGGGTGAAACTCCTGACTCTGGCGATCTCCAGGAAATACTTCAGTTGCCTTAGGTCCATGCGAATTCCCGCTTTCATAACTTTTAGATATTAAAACCATAACGATTATATATTTTATTTATTTATCGGCAAGTATTACTGTCTGGGTAATGTCCGTTTACGTCATGACAGTTTACGTCATGTCGGCGGCGCAGGGCCCCGTTTCCCCGGCTTTTGGAAAACAGTGTTCCGTGTATCGGAAGTGAGCGAAAAAATGTCTTCGATCATCAAGGGAACGAAAGAGTACCGGCAGGTAAACATCGCTTTTTTTGCGGCCGGTTTTGTAACTTTTATTACGCTCTACGACATGCAACCGCTGCTGCCGGTCTTTTCCAGGGAGTTCGGCGTTCCGGCGGCCCTTGCGAGCCTTCCGCTTTCGCTCGCCACCTGCACGCTGGCGGTGGCGCTGCTCTTTGTCGGCGCGCTTTCCGAGACTCTGGGCCGAAAGGAGGTGATGATAGCCTCTCTTTTCCTCACCTCGGCACTGGCGCTCGCAACCGCTCTTACTCATACGTTTGCCGGACTTTTGTCGATAAGGTTCTTTCAGGGGATAGCGATGGCGGGGCTTCCGGCGGTGGCCATGGCCTACTTGAGCGAAGAAATCGCACCGGAGTCCCTGAGTGCGGCGATGGGGCTCTATATCGGCGGAAACGCCATGGGAGGCATGACTGGTCGAATATTTACGGCAACTGTCGCACAGTACTACTCGTGGCGCACCGCGCTTGCTCTGATCGGCGTCTCCTGCTTGCTGCTGAGCCTCTATTTCGCCAAGGCCCTTCCCGGCTCGGTCAATTTTCGCCGGCGCGCCTTCGCCCCAAGAGCCCTGTTGCGGTCAATCCTTGAGCCTCTAACGGACCCGGGGCTCCGCTTCCTTTACGGCGTATCCTTTGTGATCATGGGTAGCTTCGTCACTCTCTACAACTATATTACCTTTCGGTTGCTCGCGGCCCCTTTTTCCCTGAGTCATTCGGTGGTGGGCTGGATTTTTCTTGTCTACCTTCTCGGTTCCCTCACTTCGTCGGAGGTCGGCCGTCTGGTGGAGCGAGTCGGGCGCGGCCGTGGGTTGATGCTTTTGCTGATGACCATGGTCGTCGGCGCGCTGGTTACACTTTCGAGTGTCCTTGGCGTGATTGTTGTGGGCGTGGCGATTTTTACCTGCGGCTTTTTCGGAGCTCATTCCATAGCTTCTAGCTGGGTAGGGGCCAGGGCGCGAACGGCGCGAGCCCAGGCTGCTTCTCTCTACTTATTCGCCTACTACTTCGGCTCGAGCGTCTCAGGAACTGCCGGGGGATTTTTTTGGAGTTGGCGCCAATGGCCGGGAGTGGTTTTGCTGATCCTGGCGTTGTTGATGGTTGGACTCTTTTTTTACAGGCGGCTGGCCGGGTTTTCGGAAGACGAAAAGATCGCCGCTGGTGCGGTGTGCCGGGTAGAAAGCATCCACGGCGCGGGAAGGGCGTGAGCATGCTCGGACAAAAGCTCACCGAGCCGCCTCTATGTAATATGTTTTTCGGTCCTCCTCAAAGAAAAGGGACGAAATATCGAACTGAAAGCCGCGCCGGAATGGCTTGCACGGCGATCCCTCACGACTCATCCGCTTGAACCAATTCCCCCCCTGACAGCCTTCCCATTCACCAACTCACCCATTCACCCATTCACCCACTCGCCGTTGCCTATTCTATTGCCGCTTGTATTGCCGTTTCTCGTTTCCGTTTCCGGTTGCCGTTTTGCCGCCCGAACCATCTTCGTGCTATATGTCCTGCGAACTAATGCCGAGCATCGAGGACCGACCGGCCCATCGCCGGCCGCCAGTCGTCCCACTGGGCAATACCGTTCTTTCAAAAAAGAATACGGAAAAGAATACGGAAAAAAATAACTGAATCCCTCAGTTATTTCACTCACCACTCACTGCTGTTATCGCTGTTTCTACGCTGTTTCTACGCTGTTTCTACGCTGTTATGCACGCTGTTAGCCCTGCTGTTAACAAGCTGTTAATTTGTGCCATGAATCGAGTATGCTAAGAAAAATCAGTGGGTTGCAAAAAGAAAGCCTGTGTTTTTCGCTGTTTTATCAGCGTAGCCCCAAGGCAGGGTAGGCAAACGCGGTCAAAATAAGATGCTGTTCGCCGCCACGATCGGTCGACTAACCGACTAACACATTCACCCACTAACCCATTCACCTGTCCCGGTTCCGTTTACCGAAGCTTTCGAATATCTCCGATCCGGATCGTAACTTTTTGCCCGTCGAAGTATTCGATAAGCGGGATGGTGTATTTGCGGCTCGCCCCGGTCATCTCTTTAAACTGCGGGGTGGTGATTTCCCCGTGCTCCTTTAGCCAGGCGACCAGCCGCTCCTGGAGTTTGGCCATGGCCGAGGCGTGAAAATAGATCTCTTCTTTCGTCTTTACCAGGACCCCCTTGGTGATCAGCCATTGCAGTACTTCCTGGCGCTGTTTGGGCGTTCCGGGCAGAGAGGATTCGACATCGCGGAAAAAAGGCGGCTGAAGGCCCGCGTCTCGAAAGGCCTTCTCGATTTTTTCCTGTATGGTCTCCTCGTCTTTACTAAGGGCCACTTTGTGGGTGGAAAGGCGCACCCATTCCATTTCCAGCCCGATCTTTCCCGCTTCGGCAAGATGTCTCAAAACGAAGTTAAAAAGCCTGGGGTCGACGGGCCGCGCAAGAAGGGCGGGGATTTCCTCCTTGGCCATTCCGGCCTTTAGCGGGAAGCGGCCGTGGTAGTCCGAGAGGATTTCGGTAACGCTCGATTTCATCTCTTCGAGCGCCGCCGGGTCGATGAGCCGCCTGTTGTCCTTGTCGTAGATGACGACTTTTCCCGTGCTCATGAACTGCTGGAGGGTCTTATCGAGAAATTTTAGAGGCAGGTTGGCCCTTATCCGCAGTTCGGCCTCATCTAAGCCCGCCCAGCCGGCATCGCGCAGGTGCCACAGGATTATCTCGGGATCTGTACTGTTGAAAAGCGTCTCAAGAGCGGTTGCGGCTTCCCGTTTGGCCGGCCCTTTGTGTTTGCGTGGAACGGGGTTTAGGACCGCGCCGCCTCCGATTGTTTGAACGGGTGAATAGGAGCGCAGCACAAAACGGTCTCCTCGAAGAGTCGCCGTGGGCTGGTCGAGCCTTACCTGGGCGAAGGTCCTCTCGCCGGGCTTTAGTTCCTCGCGGTCGAGCAAAACGATTGTTGCAAGGTGCTCGGCGGTGCCGGTGTGAAATCGAATTTTTGCCCTGTGTTTGAGGGGCCTTGGCGCGCTTTTTAAAAGTTCGAGCTGAATGTCTGCCATGTGTGACGGGTGGAGCGCTCCGGCGGAAGCAAGGACGTTTCCCCGCTCGATAAGCGCCCGTTCCATGCCCTGGAGGTTTACGGCCGTTCTCTGCCCGGGGAGAACTTCTTCGACATCGCATCCGTGCACCTGGATTCCGCGCACCTTGCTCTTTAGCCCTTCGGGATAGATTACCGCGGGGTCGCCTACCCGCAGCCGCCCGGAAATGCTCGTCCCCGTTATGACGGTCCCAAACCCGCGCATCGAAAATACCCGGTCTACCGGCAGCCGGAAAGGCCCGTCGCTGCTTTTGGGTTCGACTTCTCCAAAAAGTTTGGCAAGCGATTTTTTGAGCTCTTCGATCCCTTCGCCGGTTGTAGCCGAAACGGCCACCATTTCGCATCCCTCAAGGAAGGTCCCTTGTAAAAACCGGGAGATATCGTCTCGAACCATCTCCATCCAGTCGGGATCTTCGACCAGGTCGGTTTTGGTAAGAACCACGATCCCCTTTTTTACCCGCAGGAGTTCGCAAATCTCCATGTGCTCACGGGTTTGGGGCATGACGCCTTCGTCTGCCGCGATTACAAGCGCCACCAGGTCGATTCCTGTTGCCCCGGCGACCATGTGTTTTACAAACTTTTCGTGGCCCGGCACATCGACTATCCCCAGCCGCTCTCCCCCGGGCATGTCCATGTGGGCAAACCCGAGTTCGATCGTAATGCCCCGTAGTTTCTCTTCCTTCAGGCGGTCCGTGTCGATTCCGGTAAGAGCCCTGATAAGTGAAGTCTTTCCGTGATCGATATGGCCCGCTGTTCCCAGGATGACCTGTTTCATAGCTTGTCTTTGCGCTCCGGGGTTTGTAGAATGAAAATCCGTCGAGTAATTTAGCAGAACCCAATCACTGCATACAAGTCTCAAGGCGGTCGCGTTATTAAAACATTGTTTGACATTTCGGGAACTAAAATATTATGTTTTCCCGAATTTAAGCCTCGAGTGGAGACCGACCATGAATTTCAATATTGCCGAGCAAAGCCGAATGAAGCGATTACCGCCTTATGTATTTGCCGAGGTCAACGCCCTCAAGATGGAGAAGCGTTGGGCCGGTGAGGATATTATAGATCTGGGGATGGGAAATCCTGACATCCCGGCCCCCAAACACGTTATTGACAAGCTTGTCGAAGCCGCCAGAAAAAAGCACAACCACCGCTATTCGGCCTCCCGGGGAATAACCCGTCTTCGCGAAGCTGTGGCGGAATGGTATAAAAGAAATTATGATCTGGATATCGATCCGGACAAAGAAGCGGTGGTAACGATCGGAGTAAAGGAAGGCCTGTCCCACCTGGTGCTGGTGCTGATAAGCCCCGGGGACGTCGTCTTTGCCCCCAACCCCACTTACCCCATTCATCCCTTTTCGGCAATCATTGCCGGGGGCGATGTGCGGTCGATCCCCATCGGCCCCGACCGCAATTTCTTAGACGATCTCCAGATCGCTATCAAGCAGACCTGGCCCAAGCCCAAGCTGCTGATCATCTCTTTTCCCCACAATCCGACCACAACCACCGTCGATCTGGAATTTTTCGACAAGATCGTCGAGTTTGCCCGCGAAAACAAGATCATGGTGATCCACGATCTGGCCTATGCCGACTTGACCTTCGACGGCTACAAGGCCCCGAGTTTTCTCCAGGCCAAGGGGGCCAAAGAAGTTGGCGTGGAATTTTTCTCCATGTCCAAGAGCTACAGCATGGCCGGGTGGCGCGTTGGCTTTTGCGTGGGAAATCCCGAAATGGTGGGCGCTTTGACGCGCATAAAGAGCTATCTTGACTACGGTGTGTTTCAGCCCATCCAGATTGCGGCCACCGTGGCGCTAAAAAGCGACCAGGAGTGCGTAAAGGAAATCGTGGAAATCTATAAGTCTCGGCGAGACATCCTGATCGATGGTCTAAACCGCATTGGATGGAATACCGATAGGCCCAGGGGGACCATGTTCGTTTGGGCCAAGATCCCTGAACCTTTCCGGTCGATGGGGTCGGTCAATTTTTCGAAGTTTCTGATCGAAGAGGCCAAGGTGGCCGTCTCCCCCGGGCTGGGTTTTGGCGAATACGGCGATGAGTTTGTGCGCTTTGCGCTGGTCGAAAACGAGATGCGCACCAGGCAGGCCATAAGGGGGCTTCGCAAGGCGTTGCAAAAAAAAGTGTCGGCAGGAGAAGGACAAGGTCTGTTGAGGGCTTAAAAATTAAGAGGTAAAAATAAGAAGGCGAAAGTTTCAAGGCAAAAGTTAAGAAGGCAAAAGGCAAAAGAGTGGAGTTTTTCATTTTTTGCCTTTTTACTTTTGGATTGTGACTTTTTGTTTTCTATTAGAGGGGCGTAGAGGGGCTGCATGAAAAAAATTGGCGTAGGTCTGGCAGGTTGGGGTACGGTGGGCTGCGGGGTGGTGCGGGTGCTCCGGGAAAATGCCGATGTTATAGAGAGCAGGCTCGGCGCGCCACTCGAGCTTCGGCGCGTGGCCGACCTCGATCTTTTGCGCGAACGGCCGGTTTCTGTCCCGCAGGAGATGCTCACCACCAACATCGAAGATATCCTGCGCGACCCGCAAATCCAGATCGTGGTGGAGCTCATCGGCGGTCTGAATGCGGCAAAGACAGTAATCCGCTCGGCCCTCGAAAACGGCAAGCACGTCGTTACGGCAAACAAGGCCCTTCTTGCCCACGACGGCAACGAACTCTTTGCCCTCGCCCGCCAAAAGGGGCTTTCACTGAGTTACGAGGCTTCCGTAGGAGGTGGCATTCCGCTCATAAAATCCCTGCGAGAGGGGCTTGCCGCAAACCGGATCACCACCATTTTCGGTATTCTAAACGGCACCGCCAATTATATACTCTCCCGCATGACCGATGAGGGCCTCTCTTTTGCCGACGCCCTCAAAGAAGCCCAGGCGCTGGGATATGCCGAGGCAGACCCGACCCTTGACGTGGAGGGAATCGATACGGCGCATAAGCTCGCCATTGCGAGCGCCATAGCGTTTGGCGTGCCGATTCGGTTCGACCTTGTCCATACCGAGGGAATCGCGGGGATCGATCCGATCGATATTCAATTCGCCGATGAGTTCGGATACCGGGTGAAGCTGCTCGCCATCGCCCGAAATGTGGACGGCCGCCTCGAAATGCGGGTCCACCCGACCCTTATCGCCAAAAACCACATGCTCGCCGGCGTAAAGGGCGCCTATAACGCCGTCCATATTGCGGGCAACGCCGTGGGCGACGTGATGCTCTACGGCATGGGCGCCGGGATGATGCCTACGGGATCCGCTGTGGTAAGCGATCTCATCGACGTGGCCAGAGACATTCTAAACGGGACCCCGGGAAGAATCCCCGCTCTTGCCTTTTTGCCCGAAAGACTTCAAAAAATAGATAATAAGCCCGTCCTGGATGTCTCGACCTCCTACTACTTTAGATTTCAGGCCCTCGATAAACCCCGGGTGCTCTCCAGGATCTCGGGCATACTCGGACGGTGCGGCATAAGCATCGCCGCGGTTATCCAGAAAGGGCGCCATGCGGACTCGGTCCCCATTGTCATGGTTACCCACGACGCCCTTGAGCGTAGCGTGAAAGAGGCCTTGGGCGAAATCGACCGACTTGACTTCGTGACGGCGCCGACTACGCTAATACGAATCGAAAATAACACCGATTAGCTCTCCCGGGGACTCGGACTTAACTCTTATGGACAAAAAATTTATCATTCTTGTAGGCGATGGAATGGGAGACTATCCCGCGGAGCGGCTGGGCGGCCTCACCCCTCTTGAAGCGGCGCGGACCCCCAATCTTGACCGGCTTGCCCGGATCGGCGCCCTTGGGACCGTGCGGACTATCCCCGAAGGGATGGAGCCGGGAAGCGATGTCGCCAATATGAGCCTTCTGGGCTATGACCCGGCCGTCTACCACACGGGAAGAGCGCCTCTTGAAGCCGCCAGCCTCTCCATTCGGCTTGAACCTGACGAGGTCGCCTTCCGATGCAACCTGGTTAGTCTTGGGACAGGCGTTGCCGGGGAAGTGATCATGGCCGATTATTCCGCCGGACATGTCACCACCCCGGAGGCCCACGAGTTGGTCGCCTCCCTTCAAACCGCCTGCTGCCCAGCTCTGAAACTCTACGCCGGCGTAAGCTTCCGCCAGCTTCTCGTCTGGAAGGGCGGAAAGGCCGATATGAATGCTGTCCCCCCCCATGACATTTCCGGCCGGCCCATAGCCGCATACGATCTGCTGCGTGGCGAGCCCGTCCTGCGCGATTTCATGGACAAGGCCGCGCGGATTTTAGCCGACCACCCCGTAAACGTGCGAAGAAAAAGTGAGGGAAAGCTTCCTGCAAACGCCGTCTGGCTGTGGGGGCAGGGGAAAGCGCCCCAAATGCCCGGACTTGACAGGTTCGGACTGCGCGGGGCGATGATTTCGGCAGTTGACCTCCTAAAGGGCATCGGGGTCTACGCGGGCTTGGATCCTGTGCGGGTGGAAGGCGCAACCGGCTATATCGACACAAATTACGCCGGAAAGGTCGCCGCGGCCCTTGCCGCGCTCGAACAGGGGAACTTCGTTTTCCTCCACTTGGAGGCGCCCGATGAAGTCTCGCACACCGGGGACCTCGAAGGAAAAATCCACGCCATAGAATCCTTCGATGAGCGCATCGTGGGACCGATCCTTCATGGAGTGAAAAAATTTCCCGAAATCCGCCTTCTCGTTGCAGCCGATCACTATACCCCCGTATCGACGAAAACGCATTCGACGGACCCTCCGCCTTTTCTCCTGGTCGAAGACCTCAACGCCACCGGGTCGGGCAAGGCGGTAAGATATTGCGAAAAAGACGCGCGGGCGGCCGGTTGGCGGCTTGAGTCCGGCGAGGAACTGTTTCGAATTTTACTTGACCTGAAGCGATAAACTCGATGATCGTTTTTCCAGCAATTGACTTAAAAGATGGACTGTGTGTACGGCTCATGCAAGGCGACCCCGACCGTGCGACGGTCTATGGTAAAGACCCGGTGGCAATGGCTCTCCACTGGCAGGAGCAGGGCGCGCAGTGGCTCCATCTCGTAGACCTTGACGGGGCGTTTACCAAAGGGCCGGTAAACGATTCGATCATCTTGCGGATTGCCCGGTCGTTATCTATTCCAGTCGAGGTGGGCGGCGGCATCAGGACCCTTGAGACAATCGATCGATACCTCTCGGGGGGCGTGGCCAGGGTTATAATCGGCACTGCCGCCCTGCGGGCGCCGGAAATGGTCGAAGAGGCGTGCCGCCGGTATCCGGGCCAAATCGCCTTGGGTCTGGACGCAAGGGACGGCCAGGTCGCGGTGGAGGGCTGGAAGGAATCGACTCGAACGGATGCTGCGGAACTGGTTCTGCGATTCAAAGGCTTGGAGCTTGCCGCGGTCATTTACACCGATATCCACAGAGACGGCATGCAGACCGGGGTAAACATCGAGGCGACCCGCAGGTTGATGGAGATGACCAAACGGCCGGTCATCGCTTCGGGAGGGGTCTCAAGCCTTGGGGATATCGAAGCGCTCCTGGAGCTTCGCCCGCTTGGGCTTCTCGGGGTAATAACCGGCAGGGCCATCTATGAAGGGACACTGGATTTGAAGGAAGCAATCGCCCGTGCCGGGGCATCGGGCCCCGCGACGACCGGCGGAAAGTGAGATGAGTCGTGGAACTCCACCAAAAAGTTGAAGAAGCCCTGAAAGGGGCGATGCGTGAAAAAAACGAAACGGCCAAGGATGCCTTGCGGATGTTGCTAACCGCGCTCAAGGTGAAAGAAAAAGAAATAAAGCGTCAGCCGGCAGAAGCCGAAATCCTCCAGGTCGTTTCCAATCTTATTAAGCAGCGGCGCGACTCGGCCGACCAGTTTAAAGCCGGCGGTCGGGCCGAACTTGCCGCCAAAGAGGAAGAGGAGATAAGGGTCCTCGAAAATTTTTTGCCCCCTCAGCTCTCGATCGAAGAACTCGAAAAAATGGTCGAGGAAGCCGTCTCCAAATCGGGGGCCGCGTCCATTAAAGATATGGGGCGTGTGATGAAGCTGCTCATTCCGGAGCTGGGCGGCCGCGCCGACGGCAAAGTGGTAAACGAACTGGTCCGGCGAAAACTCGGCTGATCCGCTTCCCGGCATGAAGGTTGGACGAGGCATGTACGTTGGGCTAAATGGCATGTCGGGCCAAATGTAGGTTGGGCTAAGCGCAGCGCAGCCCAACAAAGACTTTTCCAACTATGCAGGTTCGGCCAACCATCCGCTATGAACTTGCCAAGGCAGTCCCTATCGCCGCCGCCGCCGCTCTGCTTTTGCCCTCGGTGGCGTACCGCTCTCTTTTTTGTTTTTGCCCGCGGCGATTCTGCAAGCGGCCATGCTGCCAGCGGTGGCGCACCGCTCACCGCGCAAATAATACTTGATTTAGGGGACTCCAGAGGCTAAAAACCTCTGTTTTTCATTTCTCTTGTTCACGGCGTATCCCGTCTTGTTTTTGCCCGCGGCGATTTTGCAAGCGGGCACACCGCCGGCGTTTCTATCCCGTCTTGTTTTTGCCCGCGGCGATTTTGCAAGCGGGTATATTGCCGGCGGTGGCACACCGCCGGCGGTGGCACACCGCCGCCGCCGCGAAAGGCTTGCCGAGTGACAGGTTCCGGAGTTGCCTCTCTTATAAAGCAGTCGGTGGACATTGTCGAAGAAATAGGCCGGGCGGTTCAACTGCGCAGGTCGGGCAATCGTCACATGGGTAAGTGTCCGTTCCATGAGGAGAAGACCCCTTCTTTTCAGGTGGATGCGGAAAATCAGCTCTACTATTGCTTCGGGTGTGGATGCGGAGGCGATGTCTTAAGTTTTGTTATGAAGCACCGGAATCTGGCGTTTTCGGATGCGGTTAAATATCTGGCGGACCGATATAATATTGTGCTGCCCCGAAACGACCAGGCGCGAGACGATCTGTTTGAGGCGAGCCGGGAGGAGCGCGGGAAAATCCTTGCGGCCCTTGCGTGCGCGGCGGACTTTTTTTACCGTCAGCTTCACCTGTCTTCTGAGGGCAAGGTAGCAAGGGAGTATATCGCTGCGCGCGGACTGCCGAAAGAAGTTGTCGAAGCGCAAAGGCTCGGCTTTGCGCCTTTGGGAAGAGACCGGCTTTTCGATCATCTGAAAAAAAACGGAATCGAACCTGCCCTCGCCTCAAAGGCGGGCCTTTTGGGACAGAGTTCAAGCGATCCTTCAAAATTTTTTGATCGATTCAGAAATCGGCTGATCTTTCCGATAAGGGATGAACGGGATACGATTGTCGCCTTCGGCGGAAGGATTCTAAACCAGGGTGAGGGAAATGAGCCCAAATATCTCAATAGTCCCGAGACTCCCGTCTATCACAAAGGAAGGATGCTCTATCAGTATTCGGTGGCGCGGCAGGCTTGTGGTAAAAAGAGGCAGGTCCTGCTTGTGGAAGGATACATGGACCTTTTGGCCTTCCACGTGCACGGGTTTTACCGTGTTGTTGCGACCCTTGGGACAGCCTTAACCTCTCAGCAGGTGCGTCTTATCGGAAGGATGAGCGATGAAGTCGTTTTGGCTTATGACGGCGATGATGCCGGGCAGAAGGCCATGCTGCGGGCTCTGCCTCTGTTTTTGGCCGAAGAGCTTTCGGTAAGCTGCATTCGGTTTCCGGAGGGACTGGACCCGGATGATTTTCTGAAAAACTTTGGTTTGCCCGAACTCGAACGCCTTGTCGAGCAAAGGGAGGAACTGGGGGCTTATGCGGTTAGAAAGGCCGTTTCAACCTGGGACGGCAGTTCGGCGGGAAAGATGAAAATCTTCGCAGAACTTCAGCCCGTTTTCCAAGGTGTACGGCAGCCGCTTCTAAGGTCGGAGTACCTTCGCATCATTTCGGACAGATTTTTGATTACGGAAAAAGTGGCTGAAGAGCAGCTTTTGCACGAAAAGCCGGGCAGGGCAGAACCCGCGCCGGCGCGAACTTACACACGACCCCCGGGCTATGAGCGCAAACAACCGCAAATCGAGTCCCTGGACGAAAAGGTCTTAAGGCTCATGATCAAGTACCCTGACCTGATCGAGTGTGTGCGCGAATCCGATGTGCTCGATTGTTTCGAGGAAGCAAGGCTTGCGGCAATGGCCGGTTTGCTTTGCCGCGAGGGCTTTTGCGGCGGGCAGGATAGTAAGGGCTCTTCCCTTTTTGATTTGCTGAGGGAGTCGGATCTCCACGAGCTCTATGCGCGATACCTTCTGGAGCCTTATGATCTCGAAGAGCCCGAAATTCAGTTGCGCGACTGGCTCGATGCTCTGGGCCAAAGGACGGCCAAAAAGAAGAAAAAGGAATTGGAGCATTCTTTGCGGGAGGCCGAGCGATCGGGAGATCGGGACCGGGTCTCAAGCCTTCTTGTGGAGATAAGGAATTTTCGGGGTCAAAACCAATATTAGGTGATCTTTAACGTTAGGAGTTGGGTAATGGCCGAAAAGGACGCCAAGCAGAGGCGCGATCCCGCGCTGGGCAAACCGGAGTTGGATGATCTGAATCGTTTGATTGCAACCGGCAAGGAGAAGGGCTTTCTTACGCTGGACGAAGTGAACGAGGCTCTTCCTGAAGAAATCGTTACCGCCGACAAACTCGACGAGATGATGATGATCTTCGATGAAATGGATATCGCAATCGTCGATTCCGACCGGCAGGTGCGGGTTGTGCGGGATGCGGTCGCTGATTCTGACGGACTCGTCGAGGAAGAGGAAGACGAACTGCAGCTCGAAGCCGATACGGCTAACAGGGTGACCGATCCGGTAAAGATGTACCTGAGGGAAATGGGGCAGGTTTCCCTGCTCACGCGGGACGGAGAGGTCGAAATAGCCAAGCGGATCGAGGCGGGCGAACGTGAGATATTTAATGCCATAATGGAGTCCTCCATCGGCATAAAGCAGATGATGAGCCTAAGAGACAGGCTTCAAAAAGAACTGTTCGGCCTCGGCCTCGATGAGGCAGCTCCCGAAA
Organism: Syntrophobacteraceae bacterium; assembly: GCA_031292215.1. Classification (GTDB taxonomy): domain Bacteria; phylum Desulfobacterota; class Syntrophobacteria; order Syntrophobacterales; family Syntrophobacteraceae; genus SbD1. The sequence goes on along the minus strand of JARLHO010000066.1, from coordinate 30,876 downwards.
TTGAGGAGGAAGTAAACGAGGAAGAGGAAGTCGCTCATAAAAGCCGGATAATAACTATCCTCGATCAGGTCGAGCGTCTGGACGAAGAAAACAAATCGATGCAGGCGCTTGTTTCGGACAAAAGCGTTGAAGATGAAAAAAAGTTCGAACTAAAAAACCTGATACAGCAGAATAAGGAACAGATAATAAGCCTTTTGAAAGGGATGCAGCTCAGTCGCCGTCATATTGACGAAGTCATAGAAAAGCTCAACGCCCACCTTGCGGCTATCGAAGGGGCGGAAAAAAGCCTCAAAAAATTTATGGACCGCTTGGGCGCCAAGTGTGACCGCCAGGGGCAAAATCTCGCGCTTATTGGCCGGGAGGAAAACAGGGACGCCGTGGCGGTTGCCTGCGGTCTCTCAAGGCAAGAGTGCGACAGAATTTTTACCAGGGCCGAAGAGGCCAGAGCGCGGATCTTGAGTCTGGAAGCCGAAGCCAAGATGGATTCATCCACTTTAAGGCAACTGCTCAATCGTGTCAAAGATGGGACCCTGCGCGCCAAGGTGGCCAAAAGCGAACTCATTGAGGCCAACCTTCGGCTTGTCGTAAGCATTGCCAAAAAGTACACAAACCGCGGGCTCCAGTTCCTGGACCTCATCCAGGAGGGAAATATCGGGCTGATGAAGGCCGTGGACAAATTTGAGTATCAGCGGGGCTACAAATTCAGCACCTACGCTACGTGGTGGATTCGGCAGGCAATTACCAGGGCCATTGCTGACCAGGCGAGAACCATCCGCATTCCGGTCCACATGATCGAGACGATAAACAAACTCATTAGGACTTCCCGCTACCTGGTACAGGAACTGGGGCGCGAGCCTGTGCCCGAGGAAATCGCTGAAAAAATGGAGTTTCCGGTCGATAAGGTGCGCAAGGTGTTAAAGATCGCCAAGGAGCCCATAAGCCTTGAAACGCCGATAGGCGAGGAGGAAGATAGCCACCTGGGCGACTTTATAGAGGACAAGCGCGTCGCTTCTCCGGTGGATGCGGTAATAAACCTCAATTTGAGCGAGCAGACCCGCAAGGCCTTGGCCACCCTTACTCCAAGAGAAGAAAAAGTCCTGCGCATGCGATTTGGGATCGGCGAAAAGGCCGACCATACTCTTGAGGAGGTCGGGCAGGATTTTACGGTCACCAGGGAGCGCATCCGGCAGATTGAAGCCAAGGCCCTTCGCAAGCTTCGTCACCCAAGCCGACGCAAGGAACTCAAGAGTTTTATCGAAACGTAGGCTGTAAGCACGTTTTGCTTGACAGCTTCGCGTTGACGAATTTATACTTATCATTCCTTAGTTTTAGTACGGGCCCATAGCTCAGTTTGGTAGAGCTCCCGGCTCATAACCGGATGGTCCCTGGTTCGAGGCCAGGTGGGCCCACATAGGTAATTCCGAATGGCAACTGGCATCAGGCGGGTTACTCAGCAGATGGGGTATTCGTTATTCGGAGGATTTCTAGGTCATAGAAAAACCTCCTGCGCCCTGACAAAGGGACCGCAGGGGCGGTATAGGGAAAAATAAAAAAAGAGGGGTGCTCCAGCCGGAGCACCCCTCTTGCTTTATTTTGGAGCACTGACATGGTCCGGGTAAAGGATATTCTCGGCTGGATAGATTCGTGGGCGCCTTTCCGTTTTGCAGAGTCATGGGATAACTGTGGTCTCCAGGTGGGAAACCCCCAATCTTCGCTCACGCGAGTCCTGGTGGCCCTGGACCCCTCGACTCCCGTGTTGATCGAGGCCCGGGATCTCGGGTGCGAGTGTCTCGTAACGCACCATCCGCTGCTGCTCCATCCTCTTAGAGCCATCCGTACCGATTCCTGGCCTGGATCGATTGTCGGGCGGGCGGTGCTTTCCGGAATCAGCATAATCGCGGCCCACACCAACCTCGATGTCGCCCGTAACGGCACAAACGCTCAACTTGTGGAGCTGCTCGGCCTGAACGTAACCGGCCCGCTCGAGGCTGAGCCTTCGATGTGCGAAGACAGCAGGTATTGGGGAATGGGACTGGTGGGGCTTATGCCCGAAGAAACTACGCCGCGATCGCTTGCGGAGGCCCTGAATGCGGCCCTTGGCGTGGCCTCGGTCCGCATAGCCGGTGATTTGGAAAAAAAGGTGAGAAGCGTTGCGGTTTGCGCCGGAAGCGGGGGCAGCCTGCTCGAAAAAGCGGTTGCGTCGGGCGCCGATCTATTCGTTACCGGGGATTTGAAGTACCACGACGCCAGATTGGCCGAAGAAAGCGGTATCGCGGTCGTTGACATTGGACATTTTGCCTCGGAGAAGCCTGTGCTTGGGCCTCTTAGCGATTTTTTGCGCTCAAGGGCTCGCGCCGAGGCGACTGGGCTGGAAATTTTTGTCTCCACATCGGAGACTGATCCTTTAAGGTCCGTTGGCTTAAGCGGATGCACTGAAAAAACGAACGGCTCTTGAATTAGCGGAGTCAGGAGGTATTGAATTGCTTGACCAACTCAAGTGTCTGATTGAGTACCAAAAGATCGAAGACAAGAAAAACCAGTTGTTGCGAAGCTACGAGGAAGGCCCTCGACGCATCGCCGAATTGGAAAAGGAATTTGAATATTTCGAAGGGCAGTGTCTTTTAAAAAGTGAAGAATGGGATAATGCCAAGAAAGCTCAGCGCGCGATCGAACAGGAACTCGACGACTTGCGGGGGCGCATGGAACGACAGAAAACGCGTCTAATCGAGGTAAAGACTAACAAAGAATACCAAGCGATCCAAAAGGAGATGGAGGACACCAAAAAGGAAGTCTCCAAAAACGAAGACAGCTCCCTGGAACTGATCGATAAAATCGAACTTCTCGCCAAAGAGGTCGCCGAGCTCGAAAAAGACCTGGCCGAAAGGCGCGCCGTTCTCGATGAACAAAAAGCCGTCTTGGAGCGGGAGGGCGGTGAGTTCAAGGCCCGCCTTGACCGTCTGGAAGATATCCGTCAGCAGGTGCGCGATCGCGTAAATCCCGATCTATTGAAAAAGACGGATTTCCTTTTTATCAAACAGGCCGGTATAGCGGTTTCAGCGGTCGAAAACGGTGTTTGCAATGTTTGCCACATGAATATTCCTCCTCAAAAGTTCATCGAGCTCCAGCGTGATGAAGATATCATGCAATGTCCCCACTGCCACCGCTTCCTGTACTGGCCGGGTCACGAAGGATATTGCATTTCACAGGAAGATATCGACACCATTTGACCGGCCGAGGCTCGGGTTCCTCCTCTTACATATGAAAACGACATAAGGTGGTAGGCATGGCAGTTTACGGAATGAAAGTTTTTGCGGGCAACAGTAATCCCGCGCTGGTCAGGAGTATATGCGAAATTCTCGAAATACCCCTTGGTAAATCCCTTGTCGGACAGTTTAGCGACGGGGAAATCAGGCTTGAAATTGCCGAGAATGTAAGAGGGGCAGATGTTTTCGTCATTCAATCAGGGGCTGCCCCGGTAAACGATAACCTGATGGAACTGCTGGTTATGATTGATGCGTGCAAACGCTCTTCGGCACACCGGGTTACGGCCGTTATGCCCTATTACTGCTACGCTCGGCAGGATCGGAAAAACAAGCCGAGGGTCCCGATCACTGCCCGCCTGGTTGCCGATCTCATCACCCGGGTCGGCGCCGACCGTATCGTAACCATGGACCTTCATGCCGGGCAGATTCAGGGTTTTTTTAACGTTCCGGTCGATAACCTCTATGCCTCTTCCATCTTGCTGCCCTATATCAAGGAAAATTTTCACGAAAACCTGGTTATCGTGTCCCCGGATGCGGGGGGGGTACCCAGGGCGCGCGCCTACGCGAAATTGCTAAAAGGCGGGCTGGCGATGATTGATAAGCGCCGCAGCGACCCCAATAAGGCCGAGGCCCTCAACATCATAGGAGATGTGGAAGACAAGACGGCCGTCATTTTGGATGACATGGTCGATACCGCCGGCACGCTTGTCGAAGCTACCAGGACCCTGCTTGAAAGAGGCGCAAAGGAAGTATACGCCTGCGCGACCCACGCTGTGTTGTCGGGACCTGCTGTCGAGCGTATTCAAAATAGTGCTCTTAAGAGTCTTATCGTTACGGACACCCTCCCTTTGCGCGAAGAAATCAACGGCAACGGGAAAATCAGGTGCGTATCGGCTGCAAGACTTTTTGCCCAGGCCATTCGCAACATCCACAACGAAGACTCGATCAGCACTCTTTTTGAGATTTTACACTGATTTGGGCAACCTGCTTACATGGGGATTTGGTATGAGCGATGCGGGGGCGGGAGAAAAGCGGTGTCCCCGGTGCGGGCATATCGTTAAATTGTACCGTAACCCGCTGCTCGCGGTGGATATAATAATCGAGATGGCTGAAAACGGGATCGTTCTTATCGAGCGCAAAAACCCGCCTTTTGGCTGGGCCATTCCCGGGGGCTTTGTGGATTACGGAGAAAGCCTTGAGTCGGCAGCGATACGGGAAGCCATGGAGGAAACGGGATTGGAACTGGGGAAGCTGAGGCAGTTCCATGCGTATTCGGACCCTGATAGAGATCCCCGGGGGCACACGGTGAGCGTTGTTTTTACCGCTTTTGGAAAAGGCGTCCCCCAGGCGGGCGACGATGCGAAACATCTTCGGATATTCTCCTTGGAAAGGCTGCCTGAAAACCTGGTGTTCGACCATGCTTTGATCCTGTCGCACTACTCCGAAGCCGGAAGTAAAAGGTAAAGGGGGAAAAAGCAGCGGAAAGGAAGGCCTCGATCCTTTTTTTGCCGTTGCCTGCTTACCCTTCATTTGGGCTTGATATAATAAAATTTGCGCCGATCCGCGACACCCGGGTCGTAAGGCCTGCGGGCGCATGGCTGCCTGGAGGCTCTTTTCGTTGTGCGGGGTGGATTGGCGCGGCGGGGAAGATTTCGCAAAAAGGACCTCGTATTTTGGATATGATTCGCAAGGCCAGAATAACCGATGTGGTCGAGATTCAAAAAATGCTGCGCGATTTTGCGGCGGAGGGCTTACTGCTGGCCCGCCCTCTTAGCGAGCTCTACACCACTTTGCGCGACCTGGTTGTCTTTGAAGATGAGGAAGGAACAGTCGCCGGGTGCTGCGGGCTTCACATTATCTGGTCGGATCTTGCGGAGATTCGCTCCCTGGCGGTTGCTAGGTCTTGCCGGCGGCGAGGAATAGGACGCAGGCTCGTTGAGGCGTGCATGTCGGAGGCGGTATGCCTGGGCATCTCTAAAATCTTCACGCTTACCTACGAAGTGGAATTTTTCGAACGTCTGGGGTTTCGGCTGGTGGATAAGAATATGTTTCCTCAAAAAGTATGGGCCGACTGTGTTCACTGTCCCAAGTTCCCCAATTGTGACGAATCGGCGCTGTTGTTGGATATTGCCTGAAAGTGTGTTAGTGTGGCCGATAATCTGTTCTTCCCCCGATTCGGGGAGAATGTGGTTTGTCCTGGTTGCAATTCATCGGAGGCACGTTCGGCGTGCCTTTCCTTTTCGATGTCCGACTTTTTCCGTCCAGTTTCGGAGGGAAATTCCTAAATGGGAATGGTTGAAGTTCTAAAGAAAATATTTGGAAGCCAGAACGAGCGCACGCTAAAAAAGCTTGTGCCTGTTGTGAGCGAAATTAACGATTTTGAGCCGGCGATGCAAAAGCTGAGCGACGAGCAGCTCAGGGGCAAGACCGCCGAGTTCCGGCAGCGCATCGAAAACGGGCAGGAAATCGAAGACCTTCTTCCGGAAGCTTTTGCGGTTGCGCGGGAGGCTTCCGTTCGCGCTCTTGGCATGCGCCCCTTCGACGTCCAGTTGATAGGAGGCATAGTTCTTCACCAGGGCACAATCGCCGAGATGAAAACCGGTGAAGGAAAGACTCTGGTGGCCACCCTGCCCATCTACCTCAATGCCCTTAGCGGCAAGGGGGTCCATCTGGTAACGGTGAACGATTATCTTGCCAAACGCGACAGCGAATGGATGGGGAGGCTATACAACTTCCTCGGGCTGAGCGTGGGATGCATAGTGCACGGGCTTGACGACAGCGAAAGGCAGCAGGCCTATCACGCCGATATAACGTATGGGACCAATAATGAATTCGGGTTCGATTATCTTCGAGACAACATGAAGTTTCGAAAAGAGGACCTTGTCCAGCGCGACCTTCACTACGCCATCGTAGACGAAGTGGACAGCATTTTGATCGACGAAGCGAGGACGCCTCTTATCATATCCGGGCCGGCGGAAAAATCGACCGAGCTCTACTTCCGGGTAAATCGCATCATTCCGCCTCTTCACGAAGAGGAGCATTACACTAAGGAAGAAAAAACCCGGACCGTATCTCTTACCGAAGAAGGCGTCTCCAGGGTGGAACGGCTGCTCGGGGTCGAAAACCTCTATGATCCCGCGAATATGACCATAAACCATCACGTGCAGCAGGCCTTGAAGGCCCACGTCCTTTTCAAACGGGATGTCGACTACATCGTAAAGGACGGCGAGGTGATCATTGTTGACGAGTTCACCGGCCGACTCATGCCCGGCAGGCGTTACAGCGAGGGGCTTCACCAGGCGCTCGAGGCCAAGGAGGGAGTAAAGGTCGAAAATGAAAATCAGACCCTTGCTTCCATCACCTTTCAAAACTACTTCCGAATGTACGGTAAGCTTGCGGGCATGACGGGTACTGCGGAGACCGAATCGCCCGAATTTGCAAAGATTTACAAGTTGGATGTCGTGGTCGTTCCGACACACATGAATATGATCCGCAAGGACCACCCCGATTGTATTTTTCGCACCGAATCCGAGAAGTTCAAGGCTGTCGCCAGGGAAATCAAAGAGCTCTACGAAGTAAAGAGGCCGGTCCTGGTTGGAACGATCAGCATCAGCAAGTCGGAAAAATTGAGCGAAATGCTAAAACGCACTGGAATTCCGCACCAGGTGCTAAACGCCAAGCAGCATGAAAAGGAGGCCGAAATCGTGTCCCAGGCCGGTCAGCCCGGTTCGGTCACAATCTCGACCAACATGGCGGGCCGCGGGACGGACATCGTGCTAGGGCCCGGCGTTGTAGACCTTGGGGGACTGCATATCATAGGAACCGAGCGCCACGAGTCCCGGCGGATAGACAACCAGTTGCGGGGGCGCGCGGGACGCCAGGGCGACCCGGGATCGTCGCGGTTTTACCTTTCGCTAGAAGACGACCTGATGCGAATTTTTGCCGCCGACCGGCTCTCCGGGCTTATGCAGCGGATCGGCATGGCGGAAGATGAGCCCATCGAACATGGCCTTATCAGCAAGGCCATCGAAAATGCTCAGAGCCGTGTCGAGGATCACAACTTCAGTATCCGCAAAAACATCATCGAATATGACGATGTGATGAACCAGCAGCGCGAGATCATATACCGACAAAGGCGTGAGGCGCTCCAGGGCGACAATCTGAGGCCCGCGGTATTCGATATGATAGAAGATGCCCTCGATGCGCTCGTCCAGGAAAACACGGCGGAGAAGACATACGCCGAAGACTGGAACCTGGAAGCGATCAAAACGGAGATGTCGCGTCTTTTCGGAGTGCAGCCCGATTTTTCCCCGCAGGCCTTGGGGGATATGAACTCAGAGGAGCTGAGGCAGCATCTGCTGGAACTTGTCGAGAAGCGCTATAACGAGAGGGAAAGCGAATTTAGCGAGCCGATAATGCGGGATCTCGAAAATTTTATCCTTCTTCAGACCGTGGACGCGCTGTGGAAAGACCACTTGCTAAACATGGACCACCTGAAGGAGGGGATCGGCCTTCGCGGCTACGGGCAGCAGGACCCGGTCGTAGCGTACAAGCGGGAAGGCCACGAGATGTTCCAGGAGATGATCTCGCTCATAAAGGAAGAAACGCTCGAAAAGCTTTTTCATATCCAGATCCAGCGAGAGGATCAGTTGCAGGAGATGAGGGCGGAACAAGAAGAGCAGCCCATGTTTTTCGGGCCGCCCGAGGAACCCGCCAAGCAACAGGCTGTTCGGAAAAACGCAAAGGTAGGAAGAAATGATCCGTGTCCCTGCGGAAGCGGAAAAAAATACAAAAAATGTCATGGTAAGTAGGGGCCCCTTCGAGGTACCCGGTTTTCTGGCGGCAAGCGCCCAATCGGGCATGCGCTACTCCGGGCGGCCCGATCTGGCGCTAATCTCTTGCCAGAACCCCGAGGGTTGCTCGGCGGCGGGTGTCTTTACGCGGAACCGGTTTTGCGCCGCCCCGGTGGAGTTGTGCCGGGAGCGACTTCGCGGCGGCAAGGCCAAGGCGATCCTGGTCAATGCGGGTATCGCCAACGCGTGTACGGGTGAGGAAGGAAAAATCCGGGCGGCCAAAATGGCAGCACTTGCCGCGAGCGCCCTGGGATGTCCTGCCGATTCGGTGCTCGTAAGCTCGACGGGGGTCATCGGACAGCAGTTGGACGTTGGACCGGTCGCCCGCTCTATACCGGGGCTTGTCGGCTCGCTTAGACCCAACGGATGGTGGGATGCGGCACGGGCCATCATGACAACGGATACCGTCGAAAAGATGGCGAGCGTTCCTATCGAATTGGAGCCGGGTGTAAAAGTAATGGTAGGCGGCATAGCCAAGGGTTCGGGGATGATAGCCCCGGATATGGCGACCCTTCTCGTGTTTGTTTGCACAGACGCCGCGGTCTCCCCGGAAGTCCTTCGCCACTGGACCCGCGTCGGGGCGGACGGCTCTTTTAACTGTATAACGGTCGATGGGGACACGAGCACCAATGATTCCCTGCTCGTGCTCGCCGGGGGCGCAGCCGGAAACAAGCGCATAGCCGATATCCAGAGCCCGGAAAGCCTGGCCTTCGGGCTGGCGCTCGAAGAGGTTCTGCGCGATTTGGCCATTCAGATCGTGATGGATGCCGAGGGGGCGACCAAGCTGATCGAAATCGAGGTAAGCGGGGCGGCGGACCGCGAGAGTGCAAGACAAATCGCCTTTGCCATTGCAAATTCTCCCCTGGTTAAAACCGCTTTTTTCGGTGGAGACGCAAACTGGGGAAGAATAGTGGCGGCTGCCGGAAGGGCTGGCGTGCCCCTGGTTAGCGAGCGTGTCAGCCTTTTTTTCTCCGAGCTTTGCGTCTTCCAAAACGGGGTCCCGGTAGCGGGAGAAGCGGTCGAGCAGGAAGCCTCCCGGATATTTGGCCAAAAAGAGATTCGCCTCCGCCTCGATCTTGGCGCGGGAAGCGGGTCCTTTACCGCCTGGACCTGCGACCTTTCCTTTGACTACATCAAGATAAACGCTTCATACCGGAGTTAGAGCTAACCCACCATCCATATATATATCCATCTTCTCCCAACCGCGCTTAAATAATGCAAAATATCCCGCCGAAATAGGGTGATGTATTTATTTCCATCTACGCTGTGCGCCCTATATTACTCCTAGTTTTTCGCAAGCCTTGCGCCGGAAGGAATCGAGAGGCCCAGTCTCCGAAATCTTAAGCCGGAAAGGAGGAGGGAAGAGGTCTTAAGGCTTATTGGGACCTTTATGGAAGAGGGGTCGGAAACGAAAGTACCGGGAAATCGCGCAAACAGGCGCCGCGTACCTGTACCCGGTTTTCCCCGGCACTTGGCCTTTCACCCTCGCCTGCTAGTTCACGGACCCCATCGGGGCTGAACGGCGGGCCGGAAAAGGAGAGGTAAAAATGAGAAAAGTCCTGGTTTTAGCGATCGCGTTTTTGCTGGTTCTTATGAGCGGCGCATTTATGAGCGCCCGGGCGCAGTCTGCGTGCGGCTGCGGCCTTGACTTGAGTTGGCTAAGCCCCTGCAACTGGAGCTTGTCGTCGTGCGGGTGTTCTTCATGTGCTTGCGCTCCGCAGGCGGAAGTGCCGGCGGCAGCGGAGGTCCCGGTGGCAGCAGCGCCCGCGCCGCAGCCGACCAGCGGCTGTGGCTGCTTTAGCTGGCTCAGCCCTTGCAATTGGCATCTGTCGTCTTGTGCGACTCAATGCCAGTAAGGCCGCCGGCGTCATGCAGACACCCCCTTAAGAGAGAAAGGGGAAAGGGTTTCCGAGTAAAACCGGGGCTTCCTTCCTGCGGGAAGGAAGCCTCTCACCCCTGGAACAGTGGCTGTCTTGACCTGATGGGGCAATTGGTGATACATCTTGTCCCGAACTCATAACGCCACGTCGCCAGGGGACTTTTATGGAAATGCAAATAGGGGGTCTTCTTACCACCGCGATGGCGGTGATGCCCCACAGGGACGCAGAACGGGCACTTCGTACGGCACTTTCGCTAGATATTCCTTTCTGGCCGCAGTTGCCGCTTTTGAGCTACTACGAAGACATGTATGTCCAGGCTTCGGAACACTTCCCCGGCATTTGGGTGGACATGGAAAAGCGGACCATCGGCTTTTCCATGGACAGGTTCGTAGCCGAATTCGAGGAAGTGCTCGCCCATTTCGACGATGCGCCCTACTTCGATATCAGTGAGGCCTATTCGACTGTCTACCACCGGTTCCTGCAGATGGATCTATTAGACCGGCCGGCGATCCGGGGGCAGCTCGAGGGGCCGATAAGCTTTGGGCTAAACGTGGTCGACGAGGACAAACGGCCCATTCTTTTTAACGAGACCGTTCGCTCCTTTATGTTCGACTTTATGGCCAGGCGTTTAAACGCCCAACTACGACGGCTTAAGGCAATCAACCCCCATGCCTTCATGTTCGTTGACGAGCCCGGGCTGCAGTATATCTTCAGCGCCATGTCGGGCTATGACGGCGTAGCCGGAAAACGGGACATGGAGATGTTTTTTGCCGGGGTCGAGCGCCCGCGGGGCGTACACCTTTGCGGAAATCCCGACTGGGACTTTCTGCTTGGGCTAGATCTTGACGTGCTCTCTTTGGACATCTTTTCCAACGGCGAGATTTTTGTCTCCTACGCCGGCTCGATCCTCAGGTTTTTAAAAAGAGGCGGCCGGATCGTCTGGGGGATCGTTCCGACAAACTTTGAGCCGTTTTCCAATGAAAGTCTTGCGTCACTGGAAAAACGGCTGCTCGACTGTTGGCGCATCTTGGAGCGAAATGGCGTCGACCGGGACCTTCTTCTGTCTCAAAGCCTTCTTTCGCCCGCCACCTGCTGCCTGGTAAATCACGACGGCGAAGTAACGGTCGAAAAGGCCTTCAGCGAAATCAACGCTCTTTCCCGGGTGCTAAGAGAGCGGTTTAAACTCGCCGGTTAGCGAAAACCCGCATCGCTTGTGTAGCGATATCCGCCCCATTGGATATGTTTGGCAACGATTACTTTTTCACCCAGCCGGACATCCTGTAGCACTTCGTCTTTAAAGGTCGCAAATCCTGTGCGATCGACGATATAGCCGACGTGTTCCTTTTCGAGGCTTCGGTCTATATGGCGCTGGGCAAAGGCGTAGCCGTTTTGGATGATCTTAACTATCGACTCCCTGTCGGCCCACTTAAGAAATGTTTCGGCCATCCTCGGGTTCTTTCTGCCGGTTCGGCCCATGATGACCAGGCGGTAAGATTTTTCGGGCGAGCGGCGCGTAGCGCCGGTGGGACACTTGCGGATGCACTCGCCGCACCCGATGCAGAGCTCCCGGTTTCTTAGAACCGAGAAGTCCCTCAGGGACAAAGCCCCGGTGACGGCTTTGGCGCAAGTTTCGACGCAGGCCGAGCAGGCTATGCAGCGCGAGGCGTCGTAGACCGGCTCAACGGTGCAGAGGATGCCGAAGTCGTTTAGGGCCGCCTTTATGCAGTCGTTCGGGCATCCGGAGACGGCGATCTTGAAATGGAGGTCGTTGGGATAGACGGCTCGTTCCAGTTCGCGGGCCATGGCGGTTGTGTCGTCGTTTGCGAAAGTGCAGACGCGGTTTCCGATGCACGCGCAGATGTTTCGGGTCCCGGCCGAGGGATATCCGTCATCGGTTATTTCCCTATCCAGACCGAGGGATTCGAGAAGCGGCCGGATCATTTTGTTTATTTCCGGAATACGTTCGAAATCGATTCCCGGAAGCTCCAGGCCCTGCCGGGTGGTGATGTGGGCCGTGCCGTTTCCAAACCGGGATGCGATTTCGTCTATCAGCGCAAAGAATCGGGTCTCGATGTGTCCGCCGGGCACGCGGATACGCAGGGCGGTCTGGCCTCGGACCTTGGATATACGGTAGGCGTTTTTAATTACTTTTTTCGTATTGATACTCATCAGTCGAGGAGCCTCCTTGCCCTGGCGAACCGAAACGCCGGGCCTTCAAGACAGACGTAGGTTTCACCTATCTTGCAATGGCCGCATTTTCCTAAGCCGCAGCTCATTTTCCGTTCCAGGGATACCCAGATATTTTCTTCGGGAACCTGCAACAGCAAAAGTTCGATCGTTATGAATTTGATCATGATCGGCGGGCCAACGACAATGAATTTACAATTTTCGAGGTTGCTGAGGTCGAGGTTTTTCAGATAGCCGGTAATAAGGCCCGTATTGCCGCTCCAGTCCGGGCCGGCCTTATCGACGGTAAGGGTGGCAAGGCCCGCGTCCACCCAGGCCCGCACTTCGCGGCGGTAGAGTATGTCTTGGGGGGTCTTAAACCCCAGGAGCACCTCAAGGCTTGCTATGCTTTTGTTTGCGATAAAGTGTTTTATCACTTTTTTTACCGGGGCAAGGCCTGTCCCCCCGGCTATGACTTTGAGGTCGGAGTCAACATAGTCGCGGTAGTCGAAGCCGTTTCCGTACGGGCCGCGGGCGAAAATATAGTCGCCCGGCGCAAGGGCGAAAAGGGCGTTTGTGAGACGGCCGACTTTTCTAATGGTTACGAAAAGCTTATCGTCTTCGAAATCACTTACGGAAACCGGCGCCTCGCCTGCGCCCGGAACGGAGAGCTGGAAAAACTGGCCGGGCTTTACCGGTTTACGGCCGGCCAGCACAAAAGTTTGATCGATCTCGGTTTCCGGGATGATGTCTAAAATTTTCATTTTGCTCGGCAGGAAGGGGTTAATCATTTTCTTTTCCCCTCCTCGATACAATCGGACAAGGTGTTGATGCACCGGGCAAAAGAGATGTATTGCGGGCAGACGTCATCGCACCGGCCGCATCCCACGCACTGGTGTTTCCCAAAGCGTTTGCGATAATCATTTATTTTATGCATCGTTTTAAACCGCATCCGCTCGCCCCGGGACTGGCGAAAGGTGTGTCCGCCGGCCATATCCGTAAAGCCGTCTATGTGGCATCCGGCCCAGGCGCGCCAACGCTCCCCCATTTTCTTTTCGGCCCCAAGCGGCGCGTCGAGAACAGTAAAGCATGAACAGGTCGGGCACGAGGTGTTGCATCTTCCGCAGGCAATGCAGCGGGCGGTGTATTCGTTCCAGAGTTCGTGTGCGAAGTGATCGAGGGTTACCTCTCCCACTTCGGGCACGCGCACCTTTTTTGTGTTTTCGTAAATAAAGCGAATTTCGAAGGGCTTTTGCGGGCAGTCGTCGAGGTAGGGGAGAAACTCTTCGGATTTCACATCGACTAGGATTTCATCCTCTCCAAACCTAAACGCCACGTCCCACCGCTTAGTTGTGTTGGCGTTCATGGAGACACACCAGCAACTGTCGAAACCGGTGGCACACTCGATCAGGAAAAACCTTACGTTCTCCCGGCGCCTTTTGTAGTAGAAATCCTCAAAAGGGCCGTTTTCAAGGAAAATGGCATCCAAACGGTCGATGGCGTTACTATCGCAGGGCCTCAACAAGATGGCGATCTTTTTGTCATCGATTTGCGGGACAGTCGGCTCGCCCTCGCAGAAGCGAAAAAGGGTTTCTCTAATGGGGAAAAATATTTCTTTCGGGGAAAAATAGCTCTTCCGGTTTAGCTCCAGATCGTCTAACCGGCGGATGTTTTTATAGGTTATCCTGTCGGTATCCGAAAAGGCGCCCTTATCCGAGTCGAGCGCCGGGCCAAAAACCCGGTAGTCGTCTTGTAGCCGATCCAGGAAACGGTCAAACTGTTCCCTCGACAACTGGTATCCCATGTACGGTCTCCTTTGAACCCGGGTCAAAAAAATTTTGTCAATTGTTTTATTTTATACCGATTTATTCCTTAATTCCATTGACATAGGTCAAGGCTGGCCGGGAGGGGAACCAAATGTCACGGTGAAGGTAGTGCCATTAGAGTCGGAGCGAAAAGAAATCCCCCACCCGTGGATGGCTTCAAGAATCAGCTTTGTCGAATAGAGCCCAAGACCTGAGCCATCTTTTTTGCCGTGGGTTACGTAGGGGGAAAACAGGTGTCCCTGAATGTCTTGTGGAATAGGTTTTCCGCCGTTGTGGATCGTAAGGACGGCAACGCCTTCCGCAGTTTGTACGAGCGTCATTTTTACCGAGCCTGAGACCTCTTCGGCTTCCACCGCATTCTTTAGCAGGTTTTCCACGGCGCGTTCGAAAAGCGAGCGGTCTGCCCGCAGGGAAAACTTTCGGGCCGTGCGGTCGCAGAAATCGACAGTTACGCCCCGGGAGGCTGCCAGCGGCTGAAATTGTTGGGCTTTACGCTCGAGTAGCGGGGCCAGTTCGATCGTTTCATCCCGTCTTTTGTATTCTCCTGTTTCCAGGAGGACGAGTTCCTTGGTGGAGTCGAGCAGTTCGAGCAACCCGATGGATTCTTCCCGGATAATTTCGGTGTACTTGCAGGCCTGCGAATTTTCGTCGGGCGCAAGCGCCTTAGAGAGCCTCTGAGAGGCCAAAGCGATGATGACCAGCTTGTTTTTCAGATCGTGGCGGGTGATGCGCTCAAATCGCTCGCTCATCAGTTCGTAGTGTTTTCGAAGGGAAATATCCCGGATGATGGCCGTTATGAAGTATTCCCGGTCGTCGACCTTCACCATGGAATGGGCCAGCTCGATGGGGAATATTTCACCATTTTTACGCAGCGCCTCGAATTCGTGTGTCTCCGACACGTAGGAGTTTCGGACCGCGATGGAGTTCCTAAAGGCCTCGTAGCCCTCGCGATGCCTCTGGCGATAGGCGGGCGGTATTATGGCCTCTATTCCCGCGGCTTTAATCCCTGCCAGGTCGTAGCCAAACAGTGTTTCGGCCATTTTGTTCCAGATGACGATGTTTTTGTCCCGGTCGACGGTAATCAGCGCCTCCGAGAGAGAATCAACTATCTGGTTGAAAAAAGGATAATCCATCGTGTCTCCAAACGGGAGTAAATTGTCCAAGGGTGCGTAATTTTATGGTTCCGGGAGAGAAAAGCAAGCTGAAACAGGACCAATAAATTGGCGCCTTCCTCCCCTGTTGGCCCTTCTTGCGCTTGCGTCCGGCCGCAGCGGGGCGGGGGGGGCGCCGCTGAAAATACAGCGAAAAAATCTACCTGAAATTGATAATAGATTGAATCGATTGATAAATACAGGGAAGATTTTCCAAAATAACAGCGTATTAACAGCGTGGGTAACAGCAGCAATAACAGCGGGATAACAGCGCAATAACAGCAGTGAGCAACCAGTAAAGGTAACTGAGCCATTCAGTATTATTTTTTCAGAGAACGGCATTGCCGAGTGGGGCGATGGCGGCAGGCGATACGTCGGTCCCACGAGCCCTGGCGCATTAATCCGCTGGAGATATAGCACGAAGACGATTCGAGCGGCAAAACGGCAACGAGGGGCGGAAACTAGAAACGGCAATAGAAGCGGCAACGAGAAAAGGAAAAAATGTCGGTTAATGATGTATATGTGAATGGATTAGTTGGACCACTGCTGTCCGGTTAATTTCAAAAGCGGCGGCGAATGAGGGTGGGCACAGTTTCACGGTGCCCGCCGAAAAGGTGGGCAAGATAAGGCCTTGCCCACAAAAACATGCACAACATTTTGGCCCGAGTATCAGTTCTAATCCATGAATGTCGTGCAGACAGCACTACCCAAATTCAAATCGAAAACGGGAAACTATGCCAAAGAGCATTAGAAATCAAACTTTTATAGCTGCCGATTGAAAAATTACCGGACAATAGTGTAGTTGGACGGTGTCGAGGTGGAAATTACCGAGCAACAGGAACTTGTCTATCCATCTCCGATTTCTGTATTTAAGACTCATACAGTGCGTAATTTGCGATTGCCGATTTCTAAATGTTTTAAAAGGGTGTATTCAGGAGGGCGGCCCATGCACGGGTCCGGCATGCTTCCGGGGCTCGGTCGTATCTACGAAGAAACCAAGCGCGTTTCGCGCATCCTTGAACTCATTCAGATCATAAACGCCCAACCCGGTCGTTATCGCCGGCGGGACCTGGCGGCCCGGTTCGAGATAAGCGAACGGATGATACAAAAGGACCTCGACGTCATCCGAAACGGGCTAAAGCTCGCCGTGGTCAGATCGGCGGAGGGGTAGCGCTTTGAGGAAGTCCCTCGGCTGCCGGCGGTCGGATTCAGTTTTGCAGAGGCCGTTTCCGTGCTACTCGTCGTTGAGGCCGGGAGGAGGAACACCGGGATCGGCGGCTCGTACCTCGACAGCGCATGAGGATAGGAAGGCGCGGTGCAATGTAGCAGCGAAACGTCGGTTGATCTTGAGATCAGTGGGAAGGCGATGATCCACTTTTGGGCAAAAACCACCGAGGATGGGAAACCGGGTATCTCCGTTTACGAACACATGGTGAATGTTGGCTGCGTGGCTCGTTGCATTGCCGAGATATGGCCGGAAAATCCGGAATTTTTTCATTTACGGTTGCAGGAGGTTAGCGCGCTCGCGGCTCTCCATGACCTTGGCAAGGTATCTCCGGGATTCCAGCGAAAGTGTGAAGCGTGGCTCCAAGAAAATGGCCTGCTGAAGGTTGCCCGCAATGGATGCCGGGACACTGCGATGGAATCGGATCATGGAAAGATAACTCATTCCGCAGTTCAAGATTTCCCGCAACGGGAGGGCATATCTAGAAATTCAGCCCAGTATTTATCGACTATTCTCGGTGCGCACCATGGAAAAATGAAGTTTTATCCAGAGTGGCTTGCCGGACTTGCCTCAGTCGCAGACTGGATCGGCTCAGATGAGAGATTCTTTCCTCGCGCGCGAGGCACGGACCTTGGAGAGCCTTCCGTCCTTGCACTAAGTGCGCTTGGCGCCATCGGTTTTTGACCAATTCAATTTGTTCACAATCTCTCTTTTCATGACCTGTTCCATGACTCCGAAAAACCTGAAATAATATGGGTCCCCAATGAAACGCAGGCGAAAACAGTTGCTACCGTGATCGGTCCGGGGGGTTACGTTATCGAAGCGCCAATGGGGATGAACCGGTTTTTCCCGCATAGGCGCAGTATCGGGTCTGGTGTTCCCCACAAGCGTGGGGATGAACCGCTGCCCGATTGCGAGGGGCCTGGAGGCACTCTTTTTGCCGGCGGCCCCCCTTGGCTTGCGGGGAACATCCGTTGCGGTTCGCATGTTTTACGGAGCCATAGTGAGAAATAGAGTTTTGAAAAATCCCGCAAGTCCTCTACACATCGGGCTCCGTGACTGTAAAGATAAGGGCAAAAAAGCGCTAGTCCCATGAAAGAGCGGTAGGGGGCGCAAGACTTTTCCGGTCTACTCATCCGATTTAAGGTCTATTCCGTTTCCCCCGCGCACGAAGTCATAGCCTTTGCCCAACTCGCAAACCTGCTCCTTGACTGCATAGCGTTGCAGGACATACTCCCTTACGTTTCCGCCGTTCCCAAGGCTGGTATCGAACTTGACGAAGAGGTTTGGAGACTCTCTGGAGCCCGCAGCGTACTTATAGGTATGCCAGTGCGATCCCCCGGGGGCTATTTCACGCGCATCCCACTGGCCTGCGGTTCCCCATCTAAACGAGTAATAGATGGGCACATCCGTCAGGTTTTTGAGGCATACCTCGGCATACGGATAGGAGTTTTGCGGCTGAAGCGCCCCGGCGGGTTTTACCGCAACCCCCAGGAACACCGCCGCTACAGCGACTATAAAAAAGAAAGCCAACTTGTTCATTGTCCTTCTCCTTCCGGCATGGAAACTGCTCCGATTCACAAAAGCGCCGTGAGCAGCATTGGAGTTTTTGTTTGTAATAGTCTTTTCCCCCGGCAAACCACTGGCCGGTCTGAATCGGTCAAACGATTTCCAGTGCCCGATATCGTAAATAATCCCGGGTGATTGGAAATCTTTTTCGAGGGCGCCCGCCAAGGTCGGAAAAGCCCTCTAATAATTCACCGTACAGTTACGGCCTTGGATTAAAGGTACTTTAATCATTTAGAAGGATAATCACTAGCATTTGATAAAAATTTAAGGGTTACTGCCAAGTAACTGAAATAAAGTATAGTTGGTGTCATAGTGACTATTCCAGCCTCAGAGGTTCGGTCCCATGGATCAACCCAACTCTGTCGATGTCCCAGCGATTCGGTTTTGCACCCACCCCCCCCCGGTTCCATCGGGATAAACCCTCAAGAGGATGTCTCTGGTCGTGACGGCGGTGGGCATCGATACTACGTGTGCCCACCCTACAACGGGTGCAGACCTCGTGGGGTGGGCACAGGCGGAGGGATACTAGTTAGTTTTGGCGATGCATGGCGAAAAGAACAAATGGCCCATCCATCCGCCGTGTACCGTGCGCCAGGCGACGCAGACCCAGATGGCGGCAAGGGCCATGGCCTCCGCTGTTCCCGGGACGGTGAAAAAGCTTAAAGCCAGTATGGTTGCCAATTTGAGGGTCGCAACGGTGTAGACGCCAAGCGGGAAGGTATAGCCCCACCAGCCGAGGTTAAACGGGACTCCCGCGCGGAAATAGCGGATGGTTATGAGCGTTGCAAGCAACAGCCACCACAGACCAAACCCCCAGAGGAGCATTCCGATGATCGTGCCGATGCTTAAAGTCGCCTGGCCGATACTGCTCAAGTGGCGGGCAGCAAAGATTGCCGGAGAGTTGGCGCCAAGGACCAACATGGCAAAGGAACCGGTCCCGATAGGGCCAAGGGCCAGCCAACTGGAGGCGGCCATGCTTTCGTGAGGCAGCTTATGCAAAACCATCCGGAGGATGAGAAGGGTCAGGATGGAAAAGGCGACGGGTACCGAATAGGCCCAAAGCGCGAAACTTACCACAAGAGTCAGGAACTGCGCGCGGGCTCCCAGCAGGTGAGGGGCGAGCAACCCGCCGCTTGCCGCCGCGACCTCCGCGGCAACGACGGGGAGCAGCCACACCGCGGTCATCCGGTCCAGGGCATGCTCCTGGCGCGTAAACATGAAAAAGGGGATGAGCACCCCACACCCCAGGGACATGGCGACGTCTACCCACCACAGCGCCTGCGCGATCGGGACGACTCCTGCGCCCCATCGCGGCTGCCCGAAGGCGAGTATGCCGTTAATGATGGTGGCCAGCCCCATGGGGATCGTGCCGATGAACATGGATGCCACATCGTGGCTGAAAATCCGTCTGGCCTCGTGGCCAAATAAAATCCATCGAGCGGTGTAAAGGGTCAAAAAAAGCGTGAAAAGGCCAATGTTTAGAAGCCACAAAGCTTCGCCAACCGGCCTTAGCGCGTGGCCGAGCCCGGGAATTTGTGGCAGGATGAGCGCAAGAATTCCGGTACCCATGGTGGCTGCAAACCAGCTTGGAGTAAACTGACGGATCCTTTCACGAAGGGGCATGAGAGGCATGACAATGTCGATATGTGCTGTGGTGCGTTCGAAGATCATGGCGTGTCTTTCCGGATAAAGTCGAGAAGTGCGCATGCGGCCCGTGTCTGATATCGCTCCCTGTGGCGAAGAGCAAAGAAGGGCCGCTCGGGTAAGGTAAGGGGATACCGGTTTAGTCCGCCGGAGTCGATCGCGCCGGCGACTACCAGGGAGGAGAGTACGGCTACTCCTGCTCCGGCCTCAACGGCTGTGCGGACGGCTTCATTGGAGGGCAAAGTTAACGTGATAGAAAGCGTCTCGGGGTCTACGCCCATCTTTTGGAGCGCCTCCTCAAAAGTCGAGCGGGCGCCCGATCCGCGTTCCCGCATGATCCACCGGGCGCTTCGCACCCAGTGTTTATCGACTGCAGGAGGAGGTGCTGCGCCAACCAGCACCAGCCGGTCATAGGCGATCGGCCAGCGCACGATGTCCGGGTCATCGACGGCCCCTTCCACAAAACCGAGTTCGGCGGTCCCGGCCAGAACACTTTGTTTGGCCTGCTCGGTATTGGCGATGGCTAGCTCCAAAGTGATCGGGGGATGCAGCGCCCGGAAAGCGGCAAGACAGCGGGGGAGCCAATAGCCGGCGATGGTGTGGCTGGCGACCAGACGCAAGGCGCCTCGTTTTAGCCCGCCAAACTCCGAGAGCACCAGTTGGGCGCTCGCCGCACGGCTTAGAACCGCGCGCGCTTGCTCCAAAAATGCGCGACCGGCATCGGTTAGCACTATGCCTCGTCCGATCCGGTGGAATAAAGGGACTCCATGCACGGTTTCGAGCGCTGCGACGGCCGCACTGCGGGCAAAGAAGGGGGGTGATTGGGGCTGGCGCTTCTTGCGCGGTCATTGCAGAGGGGAGGGAAGAGTAAATCCCCCAAACCCCTTTTCGGATGGGATGGGCGGGAAAATTATTGAGGAACTATTGGGAGGCGTTTGCCGCATCGGCCGGGAAAAGCCGTTTGTTTTTGGATTCGGGGGAGATCCGATAGCCGCTCGACCAGAGACTGCACAGAAACAAAACACCCATGCAGGCCGCGGCTTTTCCGAAGCCAAGGCCCAATCCCGCGGGGGAAGAGAGAAAATCTCCCAGGTTCGTTCCGGCCGTTCGAATGATCACGATGATGATCCAGTAGGAAATCTCCGGGGGAATGTCGACCCCTTTATTTTGGTATAAAGAGCGGCCAGGAGAAGGGACAGCATGATTAGGGACGCCATGGGAAGGCCAAGCCCCAGTCCGTCGGTGATGCAATTTCCCGAGGAGGTTCCGAGCGCGCTTGCAAAGAGCATCGCCCCCCCCCCAGTACGTCAAATCGGTTGCCGGCGGTGCGTCTTTTTCTGCGATTGTGCTTGTGGGCAAAGTCTTACTGCCTGCCAATTTGCGGCCGATAGAGAGGGTTGCGGCCACAAGCGCTGCGAACCACCCGGCAACGGCCAGAGAGTTCAGTTTGCATGCATGGGTGAAAAGGTACGCTATGTTGGTCGCCGCTGTCCTGGCGATAATTACTGCCGTTCAATAGAAAAATTGCGTTTTTATCCCTGGTTTTCTTTCCACGGCCAATACTGCGAGCAGCACTATGGCAAGCGGCAGGAGGGCGCCGGCAAATCCCAAACCGAGCGTACCGGCTAAATAGTCGCCAGGGGTCGTACCCGGAAGGCTTGCCGGCAGCATATTGATCCAGTAGCGGGTATTTACGGGCGAAACGTTTTGAGTTTTCATCCACCATGCCCCGGGGCTTTTGGTTACAGCTCGTCAGGGTTGCCTTACGGGCGCAAGTGGCCGGCGGCCGCCAAAGGGAAGTGGAAAGGTTTGCCCGCCTGGCCGATTTTTCTGAAACGAGCGGTCAGATTATTCGTTTTGGAGGGGGACTTCATGGCCGGAGTGTGACGATTTCCTGACAATTGAGGACAAGGGCGAAGGGGAGCGGGCCGCTCTACTCCACCCCCCTTTGCGGGCTTACAATTACCCACACATGCGCCCCCTATCTCCTTTTGCAAAGTTGCAAATAAGGGGGGCGAGCGAGCCCAGCCGGTCCATGCGCGTCATTGCAAGCGGCTGGAGAGTAAATCCCCCCAACCCCCCTTTGCAAAAAAGGGGGGCGATCGGGCCAAGCCCCTTTCCCGGGGGTCTCCGCTAAGGGGTAAGTGGGCGCATGTGTGGGTAATTGTCAGTTTTGCGGAGGGGGGGAGCGGAAATCGGAGGGGTAAAGGCGGTTATGAGACGCTACGATCGGCCTTTGCCGCCATGGTGGAGACAACCGGGCAGGTTAAGTCATTAGTTATTGAGGCTATGGATGGGGGCCGGGATTCTGCCTCCAAGGGAAATGAACCCGGCGGAGCAGTCCGCCCCACGCACCGGCATAATTGTCGCCTCCCCCAGGAGGCCGCCAAATCGGGCCTTATCTCCGGCTTTTTTTCCGGGGACCGGAATAAGCCTTGCTGCGGTAGTCTTCCGGTTTATCACCCCTATAGCCATCTCATCGGCAATTATTGCGGCAAGGGTTTCCGGCGAGGTATCTCCCGCAAGGGCCACCATATCCAGACCGACCGAGCAGACGCTAGTCAGCGCCTCGAGTTTTTCGAGCGATAGAAACCCCAGGCGGGCCGACTCGGCAATGTTTAAATCTTCGCTGACCGGAATGAATGCGCCACTAAGGCCGCCCACGTAGGAGCTTGCGAAAGCGCCCCCCTTCTTTACCGCATCATTTAGGAGCGCGAGAGCCGCGGTCGACCCCGGAACCCCGATGCTGCCAAGCCCCAGGGTTTGAAAGATCTCCCCCACGCTATCCCCCACGTTGGGGGTAGGCGCAAGAGAAAGGTCGGCTACCCCGAAGGGGACCCCCAGGCCATCTGCTACGCGCCTGCCGATAAGTTCGCCGACCTTTGTCACCTTGAAGGCGGTATGCTTTACGATTTCGGAAATTTGGCCGAGATCGAGTTTCGGATTTGCCCCGAGCGCACGCTCAAGGGCTTTTTTGACAACCCCCGGGCCGCTTACCCCGACGTTTATGACCGTCTCCGGCTCGCCCACACCGAGGAACGCGCCCGCCATAAAGGGGATGTCCTGAGGGATGTTTGCAAAGACGACCAATTTGGCACACCCTATGCCGTCCCGGTCCCTGGTTAGTTCGGCGGCCCTTCGGATCGTTTTGCCCATCAGGTAGACCGCATCCATATTGATGCCCGCGCGGGTGGAGGCGACATTTATGGAGGAACAGACGCGATCGGTTGTTGCAAGCGCCTCGGGAATGGCCTCGATGAGGGCCAGGTCGCCCCTGGTGAACCCTTTTTCCACCATAGCGCTAAAGCCGCCGATGAAATCGATGCCGACCTCTTTTGCCGCCCGGTCAAGGGCCCTTGCGACTTCAACCATCCGGTCGGGCCCGCACGCGCATGCCGCCACGGCAATCGGGCTTACCGCAATCCGCTTGTTTACGATCGGGATGCCGTAGCGAAGCGCCACTTCGTCGCAAACCTTCACCAGATCGCGGGCAACGGCGCCGATTTTTGCGACCGCCCGGTCGACGAACCGGGCCGGGTCATCGCTTGCGCAATCCAAAAGGCTGATACCGAGCGTAACGGTGCGGACATCGAGATGTTCGTTTCGTAGCATCTCGAGTGTGGAGAGGACTTCCTTGTGAGTAAGCATCGGGTAGACTCTTTCCTGTTGCCGTTTGGCGGGTGAGACTCTTTTAGACCGTGTGAATGGCTTCGAAGATCTCCCGGTGTTGAAGACTTACGTCCAGCCCCAGTTCGCCGCCCCGTTTATAGAGCGCTTCCCGGAAAAGATTGTGGTCTAGAGCGACGGGAATATCCACTTCGTAGATCATCGTGTTTTCAAGCGGGTTGTCTCCGCCCCTGAAAACAGCCTTGAGATTCGATATATTTACCTCAAATCCTGCGAGCAGCTCCGTTATGGCCGCCACGAGTCCGGGGCGGTCCGCTCCCATGGTCGTGATGATAAACGGCTCGCTTGGAGGAGACTTCCACGTTCCCGACGGTTCCATTTCGCTAAGGGAAACCGAAAGGCCCATGACCCCGAGAGCTTCCATCAAGCGGTCGTTAAGGTTCACGATTTTTAGAGATTTCGGAAGGGCGGCGATAAATAGCCCCGCGAACTCGGTTTGGAGGATGCTTTGACTTACGTCTTCAATGTTGCATCCGTTAAGGAAAAGCACCCGGGATACCGCCGCTATGATGCCCGGTCTGTCATGGCCGACAACGGAAAGGATTACTTTGCTCATGCTTTTTCCACTGCTGCAGGTGGACCGAAAAAAAACGCTCCAAGTCTAAAGCAGCCATTATACAAAGATTGTGTCCGTATGGCAGCTTCTTTCTCAGGCAGCTCTTTTTAAACGGCGATCCCTCCCTCCCTCATTTGCCTATTCTGTCGAGCTGGACCCGGTAGGCTGCATCCTCTCCAGTTCCTCCCTCGCTGTGTTCAATTTTCCACCCGCCAAAAATCCAGGTCGTGTTTCCCTTCTTTTCCACCTTGGGTTTCCCGGCGTTTGACCTAAGCCAGTCAACCAGGGCAGCGGCGGGCGGATTCTGGTCTTTCTCCGAGGAATCGAGCAGGAAGGAGGTGACGACGCCCTTTTTGTCAAAGTCGAACAGGATGGTTACGGGCGCCGTATCCGAGACAAGCTGCACGTCATATTGCAGCCGCTCCGCAGTATCGAGTGAGGGCTCTTCTCTTATGATCGACGAGAGAGCGGCCTTTGCATCGGATCGGGTCATGCCGCTACGGATTTCTATCGTCTTTCCGAGTATTTTAACTGGAATCGGCTGCACGGCAGCGGTTTTCGCCGATCCGGTCCGGGCGGCTTTGGCGGGGCTTGCCGCCGTAAGCGCAAGGGGTATCCAACAAAGCGCGATTACTACTAGAGCGCCAACTTTTCGCATGTAATCCTCCGGCCTTAGATTGTGTATATTGAGTGAACCGCTTTTCCATACGATTTTACCGGCAGGCCTGACCACGGAAAGCCCCTGTTTGTGGGCCTTCCTATTCGTTTACCGCTGTGACGGCCAGCTTGTCGCCATCGACTTGCGCATGAAGAGAGCCGACGTCGAAACCCTTGCGATTGACGATGATATCGTCCGTTTTCGTTTCCACAACCGACGCCCGAACTTCCTTTGTCATTATGGCGTAGTAGTTCTTGACGAATGCGGCGCTGTTTTCGATGCTTTGCGAGTGGCCGTTTCGATCCACCTGGATGGGATAGCTCACCATGGCGGCAACGGCTGCCAAGTCATCTTTTTTTACGGCTTTCTGTAAGCTTTTGACAAAAGAGACCAGCTCTTGTGGACTTTTTATACCGGCCAGGGCGCATTCGTCTTTTGTCGGCCCTGCGGCGCGAGCCGCTCCCGCCAGCAGTAAGAGCAGCATTACAGCCAGGACTGGTTGCATGGATAGTTTCATAATACCCCTTTTTGCGGCCGCTCCATGGGGAACTCTCAAGAGTTTCCCCTCGGCGTTATTTTTCACATTACAAGACCCATGCGCTCCACCCATCTACACATTCGCCGCAGTTTTTGAAATTAACCGGACAGTAGTGGCTGAAATTATAAAAACCACCTTAGGCTCTATGGGCCTTCTTCATAGTAGAGCCAGGTCTGGTCGCCGGCCCTGTGGACAAACGGATATATTGATTGGCTCCTCCACCGGAATGTATTCATTTTAGCATTCCCAAACCATATGCAGACTGTGTTCAAGTCACCCGCGGTCCTACCGTCCGGGTCCCCGGTATGCGGGGGACTTCTTCGCCGCTTCGTCCATTTCTTCCGGGGGCAAGAGAACGGTCGTCTTGCCCACAACCAACCCGGATAACCAGAGCGTTAGGCCGAGTGATGGCCATGTTGACGTTGTCCTGAACATCGGCGATAACGATAATGTCGTGTTCTCCGAAGGCGAAGTAGCAACATTCGATGGTTCCTCCAACCGACTTGAAAAGCTTCTCCAGAGCATCTCGTGGTTGACCGAATCCGGGGTGAAGTACTTGTCTACTGCATCGGGATTGTGCCCATTGAAGATTTCTTCAATCATTTGGCTCACTATGCTTCAACCGGGTTCGGCAGAGGGAAAAGGGTAGCGTTTTTCTTCGAAGGCTTCGATCAGGTGCGCCAGACCTCCAGTCGGTCCCCCTTCCGGAGTATCAGCCACAGCTCTCGCGCGTCTTCACCGCGAACGCACGTACGAGTCGGGGAGGGGGCAACTTTTCGCGTTCGGAAAAATCCTTACCACGTAAGTTCTTAGTTTTTTTAGCCTCCCCGGGTTTTACATGCTCTCCCGTTCCCGCTCCAAGTCATCGAGTTTTCTCTGCTGGTCGCAGGCCATTTCTCTTATCCTGTCCAGTCGGGAGTCGTTCCCTCCTCGGGCGAACCGGTCGCCTCGGGCGAGGTCTTGGCAGATTATCTCTGTTGCAATGCGTAACCTCTGCTTGTTGTCACTGCCCCAATCCGGCCGGAAGTTCGCGTCTTGGGCGAGGGCGCAACGCGCCGCAACCGCCCCGGCCAGTTGGGGATATTGGTGCAAAACCGTCTCAAACGGCATGCGGGGCGACTCGTTTTGCGCCGCCGCCAGCAGCGCCCGGGCAAGTTCTCGCGGCGAGGCGTTTTTGCGGGGTTTTAGCTCTTTTCGGAGTTCCTCCTCACGAGCTTGCGCCAAGGCCTTTTCATCGGCCGCCTTCCGGTCGGCCGCTTGCCGGCGCGCATCGTCCTCTGCAGAGGCATGGATAGCCTCCGGCTGTTGCGGCCTGTTCCCGATCTTGTCCTCCCTATGCTGCATATAAGCATTACGCATCGCGACATAGGGGTCGAGAGAGGCTTTTTTCATCGTTTCGTATTGATCGATATGATCCGAAGCCTTGCTTGTGTATTTGACGAAATCGACGGGATACATCATCCAGGATGGCCCGGGCACCCAGTAGAGCGGGTCCATGAACGAATCGGCCGCTAAACCCACCAGATCCCTTGTGTTCGAGGGGCCGAGCGCTGGGACCACCAGGTACGGCCCAGGCTCTACGCACCATATCCCCAGTGTCTGGCCGAAATCCGCATCATGGTCCTGGAGTCCGAAGGCCTTTTGAGCAACATCGAACATGCCGCCAACGCCAAGGGTCGAATTTATGACAAAGCGTGTAATTTCATTACTCGCCCTGTGAGGCTTTCCCTGCAGAGCGAAATTTACGAAGCGCGAAGGGGCTTCGAGGTTTTGAAACCCATTGCCGACCACATTGCGGACGGGTAAGGGTAATTTCCTGTAAACCGTGGTTATGGGCTCCACGACGTCGGAATAGAGTCGATCGTTAAAGTCGAAGACTTTCCTGTTGGAGCGTTCGAGAGGGTCCCAGACATGTTGTTCCACCTCGCCCGTTGGAGAGCCCACGGATTGCTCCCGATTGCCGAAAATCTGGGCGCCGGCCAGGATTGGAAAGCCCAAAAGACTGAAAATTAAGAGGGGGAAAAATGCAATTGCCAAACGGGTGATCTTTTTCATCGAGCTTGCTCCAGGTTGAGTGCGCAGTTATCAATGCCCATGTTAATGAAAAGTTCGGTGAGTTCAAGTAAATAGTGTACTCAGGAACGTATTTTCGTACTGTCCGTATAATCCAACTACTGCATTTACCCAGGAGTCAAGAGTTCCCACCCTGGTAAGATCGGCTGTTGGGCAGAAATGCGCCACTAGATTGAAAAGGGATACTCTCTGAGGGTGCAATACGAAAATGAAAAGATACTACGATAGATTGAGCAATTTCCCCGGAAAGACGCCGACTGACCTTTCAGCCGACATACGAGGCTGGAACCGGGTCGGTACTGCGGGGCGCGGTGGGCAACATGCCGAGAAGCGCCGCGAGGGTGGAAAGAAACAGGGGCGAAATCTCACCCGGGCAGCCTCCCGCACCGCATCTTCGATTTGCATCCCGGCCGCCTCATTACTGCGTGGCCCGGGTAAAGCAACTCTATGTTTACCCGTGGATTGCCCTGCCACGGCGTCTTATACCCGGTTGGGTTTACGACTGGCCTGATGGGTTGCGCTTTGCGCTCCACCCATCCTTGTATCTTAAAAGAGCATGGGATTAAGAATAGGGAGGGAGTTTACTCCGTGCTGAACGAACAGAGTTGAAATCCCCCCACCCCCCCTTTGCAAAAAAGGGGGGCGATCAGGCCAAGCCCCTTTCTTGGGAGTCTCCGCTAAGGGGTAAGTGGGCGCATGTGTGGGTAATTGTCAGCTTTGAAAAAAGGGGGGCGATTGACTCGGTGGTCACCAGAACCCGGGCGTCCCCCTTGCTCAGGCGCTGGTAGACCGGCTCAGGACCATCGGCCGAAAACAGCGGGCCGAAAACGGAGGTATTTTTCAGTGTCCCAAGGGCAGTCGCATAGAGCTCGGGTATTCGCCCGGCCAGGGTGAAGACGGTATCTCCTTTGCCCGAACCCAGAGTCCACAGAACGTTGGCAAAGCGGTTGCCAAGGCGTTTTAGGTCGTTATAGGTGAAATCGAGGAACTGGCCGCCGCAGCCCGGCCACCGAATAGCCAGCCGTTTTCCGGTCGGGGTTTGGCCATGGCGGTCGAGGGCTTCGCGGGCGATGTTTAGACCCGGGCCGTCCGGAAGTCCGTCTAGTACGCGTTGCACCTCATCCCGGCAAAAACCGGCGCAGCAATTTTCATATTCCGAAAGGTTGGGCTGAAGTCTCCACGAAGCCGGATGTTTTTTGATCGTTTCCCGAAGCAAGGGGGCACACCCTTTGGGATGTCGATTGCCATTCGTTGCCGCCTTTTCCCTTTATAAGATAGGAAGCGGAGGTTTCAAAGCGTCGTGAGAAACCTGATCGTTCGTATCCGATTCTTAAGATTTTCCCCTATTGCGGATTTTAGCCCCTATATCATTTGCCGGGGTTTTCCTTTACCGCATCAAAGGAGCGCTCCCTTATTACGGCGCGCCTTACCATTTCCTGCCGGTATGCATTCATAAGATGGCTTCGGGTCACCACTCCCACAATTTCACGGGCGCCATTGCGGTTTTCCACTACGGGAAGCTGCTCTATATCGATGAAGCTGAATTTATTGAGGCAGGAGGCCAAAGATTCATCGGGCGTAACGGTTACGACATTGCTATTGGCCAGGTCCTTGGCAATTACGAGGCCGTTTAACCCTTCTTCGAAAAGAAACTCTCTGAGGTCTGAAAAGGATATGACACCTTCCAGCCCATTTTTCTTGTCGACAAGGTAGAGGTAATTGCATGACTCGGAAAGACAGCGGTGGACAATTTCCTCGTAAGGGGTCGATTCGGTAACCACCGGGGCATGATGGGCCATGACATCTTTGACCTTGAGGTTGGTGAGGATCCCCATCTCGCGTCCCGCGCTTATGTCCACGCCCCTGCGGGCGAGGCTTAGCGAGTAGATCGAACCCGAAAGAAGGGATTGCTGGACCAGGGAAGCCATGATGCAGGCGGCCATCATGGGCAGGATAACCGTGTAGGTGTTGGTTAGCTCAAATATCATTATGATCGCGGTCATGGGGGCCTGAACGACAGCTCCCAGCACCGCGCCCATCCCGACAACTCCGTAGCCTCCCGGATGGATCGTAATATGGGGGAAAAAATGTTTGAAAGCGAGGCCGCAGGCGCTGCCGAGCACCGCGCCCAGGAAAAGGGAAGGACAAAGAACGCCCCCCGAACCTCCCGAGCCTAAGGTCAAGGCGGTGGCAACGATCTTTAGCCCCAGAAGGAGCAAAAGAGTTGAAAACAGGAATTTCCCGGCGATTGCCGCAGTTATGGGTGCGTAGGAAAAGCCCAGTACCTGCGGGTAAAAAAATCCGATCAGTCCAACAGCCAGGGCGCCGGTCGCGGGCTTTAGGCCTCCGGGCAAACGGATGGTGCGCACGAAGAAATGCTCGCTTGCCTGCATGGCCCGGATGAGGCCGGCAGACACCACGCCGGCCATTGCCCCCATCAGGGCATAAAAGGCGATTTCCCACGGGGAGAACAAGGTGTAGGGCAGCACCCTCATGGCCGCCCCATTCCTTATGAAAGCGCGGGAAAAAGCGGTGGCTATCACCGAAGAAATGACGATCGGGCTAAAGGATTGCACATTGAACTCTCCCATGACGACCTCCAGGGCAAAGAGCACCCCGGCTATGGGAGCGTTGAAAATGGATGCGAGCCCGGCTGCGGCCCCGCACGCGGTGATCACCCGGAGGCGGTTTCCGGAGACCCGCAGGAATTGTCCCACGCCCGAGGCCAGAGCGGAGCCAATCAGTATGATGGGCCCCTCGCTGCCCGCCGATCCTCCCGAGCCCAGCGTGATTGCCGACATCGCCATGCACAGAAGCGAACTGGACCAGCGCATACGGCCATCGTTTAACGCCACGGCCTCCATGGCGGCCGGTACTCCGTCCCTGGCCGCATCCTTTGGGAAAAGCTCTATGAGGGGCCAGAGCAAAAGCGCTCCGGCAAAGGGGGTGAGAATGGCCAAAGCCTTATGGTGTCCGATCCAGCCGGGAAGGATTACCCAAAAGAAGTCGTTGGAATACTCCAGCATCTTTGCGTAAAGATAGGCGCCAAAGCCCACGACAACCCCAACTATTACCGCCACCGCTATAAGAAAGGTCTGATCGCTCACCTTGAAGCGGTGCAGGAAAGACAAATAACCACGCTGGAAAGATTCGATAATTTTTCTTACTCTCAATTTCGCCTCTTCTCCGCAATCACTGCCGGGTTTTTTCACGTGAGGCATGATCCGCCAGGTCTTTTACTATCGCCGTTTGCAGCTCCTGTAATGATAATAGCGGACAATATCGCGTTTGGCTATCACTCCCGCAATTCCATCTGCAATCACGTGAGAATCCTTTTCCCAGGCCGGCCGATGAAGGGCGAAGTTTTTTGCCCCCGCGAGGTTGCGAGCCGCAGGAAAGGAGCCGCGCGGAAGATAATCTTATCCGGTGCGCCAAGGAGCGGTGCTGTCTCGTTTTTGGGCTGGGGTTTTATCCGAAGAGGAAAAACTACAGGCGGCGCAATATACGAGGGGGGCGATTGGGCCAGGGTCCCTTTTTGCGTGTCTCCGTTAAGGGGGAAATGGGCGGACGTGTGGGGAATTGTATGATAACCCAAGGCTGCGTCCGGGGGGGGGGGGGGGGGGCGCCCGCCCCCCCCCAAAACCGGGGGGGGGGGGGGGGCCCCCCCCCCCCCCCGAAAAAAAAAAAAAAAAAACCCCCCCCCCCGCGCGGCGGCCCGGCCCGGGGAACGGCCCCCCCCCTCGTTTCCAAGATAAAACCCCGTCCCCAAACAGGGCGGCGCCGCTCT